>CALIIL010000048.1 GCA_938017685.1 uncultured Chitinophagaceae bacterium
TCTTCAGAGCAAACCTAAGAGGCGTTACAGATACCAAATTCTTCCTCTTTAGATTAACCAAACTATTTGCTTAATCCCCATATCTGTCATGTGATCCTATTTATTCTAGATTATCTAAGTTTCAGTTTGATTCTAAGATTGGTCCTGATGGCAAGTTATATTTTAGTGGAGATTTTAATACATCCACTCTTGATGTTATAAATTTTCCTAATCTAATAGGAACGGCATGTAATTTTCAGCCAAATGCTATTTCCTTGGGCGGCGTTTCCACTGGTATTATGTTGCCCAATGAGTTATTGATTGCGCCTTTCTTTGCTACTGATGTAAATGATTTTGTTGCAGAAAATAATATTGTTGTTTACCCGAATCCAGCTCATGCAGCTTTTGTTGTAAAGACAAAACAATCGGCTTTTTCGGCTGGAGACAGAGTACAGCTTTTTTCAATGACTGGACAATTGCTTTATGCTACGTCAATAAGTTCTCAAGAAACTAAGGTTGATATTACTAGCTGCCCACAAGGCACTTATATGCTTAGAGCGGTATTAAATGGTCAGCAACAATCAATGAAAATATTAAAGGAGTAGCAGCATGTAAAAACTAAACTCGAGCATTTAACTAATCCGTTTTAAGCGGTAGTGATATATGCTTAGTATCAGCAAGCCAATACCTAAGGTTGTAAAGAGCTCGCTTGCACCAGCTAATCCAAGGCTCCAATTTATAATACCATCACTTGCACCTAATGCATACAATAAGGCCGGCAGCCAAAAAGGACTAGTAGCCATGATAAAAGATATAGCACTCGCTATGATGTATTTTTTGTAGTGCATGTATTAAGCAGTTTGCACGCGCAATTTACTAGAAATTATAAAAAGAATTCTTCTTAATTATCCCTTTATAAAAGCATCCAGTTTATCCTTCGTTGTTTTTTGTACTTTGTTTTTCATAAATGCGCTCCAACCCAAAAGGTAACCAATAGGTCCTAGGGCTTGTTTGGACCAAGACCAAAGATCAAAAGTGTCTGTATGTTTTATAATTTGACCGTCCTTAAATTCAAAGTTGGCTTGTACATGATTAACTACTTGACGCTTTTGGTCGCCATAAGTGTATTTGGCGGTCCAAGAAGCTTGGCCGTTAGTATCCGTTGCGCTTATATTTTCAAAACTTATTTTGGTACCACTACTTTTTTGAGACAGTAGCATCTGCCACATTTGTTTGGCTCGCTGTCCGTTCAATGTTCCAAAGGCCGGGTCTGTAAAAGTTATATCATCATGATAACAAGCAATCATTTTGCTGGCATTGCCATTGGCAAATGCGGTGTAAAAGGTTTCAATGAGTGCTTTGTTTTGCATGCTTTATTCTTTAATTATTTTAAATGTCTTATGCTATTAAACTTTGTATTTAATCATTTATTTGCCATAATTGTCATCCCAATCTTTAATGGCAAGGTCGCTTAGTTTGCCTACGCTTTTTCCTACGAGCATCGCTACAGTCGCATCGCCCGTAACATTAATTACGGTGCGGCACATATCCAAGGGTCTATCAATGGCAAATATCATAGCCAAACCAATAGCGAAATACTCCTCAGGTAAACCAATAGATTGTAACACCATAACCAACATAACCATACCGGCTCCTGGAACTGCAGCCGAACCAATTGAAGCCAATAGGGCAGTCAGAACAATCGTTAGTTGTAATTGAAAGGATAATGGAAAGTCTAATGCTTGGCAAATAAATACAGCCGCTACGGCTTGGTATAAACTCGTACCATCCATATTTATGGTTGCGCCAACTGGTAAGACAAAACTGCTTACTTCTTTTTCAACGCCTAAATGTTCCTCTACTCGTTCCATCGTAACGGGTAAGGTGGCCGCAGATGATGAGGTAGAAAATGCTAATAATTGGGCCGGGCTAATACCTTTGAAAAAACTGGCAAAAGATCGTCCCGTATAAAGTTTAATGGCCGTTGCGTATAGTAATACCATGATACCTAGACCTAACACCACAGTGCCAGCATATTGTAATAGGCCTAAGAGCAATTGCGGATCATTGGCGCTTACAATGACATTGGCTAATAGAGCAAATACTGCAAAGGGTGCCGTAAGCATAATAATGTCAACCATCTTAAGGATGATTTCGTTTAAACCAGTAAAAAAGTCATAGACTGGTTTTGCATCTTCTGGTTTGATTAATAAAATACAGATGCCAAAGAAGATGATAAAGAAAATAACTTGCAGCATATTGGTGTTGTTGGATGTTGCTTTTATAATATTATCAGGCACCATATCTACTAAGAAGTCTAATGGGCGGCTCTGGGTTTGTGCTTGAGCTGTTTTTATTTTTTTTGTAACGCCTTCATTTTTGGCATAGGCCTCGGTCATTTTAGTTATGGTTTCTTTTGGAATACTGTTGCCCGGCTTTAAGAGATTTACTAATCCTAGACCAATCGTTATAGCAATTATAGTTGTAGAGATATAGATAAGTATTGTGCGCCCGCCAATTTTAGAAAACTTAGCGATGTCTTTTAATTCGCCAATTCCTTTAATCAAGGAGGCAATAATTAGTGGGATGGCAATAAGCTTTAATAAACGTACAAAGATGGTTCCAAAAGGTGCAATCCAATTAGACACAAACTCTTTGGCCTTGGTTGATTTTATTGCGGGTCGAACAACCTCTTTCGACAACTCAACAACTTCACCTGTGCTAGTCGTAAATAATTCTTTGACAACAGATGTACTTGCTTTACTTAAAATGACTTCTTCTTTACCTAAGTCAATATTAAGCATCAGAATACCAAATAATACTCCGGCTAACATGCCAATGAGTATTTGCCAATGCAGCGCGAGTTTTTTCTTCTTTGCCATGAAGAAGCAAGTTAAGAAATACTATTGAGAGCGATGAATAATTTTATGAATTAGCCGCGGACTTATTTTTTAGAATAAAGAGGCTTATTGTTTCTGTAATACAAATAGCTAAATAGTAAAAGGCAATAATGTGTAGCGCGTATATGAATTCCGAATCTAAATCAACATAATGGGGTTGTTGTAAATAAATGTAATAAGCAAGAAAAAAGAGTGGAATCAGAATGAAATAAATAATCCGTCCAATGCGCAGACGCGCCTCATTTTTAAATACGAATAAGTGAATATTAAAAGAAAGTAACTGATAGAATCCAATCCCAAGAAAATATACAGCACTATAATCTTCAAAGTCTTGTTTTGAATAGCCGTATGGGCTATCGAATAAGCAATAGATAAGTAAGCCTAGAATGGCTAATTGAAAAAGTGTATCTAAGCATTTTAATATGGCTGATACAATTTGATCCGTATCCATTTTCATTTATTTCTTGTTGAATAGCGTTGAAACAAGCGAACGGTTTCAACAGTACTGATGATAAAATAATACAGGGCAATCAAATGCAGGACGGGAAAGCTAAACGAAAAGACTTTAAAAGGAAGAAGGGGTAGTGCTATAATTATAGCGCAAATAAAATAGCCCTTGACCATTAAAGAGTATACCTCCCGTCCAAATAGAAAGTCGCTATATTTCTTTCGGTTCCATGTATGAACAATATATAATAAGATTTGATAAAGCCCGATGATGAAAAAAAATATTGGAGCATGTTGAGTGATATCAAAATTGTTGTGCCTAGCTGATTTATTTAATGGGACGAAAACAAAACGGTAGTAAATAATTAGTTGCAAGAACAGATCAGCGCATTTAAATGATAATGCGTTTACTATTTCTTTATAGGTGAGCTCCTTATTCATTGCATTAAAAAAGCCCTGCGACATTTCGATATTCTCAATGCGGCATGGCTTCTAATTATTTCAAACTAATTTATCTTCTATTGTTCTGTGTGAATTGTCTAAACTCATCTTTAGAACTGCTAAAACCAAATCCTTGATTGATAGTAAAGGCATTTTCTGGGTCAACCAATTTTGTGTAGCCATACTTTGCAATGCGTAGTTTCGAACTCTCAAAACTCATTTCGTTCATAATGGCTACTAATTGAGCGCAAGTTATTTGATTGTCGTCTATTGCTTGCTTAGCAATATCTAATCGGTTGCTTTCGAATGATGCGTCATGCAATTGCTTAACTAATGTATTATGCTGTGCAGTGCTCATACCATTACTAAAGTGAGACCAATCGTCACGTGGGTTAGTTTGAAACTGGTTATTTCTATTTTTCTTTTTGTAATAGTAGTCATCGCGTTGTGGGTTCATTTGCAAGTCGCGCTCCCAATCCTGCTGGTCGTTACGACGTGCACGGTACCAAGAACCTTGTTCATTCCACGGCCCATTGTCACCTAAGCAACAATCTTCAATAATATCTAAGCCTTCATAATCATCAACAGTGATGTAATAGATTTTACCAGGTTTCGTTCTGATGCGACCTGTATAAATCAGGCGCGCTAAGTTGCGACCGTTGCGTTTTTTGCTTACAACATACAAGCGAAGCGTATGTCGTCCCGGAGGAAAATCTCTGATCGTTAATGTTCTGGCTATTCTATCAAATCGTCTACCATTTATCTCTGCAGTGATGTTGCGGCCTTCCATATCTCTAATTTTGAGCAAGGTGCGCGCGCGTTGCGCAAATGTTGGTAGGGTGAATAGAACAATAGCTAAGAGTAAAAATATCTTTTTCATACAATAATTTTATTTTCTTTGGACTTGGTATTACAATAATAGTTTAATGAAAGCGAAGGTAATATAGATTATCCGAATAATTGAGCAGATAAGATACCACATGCTATGGCGGCATTTAAACTCTCGGCTTGACCTTGACGAGGAATAGTAATTTTTGTTACTTCTTTTTTTTCTAACCAAGAACCTACGCCTTGTGCTTCATTGCCTATTAATAATAATCCGCGATATAATGGCTTAATGTCTCGGTAGTCTTGTCCTTTCATATCGGCTACATAAATGGATGTTTGCTCGGCTATATCCTCCAAGCGTGTATAGTGTACCTGAACTCTGAGAATGCTGCCCATACTAGCTTGTAAGGTTTTAGAGTTGTAACAATCTACACTGTCTAGGCTACATATGATATGCTTTATATTATACCAATCAGCAATACGAATGATGCTACCTAAGTTACCAGGGTCTTGAATTCTATCTAAAGCAATGCCACGGATGCTTTCTAAGGCTGGCAGCTTATGAGCATACATGCTTACAATAGCTAATATGCCTTCTGGATTGCTTTGGCTACTGATCTTTTCGAAAAGAAAATCTTCAATAACTTCGCTTTCTGCAGGAGGCTCATGCTTTAATGCATAAGATTTAGAGCAATAGACTTGTCTTACATCCCAATCGCTGTCTAGTAATTCGTGCACAATTTTGCGCCCTTCAATAACAAATTGTTGATGTTCCTTTCTATCTTTTTTCTTACGTAATGCTTGAATATGTTTAATTTGCGACTTGCTGAGCATATTAAATGCAAATTACACATCAAAATATGATACGAGCCTTTAATGTGCTTGTTTTATTCTTAAGCCTTGGGCTTGGTTCATGTAATTATACTCGTCACTTGGGAGAAAATGATTTGTTGCTCAAAAAAAATGAGATTAATTTCCAAACAGACGAGAAAATAAAGAACGAAACTGATTTAAGAGCGGGGCTCAACTCTTTGATTTACGTTAAGCCTAATTCTAACTTATTGGAAACAGAGAGTTTACCTCGTTACAAGTTGTGGCGTTATAACCAACGATTTCAATATTATCAAGATAATCCTAAGGCCGAAAAGATAAGAAAGCGCAAAGTTGAAGCGCCTGCTTTAATTAATCAATATGCTACCCGAAAAACAGATTCTACCTTAAAGCAGTACATGATTAATAACGGTTTTTTCTATGCAGAAGTAGGAGATACCATTATTCCATTAAAGAATAAAGAAGCCAAGGTTGTTTATAATATTAAGCCCGGTAAGAAATATTACATAAAGGAAATTATATACGAAACACCCAATGCAGCCATTAGGAACTTAATAGAAGCCAATGCTAAAAGTAGCATACTGCAACGCGGCCGTGTATTTCGTAATACGGATTTTGGCAATGAACGCGAGCGGTTATATGCGTTGTTGCGCAAGAACGGTTTCTATGCTGTAAAAACAGAAAATATTTCTTGCCAATTAGATACGATTGATCGCTCTCAATTGATTGATGCTTTTCAAAATCCATTAGACTTTGGCAAGGCTGTTGAGACAAAAGTTGGTTCCAACGATTCTATTAATGTGTACATTAATTTTAAAGAGACTAGAGAAAAAAAATACAAGGAGAAGTTTAGTATTGGAAAGGTATTTGTAACGTTTAATGACTTTCAAGATTTACAACAAGGAACAAAATTAAATGAAGTGAAGTATAAAGACATTATATTTAGATATGATGTTTTAGAAGTCAATAAAGATGTTGTTTTTGATAACATTTTTATTCATCCAGGTGATGTGTACTCAACCAAAACAGAAACGGCTACCTATAATCGCCTGAACCAACTAGGGACTTTTCAATTTGTAAATATTCAATATCAACGAAGTGTCGTTGATAGTACAACCTTAGATTGTTATTTGAGCTTGACCATGGCGCCACGGCAGGACTTTCAGATTAATCCGGATTTAAGTACGTCTGAGGATTATGTTTTAGGTTTTGGATTGGGAGTTAATTACAATACAAAAAACTTGTGGAAAGGCGCTAATAAACTTAGCTTGAGTGCGCAGTATACGATTGAAAATAGACTGGATGATAATAAGAATTTGCCCGTGTTAAGAAGGTTATTCTTGAATGCCAATAATTTAAATGTAACGGCTAATCTCTCTTTTCCTAAGTTTTTATTACCTTTTAATTTAAAGCATTCAAGGTATAACTATCCGCATACAATTATAACCTTGGCATACAGCAGAGTAAATCGTGTTAATGTATTTAGATTGATTAATACTACTGCCTCCATTGGTTACAGTTGGAAAGAAACTCAAAATAAAAGTTGGTTGCTATCACCTTTATTTCTTTCATACACACGCGTGCCCCAAAATGCTTTGGGCGCTGATTTTTTAGAGCAATTAAACAACTCAACCTTCTTGCGTAATACTTATGCCAATAATTTTATTATGGGTGAAAATGTTACTTATGAATATAAAAGTGATTTAGTAGGTAATGCCGTAAAAAGCCATACCCTTAAACTTGGTTTGGAAGAAGCGGGTACCATTATACAAGGTGTTAATGCAATATATCAATCCGTAACCTCAGATACCATTTCGCCAATTGCACATTATATCCGTGCGGATGTTGATTATAGATATTACTTGACCCGAAAGAAATATCAATGGGCTTCACGTGCCATGATAGGTTTGGGCTTGCCCACATTTGGAGATCAATCGCTACCGTATATTAAGCAATACTCGCAAGGTGGTGCATTTAGTAATAGAGGTTGGCGATTAAGAAGTTTAGGTCCAGGAAGGCAAGCATTAGATACAAGTGCCAATAGACAAATTGTGGATAGAACAGGTGATATAAAGCTGGAGTTAAATACAGAATATCGATTTAAAATAGCACCTTTATTTGGCGGAGCCTTTAATCTCAATGGTGTAGGCTTTGTTGATGCGGGTAATATTTGGCTTTGGAATGAAGATAGTACCAATGTGGGTGCAAAGATTGATCCTAAGTTTTTATGGCAAGATATCGCAATCAGTGCAGGATTGGGAGTACGACTAGATTTTTCCTTTTTTGTATTTCGTTTAGATCATGGTTGGCCATTGAAACATCCTTACATTTTAACCAATAGCGGTTGGGATTTGAAAGGTGTGCGACTAAATAGTGGACAATGGAACCTATCAATTGGCTATCCTTTTTAATATTTCTATACCTTTGTAAAAATTTTTAATAATAATATGAGCAGCGTTTATAATAATATCTTAGAAACCATCGGTAATACACCCTTGATTAAATTGAACCATATAACGAAGGACTTGCCTTGTCCTGTATATGCCAAGGTTGAATACTTTAATCCTGGCAATAGTATTAAGGATAGATTAGCGGTTCATTTAATTAAAGATGCTGTAGAGCGTGGTGTGTTAAAGCCAGGTGGCACTATTGTTGAGTGCACAAGTGGTAATACAGGGATGGGGTTAGCGCTTGCCGCGAGCCAAATGGGTTATAAATGTGTATTTACAATGGCAAGCAAAATGAGCCAAGCTAAGGTTGATATCTTAAGAGCTCTAGGTGCTGAAGTGCATGTATGTCCAACAGATGTGCCGGCAGATGATCCTCGTTCTTACTATAAAGTAGCCGAGCGTATTGCCAAAGAAAGAGGTGGTTGGTTGCCCGATCAATACAATAACTTGGCTAATAGAGAAGCTCATTACTTAAGTACAGGTCCTGAATTATGGGAACAAACGGAAGGTAAGATTACGCATTATGTTGTTGCAACTGGAACAGGCGGAACACTAGTGGGGACCAGTAAATATTTAAAAGAGAAAAACCCTAAGGTCAAAGCAATTGCGGCAGACCCTAAGGGAAGTATATTAAAGCATTGGCATGAAACAGGTGAGGTAGACGAATCTTTGGCCGGTGTGTACATGGTTGAAGGTGCGGGTGAAGATTTTATCCCAGCCAATTATGATGCTGATTTAATAGATGAGTTCATTGAAGTAAATGATGCTGAAGCTTTAAACTGTGGTAGAGATATTGCACGATTAGAAGGGATGTTCTGCGGGTCAACAAGTGGTTGTGCATTACAAGCGGTATTAAAAATGAAAGATCAATTGACACCAGATGATTATGTTGTTGTTGTATTTCATGACCATGGTAGCCGTTACATTGATAAGATGTATAATGACGAGTGGATGAAAGAAAAAGGTTTCATGTAATGATGAAACACCTGAATACATCCTTAATTTTTTTACTAATTCTCATCTTTCATGTATTGGCTGGAACGTATTCGTTTTATGAACATTACTTTGTAGATTATGATGGCTCGTCCATTTATATGTGGAAGCCTATATGCTACTTAGCATTTACACTAGCATGGTTTATGGCTTATCGTAAGAAATATATTTGGGGCTTTGTATATATAGGTCTTGTTATGACTGAGTTTTTATTTTATGCAGTTTTTAGAGATGAAGTGTGGGCGGCAACTTTTGGTCAAGTGTTATTTCCCATTGATTTAGTCTTTACGGCTGTTTTACTTTTATTATTCAAAACACATTTTGGCTTTTTACCACGATCAAATAAAGTTCAAGATTGAACTAAAGGAAACGCCTAAGCGTATTATATCGCTCGTGCCTTCTCAGACCGAATTGTTATATGATTTAGGTTTGGAAAAGGAGGTTGTAGGCATTACAAAGTTCTGTATACATCCTAATGATTGGTTTAAATCAAAACAAAGAATAGGAGGTACCAAGCAATTGGATATTGAAAAGATTAAAAGCTTGCAGCCTGATTTGATTTTAGGGAATAAAGAAGAAAATGTAAAGGAACAAATTGAGGCCTTGCGTGATATTGCTCCAGTATGGATGAGTGATATTAACGATTTGAACAGTGCGTTGGACATGATAGACCAAGTGGGTATTATGACTAATACTATTCCAAAGGCTCAGATTATCATTCATCAAATATTACAAGCGCAAAGTGATTTGCCTAAAACAAATAAACGTGTCTTATACTTTATATGGAATGAGCCTATGATGGTTGCGGGCCAAGGAACCTTTATAGATGCTATGTTAAATGAGGCAGGGTTTGATAATGCAATAGAAGAAGAGCGATACCCTTCATTGAGTGTCGAACAAGTAAAAGCAATGGATCCTGATTTAATATTATTGTCGTCAGAACCTTTTCCATTTAAAGAAAAACAATTGAAAATATATCAAGAGCAATTCCCAAATGCTCAAGTAATCTTAGTTGATGGCGAACTATTCAGTTGGTACGGAAGCCGATTAGTCCAAAGCTTTGAGTATTTTCGAACTTTAAATGCCGCACATCAAGGATAAATATTTGTTGCCTATTGCACTTCTATTGTATTGTATACTTTGGAGTGTTGTACACCCTTTGTATACTTATTTGTTAGATAGTGATGCTACGGCATATCTTACCATTGCCGAGCGTATGGCGCGTGGCGAATACTTGCAAAGTATCAATGGATTGTGGTCGCCACTTAACTGTTGGCTCATGGTTCCTTTTCTCAAGTTAGGAGCCAATGCTTGGCTTGTTGCTAAAGGGCTCAATGCTTTTTTTGCAGCCGTACTATTGGCGCAGGCTTTTTATCTTTTTAAGAAATTAAAGTTCAATAGTTTTGCGTTGAGGGTATTGACTTTTACACTTGTTCCAATACTGGTGATGTATGCTTATTATCAAATATTTGGAGATGTGTTGCAACTTATTTTTGCCTTGGCATATGTTCATTTATTTATAACCAAAGACTTCCTGCTCCAACGGAAGTATGTATTGCTTGCCGCTATTATTATGGGTGTAGGTTTTTATGCCAAAGCTTATTCTTTCATTTTCTTTGGTGCACACTTTACAATAATAGCTTTTATCGCCTGGCGAAAATCAACGGCATTGAGGAAAGAAGTTCTGGTAAATTATGTGTTAGGTATAGTCACAATCGTTGCGGTTGTATTGCCTTGGTCTTTTCAATTAGAAAAAAAATATGGAGCGTTTTCTTTGACAGGGCATGCAGGTAAGTTAAATATGAGTTGGTACATTAATAGTGGTAAAACCTTTAAGCCAGAAATTGACCTGTTAATACCTCCGCCATATGACGATTCGCCAAGTTTTTGGGAAGATCCTTATGTAAGTCAAGGGCAATTGTCTACGCCATTAAGTTCAGGACATCATTTTTATCGTTGGGTCTTACGTGTTGGGCATACTTGTATTATGGCATTAAAGTGTGTTACGCAAATATCATTGGGCTTTATACTCATCGTTTTGCTTTTGCTTTATAGTTTTTACAAACGAAATGATATTCCAGAACCTTACTTGTCCATCTTATTAGCATTAATCATTTTGCCTTTAGGTTATTTGGCTATGCATATTGAGACACGCTACATATGGCTCAGTACTTTCTTATTAATGCCATTAGGTATGTATTTAATTAATACAAAAGTGGTGCTTGAGAAGCGGCCTTTGTTTATATTGCTATTCGCGTTTTCATTCTTACCTTTTTTAATAAAAGATTATGTGCAGTTGGCGGGCAAGAATAAGGAATTATTTGAAATGGCAGAAGAGCTAAAAGCGAATGATATATCTGGTAAAATTGCAACCAATATCAATGATGAAGGGAGTTTTTGGGTGGTGAGTTATTTAGCTGGTTTAAATAATTACACAATTGAACAAAGCGACTATTCTTTGCAGGAGCTTGCCAATGAAATGAAACGTTATGATGTTAAGCATTATATTCATTACCCTGATCAGGGGGGAGCATTTGTAACAACTGATGAAGGTTTTAATGAACTATTTAAATTAAAGCATAGCTCATTAAAATTAAACTATTCGTACTATCAATTAGTAGATTAAAGCTGAGAAGCAATCCATTTCTTTTGCTTTCGTATGTAATCAAAATACCCAGCGCCCATTCTGTACCAAAAGAATATAAATATTATACTACCAACAAACATTAAGATGTAGGATGCGATATCATAGCCTTGGTCTTGCATGAAAAGAAATAAGCCTAAGCCTGCAAGGAATAAAAATAATGAAAAAGCAAGTACAAGACTTGGGCCTCCAATATCTATACGACGCGGTTTACTATTCATCTTTACTTTGGAACCGCCTGTTCCGTTTTCTTCGAAAGTAACATGTGTTATGGGCAAGGTGTAAATCTTCTCTTCGGCATATTCTGTATGAGGTATAATTTTTAGAATACCTTCTTTTTCCATGATTTCAAAGTCCAAATTATGGATATTTAAATGCTCGCCTTTAATCTTAGAACGGAGATTATCAGGTGTATGTTTTGATGTTAAGGTGTAAGTTCTTTTGAATAACATGATACATTGTTTTTATCCAAGATAAAAATTATTTTTTACAAATGCAAATTATGAAAAGCTTGAACCTTAATTTTAAGGCTAAATAGTAAAGCATGGATACAAGTAATTTGGGAGTAGGATCAAGAGTAGAGCATCCATTATTGGGTAAAGGTGTAATTGTTGAAGCGGGGAGTGAATTCTATAATATTTGGTTTAAAAGCAGTAATTCTCAAAAGAGTATTTCTAAAGATTTTGAGCTCAAAGTGCTATCAGCAACCGAAGGTGGTGGTTCTGGCGAAGTGGCCAGCTTGGCCGATGTAGAATTGGCATTGAGCAATTTATTAGACCGCCGAGCAGATATTACAGAGATGGTAGAGTTGGGTAGTAAGTGGGAAGATGGTCACTTGATAATAAAGCCTGGAAATGACGAGATGCAAGATAAGATGATCCCCATTGAAACTTTTTTTCATAAAATTGTAATGGTGCGTGACCGCTTACGAGTACTTGAGCAGAATATCAATTCGCACAAAGTGTTAACCGATGAAGACAAAGTACATATGCAGCAATATATAACACGTGCTTACGGCTCCTTGACTACATTTAATGTATTGTTTAAAAATTCGCACGAGCAATTTAAAGGCAGTAGCGGTAAAGAATAGAATTGAATATGGGATTACGAGTTATTTCGTTTAAATTTGCCCCTCAGAACATACGTTTTGAAAACAATTCTCGACCATAAACAGTTTCAAGTAGTTATAGAGCGCTTAGCGCATCAGCTCATCGAGAACCATCTCTCCTTTGATAATTCTTGTATAATTGGTATTCAACCTCGGGGTGTTATGTTGAGTGATCGTATTGTGGCTTATTTAGAAAAGCAGCTGAATACCAAAATTGAATATGGTAAATTAGACATTACCTTTTACCGTGATGATTTTAATAGCGGCGATGAATTTAAAGCGCCTAAAAAAACAGAACTGAACTTTAGCTTAGATGGGAAAAAAGTAATTCTAATTGATGATGTACTTTTTACTGGTCGCACGATACGATCTGCCTTGGATGCTATTCTTGATTTTGGCCGACCGGACAAGGTTGAATTGTTGGCATTGATTGACAGAAGATTTAGACGAGAATTACCCATACAACCAAATTACGTAGGTAAAACGATTGACAGTATTCATGCTCAAAAAGTACGTGTGTATTGGAAAGAACATGATAAAAAAGACCAAGTAATATTATTAGATGAGCAGTAACGAACAAACATTGTCAGTAAAAAATCTGTTAGGTATTAAAGATCTAACAGCTTCGGATATTGATTTGATTTTTAAAACAGCTGCTGAGTTTAAAGAAGTATTGCAAAGACCAATAAAAAAGGTTCCTACACTAAGAGATACAACGATTGTCAATCTCTTTTACGAAAATTCTACTCGAACAAAAATATCTTTTGAACTCGCCGAGAAAAGGCTTGGTGCTGATGTGGTAAATTTTGCCGCTTCCTCTTCCTCACTTTCCAAAGGCGAAACCTTAATAGATACCGTACGCAATATCTTGTGCATGAAGGTTGATATGGTCGTGATGCGACATAGCGCGAGCGGTGCGCCACATTTCTTATCAAAGCATATTGATGCGGCTATTATAAATGCTGGTGACGGAACCAATGAGCATCCAACGCAAGCCTTGTTAGACAGTTTTTCTATGCATGAGAAACATGGAAGTCTTAAAGGCAAGAAGGTAGCAATCATTGGCGATATTGCTCACTCGCGTGTTGCATTGAGTAATATCTTTTGTTTAAAAAAGTTAGGTGCGGAAGTCTTAGTTGCCGGTCCTCCAACATTAATACCTAAACATATTGCTTCCTTAGGAGTAGATGTTACTTATAATGTAAATGAAGCACTAGCATGGTGCGACATAGCCAATGTGCTGCGCATACAATTAGAGCGCCAGGATATGCCTTTGTTCTCTTCTTTGCGCGAGTATTCTCTACAGTTTGGCATTACAAAAGCGATGTTAGATGGCTTGGATAAAGAAATAACCTTAATGCACCCCGGTCCAATAAACCGTGGTGTAGAGCTGAGCTCAGATGCGGCCGATAGTGGACAAAGTATTATTCTCGACCAAGTACAAAATGGGGTAGCGGTTCGTATGGCTGTACTTTATTTGTTGGCTAGTGGGAAGAAGTAGTTTTTTTTACGAAAAGCATTTTTGATATCCTTTAGCTTTAACAGAAAAAAGAATAAGCTAGAAATACGATTACTCATTACGCTAACAGTGGTGTGTTTATCACTGCTAATTGCTTACTTTTGCAATTCCTATGGGCATTTTTAATAAATTATTTAAGCGTAATAAAGTACAAGAAGAGGCAAAAGAGACCTTGGACAAGGGCTTAGAAAAAACTAAATCGGGTTTTTTTAATACGCTAACCAAGGCTGTTGTTGGTAAAAGTGAGGTGGACAACGACGTATTAGACGCTTTGGAAGAAGCTTTAATTACAGCAGATGTGGGCGTGAAAACGACCTTAGAGATTGTACAACGTATAGAGGAACGAGTTGCCCGTGATAAATACTTAGGTGTTAAAGACTTAAATAATTTATTACAAGAGGAAATGATGAGCATCTTAACAGATGCGCCTTCGCAAGAATATCAGAATTTTGATTTGCCCGCCGATAAAAAACCTTATGTGCTTTTAGTAGTTGGTGTAAATGGTGTTGGAAAGACCACGACTATTGGTAAGCTTGCTTATAACTTCAAGAATGCTGGTAAGAAAGTTGTATTAGGTGCGGCAGATACCTTTAGAGCAGCAGCTGTGGAGCAATTAAAAATATGGAGCCAACGCGTAGATGTAGAAATTGTAGAAAAAGGAATGGACGCCGATCCGGCTTCTGTAGCTTTTGATACGGTTAAAAGCGGCGTAGCCAAAGGAGCAGATATTATAATCATTGATACAGCGGGTCGCTTGCACAATAAAATTCATTTAATGGATGAGTTGAATAAAATTAAGCGCGTGGTTCAAAAGGTCATTCCTGATGCACCACATGATGTGCTTTTGGTATTAGATGGCAGTACTGGGCAAAATGCCTTGGAGCAGGCCAAGCAATTTACAGCGGCAACGGATGTTAAGTCTATAGCGGTTACTAAACTGGATGGCACAGCAAAAGGCGGCGTAGTATTGGCTATTGCACATCAGTTTAATATTCCTGTGAAGTACATTGGAGTAGGAGAGCAAAAAGAAGATTTACAAGTATTTAATAAGGCTGAGTTTGTGGATAGTATATTCTCTTTAGCAAATGATTAATGCTTAATTTTTAATGTTTAAATTTTTACTTTCATGAAGCCTAATGTAGTTAAAGAAAAGAGTTTTGCTTTTGCATTAGAAATAATTGAATTGTACAAGCATATGAAAGGCGAGAATGAATATGTTATGTCAAGACAAATATTAAGGTCGGCTACAAGTGTTGGCGCCAACATTGAAGAGGCGGGGGCAGCAATGAGTAAAAGAGATTTTATCGTTAAAATGGCTATTTCGTCTAAAGAAGCGAGGGAAACCAATTATTGGCTGCGATTAATTATTCAATCGAATATTACTAAATATGAAAAGCTAAATGATTTACTGAAAATGTCAGAAGAACTAATAAGATTGTTAACTTCAATCATCAAAACAGCGCAGGCATCATTAAGTAATAAATAATGCTTAATTTTTAATGATTAAATTATTACTTGCGTGAAGTTAATAGTAGTCGAATAAATGAGTTGCTCAAAAAAAATGAACATTGAAAATTAATAATTAAAACAGCGTTTAGAGCATTAAAAATTAAACATTAGAAATTAAAAATTAATAATACTTTGAAGACAAAGAAATTTACAAAAGACAAAGTCAATATTACAACCTTAGGTTGTAGTAAAAACATGGTAGATAGTGAAGTACTGAGCGCTCAACTTAATGCCAATGAAATAGACGTTGCGCACGAAAGTGAAGTGTTGGATTATAATATTTCTATTATTAATACCTGCGGTTTTATTGATAAAGCCAAGGAGGAAAGTATTAATACAATTCTTGAACATGTAGAATTGAAGAAAGAAGGGCAGTTGGAGAAAGTATATGTGACTGGTTGCTTGAGCGAGCGTTATAAAGATGACTTGCGTGCAGAGATGCCTGATGTTGATGCTTGGTTCGGTACCATGGAGTTGCCTAATATTTTAAAAACCTTGGAAGCAGATTATAAAGAGGAACTAGTAGGTGAGCGTTTCTTGGCAACGCCAAGTCACTATGCTTATGTAAAAATTAGTGAAGGGTGTAATCGTACTTGTTCGTTTTGTGCCATTCCACTGATGCGTGGTAAGCACGTTTCTAAACCAATAGAAGAATTAATTATAGAAGTTGAGTTGTTGGTAAAAAAAGGTGTGAAAGAAATTATGTTGATTGCACAAGAACTTACTTATTACGGATTGGATATTTATAAAGAAAGAAAACTGGCTGAACTACTACGTGCTTTTTGTGCGATTGAAGGTTTGGAGTGGATTAGATTACATTATGCCTATCCGCATAAGTTTCCCTTGGATATTATTGATGTGATGAAATCTGAGCCAAAGATTTGTAATTACTTAGATATGCCATTACAGCATATTTCCGATGAATTATTGACTTCCATGAAACGACAAATTACGTCGCAGGATATGCATGATTTAATTGCGGAAATACGCAGACGAAATCCTGCCGTTGCATTACGCTCAACATTTATTGTGGGTTATCCGGGTGAGACCTTGGAACATATTGAAGAGTTAAAAGAGTTTTTACAAGAAATACAATTTGATAGAGTAGGTGTGTTTACTTATTCTCATGAAGAGAATACAAGTGCGCATGATTTGGAAGATATTATTCCTGACGAAGAGAAGGAACGACGTGCGCAAGATGTGATGGCGTTTCAACAAGATATTTCTTTAGCTAGAAATGAAGAGACAATTGGTCAGACTTTTAAAGTGATTATTGACAGAAAGGAAGCAGGGCGTTATATGGGGCGAACAGAATTTGATAGCGTTGAAGTCGATAACGAAGTAATTATTAATACCGACAAGGATTATGTGCCCGGGGATTTTGTGCATGTAAAAATTGACAAGGCTTATGATTATGACTTGGAAGGAAATGTAGTTCTGAATGCTTAATTTTTAATGTTAAAGGTAGAATGAGAGTTTAATTAAGAATTAATAATTCAACATTAATAATTGATAATGAACATAATTGAAGTAAAAAATCTGGTAAAAAAATATGACGACTTTGTCGCTGTAAATGATATTTCATTTGAAGTAAAGCAAGGAGAAATATTTGGTTTGCTCGGTCCAAATGGTGCTGGTAAAACAACTACACTAGAAATTATAGAAACACTACGTGAAAAAACTTCAGGAGTTGTTCTAGTTGATGGCTATGATGTTAGTACAAACGCTAATGATGTTAAACAACGCATAGGCGTACAATTACAAAGTGCGGGTTATTACCCCAATTTGAACTTAAAAGAATTGATTAATGTTTTTGCAGGATTGTATAATATTAAAGTTTCGGCACAAGAAGTCTTGGCAACAGTAGGTTTGGAGGATAAGGCTAAAAGTAAATTTAAAGCTTTGAGTGGAGGACAAAAGCAACGTTTTTCTATCGCGACAACTTTAATCAATAAACCCAAAATTGTATTCTTGGATGAGCCTACAACGGGGCTTGATCCACAAGCTCGTCGTAACCTTTGGGATTTGATTTTAAACATTAGATCAGAAGGGACAACCGTTGTAATGACTACGCATTATATGGATGAAGCCGAAGAACTTTGTGATAGAATAGCCATCATAGATGCAGGGAAAATTATGCGTATAGACACGCCTGACAACTTAATTGATAGTTTGTTGGCTACAGGTTTCGAAAAAAATAAAAAAGTAAAACCTGCGAATTTGGAAGATGTATTTATAAATTTAACGGGTAAAGAATTAAGAGAATTATAATGAGAGTACTAGCTGTAATATTATCCTGTGTATTGTTTTTAAGTTCATGTGATTTAAATCAATACACGACTGTATATATTGATAATCAAAATGATTATCCAATTGATGTTAAGATTGTAACTGAAAATATAAGTAGTGTTCATAGAGTAGAAGCAAATGCAACCTTAGATACATTAAGAAAATACACGGGCTTAGACTTGGTAGATGGAGTATGGAAAGTGACAATAAATAATGCCAATACTGGTCAAGGTAAGACCTATGAACACGGAAAATTTTATAAGGGTGTTTTAGCAATAAATTTTACTGTAAGAACTAAAGGAATCTATGTAGAGTTTTCTGTAGACAACTAAATAAATAAGAACATGGGATTAAATAAAGTAGTAGCAAATGCCGATGAGGCGGTACAAGGAATAAAGGATAATATGATGCTTATGTTGGGTGGTTTTGGTCTGTGCGGCATCCCTGAAAATTGTATTACTGCCTTAGTAAAAAAAGGCGTAACGGGTTTGACTTGTATTTCTAATAATGCTGGTGTTGATGATTTTGGTATTGGTCTAATGTTGCATGGCAAGCAAGTAAAGAAAATGATATCATCTTACGTTGGTGAGAATGACGAGTTTGAACGTCAGATGCTAAGCGGTGAGTTAGAAGTAGAGCTGGTTCCTCAAGGGACATTGGCTACGCGCTGTATGGCCACTGCATATGGGATGCCTGTGATATTTACACCTGCAGGTGTTGGTACTGAAGTTGCCGAAGGGAAAGAAACGCGAAAGTTTACCATGTACGGTGAGGAAAAAAATTACTTGATGGAAGCTGCTTTTGAAAGTGATTATGCGATTGTAAAAGCGTGGAAAGGCGATGAGTACGGAAATCTAATTTTTAAAGACACCGCGAGAAACTTTAATCCATTAATGGCCATGGCCGGTAAAACGACTATTGTTGAAGTAGAACATTTAGTAAAACCCGGCGAGTTACATCCTAATGAAATTCATGTGCCTGGTATTTATGTAAAACATATATTCCAAGGAATTGACTACGAGAAGCGAATTGAGCAGCGAACGGTGCGTGGTTGATTTGATAATGAAAAAGTTTCTTGCCAATGTGCTTTTGAACTATTTAATCAAATATGAACGCGGCTTCATTTGAACTGACATTGCTGCAAATTATCAAATCATCAAATCATCAAATCGTCAAATCATCAAATTATCAAATCATCAAATCAGCACACCATCAAATCAACTAAGCCATATCTTCCAACTCTCCTCTGCCTGTATTTCTAACATCTCTCTGCCGTTTTTAATTTGTGCGCCTTTGTCTTGCGCTTGCGTTAGAAATTTAGTTTTTTCTGGGTTGTAAATGAGATCCATACAAAAATGTTGCTTGCCAATATATTCTAAAGGAATATCAATACAGTTTTTGATATTGGGAAAGGTTCCGACAGGTGTTGTGTTGATTAAAAGCTTGTGTTCTGATAGTATATCTTCATTTAAATCTTGGTATTGGATTGTTTCTAAGTAATCGTTGCGGCTTACTATTTTGTAATTAATTTTTAAATGGTCTAATACAAATTGTACGGCTTTGGAAGCGCCGCCTGTACCAAAGATTAGGGCATTGGGCCGTGCTAATTTTATTAAGCTGAGTAGTGATTTTTCAAAACCAATCACATCTGTATTGTGCCCAATCCATTGATTGTCTTTAGTTATTTTTACACAGTTTACTGCGCCAATATCTTTGGCTGTTTGTGATAAAGAATGGAGTAGGGGAATGATTTTTTCCTTGAAAGGAATAGTTACATTAAAGCCCGAAATAGTTGCTGTTTTTATTTGTTCTTTTAAAGTTTCTAAGTTGGCTAATTCAATATTTTGATAAGAAGCATCTATACCTTCTTGGTCAAATTTTTGAGTGAAATATTTTTGAGAAAATGAATAATCTAAACGCTTGCCAATCAGTCCAAACTTCAATTGGTTCTTCGCTGTTTGATCATTATTCATTACTATTAAACTATTTGTCTAAGTAAAGATGAAAAGTATCACCACGCAAACCAATACGCATTGCTTCCAATGGAATGACTTCACTTGGTGCAATATTTCCAAGATTAACATTAGGTCCAACAAGTTTTAAAAAGTAGAGTTGTTGTGCTTTTAAAGGTGCTTCCCAAATGATTTTTTCCTCTGGTATTTTCGTTAATATTTCTTGTACTAACCCTTGGCGTACCTCACCATCATTTCTATAAATACCAACCGTTCCGCTTTCACGTGCTTCGCCAATGACATAAGAACTCCCGGCATCAAGTTCTGCCTGCATGAGTTCAATCCATTTGTATGGAGCCATAATGTTTGTGGTGTCTTTGCTACCCACTTCGCTCAGTACAGTTACTTGCTTTGCAAATCGGGATATGTATTCGCACTTCACTTTGTGATCTATATCCATACTGCCATCAGACACTTCAATGTATTCTAAGCTATATTCTTTTATAATTCCTTCATAGGTATCTAGCTCATTTCTTATCGCAAATGCTTCAAAAAGAGTGCCTCCAAAATAAATGGCAATCCCTGCATCTTTATAAACCTGCATTTTTTCTTTAAGCTTAGGTGTAACAAAAGAGGTGCCAAAACCAAACTTTACTACATCGGTATATGGCCCAGCAATATCTATAAAATCTTTTACTTGGTTGATACTCAACCCTTTATCCATGACCATTGTTAAGCCATGTGTTCGTGGTTTAGCGTCTCTTTGAGGCATTTGGGAAAGGTTGAAATTCATATTGCGCCAAAAGTAAGAGCTTATGAGAGATTTTTTTAGTGGATAACTAAAATTTGTGTGAAAAAAATGACAAACCCCTATTGTCATATTTGCGTCTTTTTAGTATATTCAAACTTACCGAAGTTATTAACTATGTCTAAATATTTACTTAAAGTACTATTTTTTCTAGCTTTTACTTGTTTTTCAATAAATGCTAATGGTCAAAGTATTTCCATAAATTCTGGTGCGCCAGTCGTTCCGACGATCCCTACGGTTAACTCTGGTTACACAGCCACATCTAATTGGGAAGGAATTTGTTTTGTAATTGAAAATACGAATCCTTATCCTGCCGTTTTAGATAGTGTTTCTAGTTTCATCGTGAACACAGGTAGTGTTACAACTGAACTTTGGTATTCGGCAACAAACTTATCGGGAAACTTTACCGCTATTAATGCGGCAAATGGTTGGAATCAAATTGCTACAAATACTTTTAACTCTGTTGGAGGTGTAATGCCAAATTATAATTTATTTCATTCAAACATTAATTTTGCAATACCTGCTAATACGACTTATCGTTTTTATCTAGGGGCTTCTCAATTTCTGCGCTAGTCACCTCCTGGAGCTACTCCAAATGAATTTTCAAATAATGGGATCACGTGATAACTGTGGGGAGTAAATTATCTTTGGGGTTAAATTTTAAGATTTGGCAGAACATTTTATATCACACTTTCTTCCATCTGGCATTCTAGCTTATTTTGTAATAACAGATATTAAAGAGCTAGGCTAT
>CALIIL010000049.1 GCA_938017685.1 uncultured Chitinophagaceae bacterium
ACAAATGCCAATGCAGAATCATTCAACGCAAAAATAAAACTCTTCAGAGCAAACCTAAGAGGCGTTACAGATACCAAATTCTTCCTCTTTAGATTAACCAAACTATTTGCTTAATCCCCATATCTGTCATGTGATCCATTATATTTACGATGCAAAAACAAAAAACTTCCAAAGACAGACAGACTTCCCACAACAAGTTTGTTTGCTTTGAAAGTAAAATTAATCAAATCGATTACACACTTTTTTGTACACTACCATCTCAATAAAGCCTTTGCCTATTTCTGGTCCATAGAATTTTTCAAAATCAAATGAACAACATGAACAGGCAATATGACCATCCACAGTAAAATATTCGATTGCGTAGTTCCTCAGTTTTGATGAACGTTCGTAAACTTTGACCTGAGCAATTTTTTTTATCCCTTCTTGAATGATAATGTTTTCGTCGAAGGTTTGAACTTTTCTTTTGTCTTTGTTGTTTTCTATTGCTCTTAAATTTTCTGTTAAGTCGGCGTATTCAAAATCATTAATTAATAAGTACTTGAGTATTTCTTGGTTCTCTTTTAAGTGTTTTTTTCCTTCTTCTGTTATTTCCGCATAACCTTTTCGAGCTTCTCCTTTATAACTTGCGTAACCGTACCGCTCAAAGGTGCTATGAGCTTTAAGGTTTCTTACCTTCTGAGAAAACTTATCGTCATTTCTGCCAGATAATATTTCTAAATCAGCCCCGCTTGGTTTCATAATTAAACGTAGCCGAGATATTAGATCTGAAGTTGTAATGGTTCCACCATTTATATTCATTAAATATAGAGATGGTAGTATGAGTTCTGTTTCTGATATTCTTTGAGACAAAATATATTTAATTAATAAAGATTGCTACCTTTCTAAATAGCCTTTTAGTAGCGTTAATCCTCAATCAACAAGGGCAAGCATTTATATTTATCAATCAATATTTTATCATAATGCTCTGCTTCTTTGAGAATGGATGTAAATATTTTCTTACCCGAAGTGCGCTCGATATCCGTTTCATAAAAAACAGCACCGATAATTATTTGATTGCCTTGCATACTAAAATGCGTGTATTTCATTTTAGCATTTTCAGTCAATAGAAATTCATATAAGTCGCCAATATTCTCTTTAGGCAACTGACATAAATATGCATCAGTAGTTATGAAAAGAGTTTGTGGGTTAAAATGAATTTTTATCAGCGCTCGTCCTGATTCTACTTCCCAACTATTGGCACTTAAACGCGCTAAGTCGGTATCAATGCCCATGTCTTGCAATATATCTTCAATGGTTTTGGCTACACCAGTGAGCTGTTCTTCATTGTTTACGTCTAGGGTTTCAATATCTATTTCGGTACCACAATTGGGGCAGTATTTTTCTTGTTCAATATTTTTGTCTGTGATTAAGAATGAGCAAGAAGGGCAGCGCTCCACATAAGTTCCGTGCATAGGTGTGTATTGATCCAAGGCTTCCTTGAGGTACATGACTGGTACTGCAAACCCTAAATTATCACCACCACGTAGGATAAATGTATTAACGCCAATGACTTCACCTTGCATGTTAACTAAAGGCCCTCCGCTGTTGCCAGGGTTAATAGCAGTATCTGTTTGTATATATTTTAATCCGTTGGTTACGCGATCTTTTCTTGATACAACACCCCGGCTACTACTATAGTTTAATCCAAAGGGATGTCCAATGGCCACTACTTCATCACCGTCATGTAACGCATCATAATCACCCAAGGGTATATTGCCTAAGGCATGCTCCTTAGGCACTTCTATAAAGGCTAGGTCATATTTAGTATCTACAAATAGTACGCGGGCGAGTTGCTTACGTAGTTTTTGTGTCTTGATAGTTACACGCGCATAATTTTTTACTACGTGATGGTTGCTTACAATCAAGTTATATTTAGCGAGGTAAAATCCTGTGCCTGTTCCTTGTGGTGTAGCTATTTGTATAACGCCTTCTTTATAGTCGGCTATGAAATGTGCTCTGGTCATAATGCTTTATTTTCTTCGAAGGTCTAATTTTACCAATTCGCTTAGTATGCTTTGATTAAATGCTTGTAAGCTTGCAAAGTTTATGGCTTTGGCATTGATTACTAAATGCGGGTAGCGTTTTTTATTTTTCTCAGTGATATCCTCAATTTTTTCAATAATATCGTCATTATTAAATTTCTTAGTGGCACGATCATATAATTGTTCTTCGTGCCCCATAGCTTTATAATAATCATTATGATTAACCTGCATAACTACATCAAATAATTCGGTAGCGGGCTTAGGTAAGCTAAATGAGAACTGGGAATAAGCAAATGCGTACTCCAACATTTCTAGCGAGATATCAAAGTGTCCGTTTTCTTGGAACCATTGAACATTTTTCATGGTTTCTTGTATTGTACTAATCACATTTTTAAAGCCGGTAGGCTTTGTAATAGAAAAGGTATGCTTTGTTTTATAGAAATATTTTTTTACCTCTTCCTCGTCCCATGCACTCAATTCTTTGAGTTTGTTATACATACGATTGTTGCGTTCCACAGCTGGCATGTCTTTGAGGTTGTTCCAAAAAACGGCATTTATTTCTTCCATTTTTTCAGTAAGCTTGCCTTCTGGTAGTAAAAGGTAATCCATCTTATACACCAAGTTCAGTAGCATATAGGCAATGCCTCCAGCAAAAGTGTCTGGATTAAGCGCTTCAATCTTAGCCAAGGTTTTGTCTACCCAATATTTAAAGAAGTCATATTTTACTTGTCTTATAGCTTCACTATTTTCCTCAATATGTCCTGTGCCTACTGCTTTTAATGTTTCAAAATCATCGACTAATATATCATCTAATCGATCGGCATTGAGTGCTGTTTCTTTTAATGCGTAATATAGTTTTTCGGGAGTAGCGGCGCGTAAGTCGTTATATATATGTAGGCACAATTTATCATCTTCCATATAAAACTTGCTGTAGTACAAGCTATAATTCTTTTCTAATAGCTTGCGCAATACAGGAATAGTGCGCTTAGTCATTTGAGCAATAGGTACAGATGCTTTAAAGGATACGTCATTGATGCTTCCATCAATTTTTTTGCTGCCTTGATATACTTCAAAAGTTGCGTTGTCTCCATCTCTTTTGAAGCTAACATTATCTATATTATTATCTTTTAAGTATTTGAAAAAAAGCTCTAAAGCATCTAAGTATTTTTTATCTACGAATAGTTTTTTGGCCTCTTTCCATTGGTCAAGCTGTTCTTTTGTTTTGTTGTTATCGGAGTAGCGACCAAATTTTGTCACTACATATTCTTCCTCTTCCTTGTCTGGAAAAAATAACTTTCCTAATAATCCCATAGGCGCACTAAGTTAAAGCGCAACGAGCAATTAAGATGCTAAAAAGTTCTCAATAATAGCTAAGCCATGCTCGCTCATATAACTTTCGGGATGGAATTGCACACCAACTATCGGTAATGCGGTATGCTTAAGTGCCATGATAATTCCATCACGGCTATGGGCCATAACTTCTAAAGTAGCTGGCAAGTCTTTATCCATGACATACCAAGAGTGATATAAACCCACCTTGAATGTTTCTGGCAAGTCCTTGAAAAGGGCAGAAGGTGATCGTTGGATTAAGGTGGCTATTTCTCCGTGGTAAGGAGCCTTAAAGTTTTTGAGTTGTGCGCCAAAGAATTGCGCAATAGCTTGATGCCCAAGGCAGATACCAAGCATGGGATTGGCTTGATAGTGTGTTTCAATAAATGCCATTAACTGACCAGATGCCTCAGGCAAGTCGGGTCCGGGAGAAATAATAATGTGGCTAAAGTCTTGAACATTTACTTCATTCAATGCATCGTTTTTTACAACGCTTACTTCACTATTTTTTACATGACGCAACAGCTCCACAATATTATAAGTGAAAGAATCGTAATTATCGATGAGCAAAATCTTCAAAATCGTTTACTTTAGCTTACGAAATTACTGCATTTGCTTACAAAAGAATTAGAAGGGACTATACAAAAGATGAATGCACTGGGTAGTACTGGCGAGCCATTCTTCTTTGCTATTGATTTTGATGCTAAGGAACCTGTTGTTCTTCCTTTGAGCGAGTTAGAGGCTAATGATATACAGTTTGTTTTAAATGAAGCGCATAATCAAAAGAACCCAATAGAGATAAAGCCTACTCCCATACCTATTCAAACTTATTTTGAGCAAATACAAAAGGTGCAAGATGAAATACTTTATGGTAACTCATTCTTGTGTAACCTGACTGCGCAAACACCGATTGAAACGGATTTGAGTTTACAAGAGTTATTTGAACATGCTGTGTCTAAGTACAAATTATTGTTTAAGAATAAATGGCTGTGTTTTAGTCCGGAAACATTTGTAGAAATGAAGGAGAATAAAATATACTCCTATCCAATGAAAGGTACTATTGATGCCATGCTACCCAATGCCGAAGAGGTCTTGTTAAATGATAAAAAGG
Source organism: uncultured Chitinophagaceae bacterium (assembly GCA_938017685.1). Classification (GTDB taxonomy): domain Bacteria; phylum Bacteroidota; class Bacteroidia; order Chitinophagales; family Chitinophagaceae; genus JAGNRR01. Next base: position 4,462 of record CALIIL010000049.1, read on the forward strand.
AAATCGCAGAGCACTATACCATTGTAGATCTAATTAGAAATGATTTGAGCATGGTCGCCACAAATGTGCAAGTTGATTCATTTCGCTTCATATCAAAAATAAAAACAGCCAAAGGCAAGTTATTACAAGCAAGTTCTAAAGTTAGTGGTGAACTACCCAATGATTGGAAATCAAATATTGGATCAATATTTTGTAAATTATTACCAGCAGGAAGTATTACTGGAGCGCCCAAAAAGAAAACAGTTGAAATAATAAAAGATGCTGAAAATTATGAGCGTGGTTTTTATACGGGTGTTGCTGGTGTATTTGATGGCCACAGTTTGAACTCCTGTGTGCTTATAAGATTTATTGAAAAAGTAGAAAGTGGATTAGTCTATAAAAGTGGTGGCGGTATAACTAAGTATAGCGAGCCTATTAAAGAATATGGAGAACTAATACAGAAGATATATGTGCCAACTACTTGAAAGTATTAAATGCCAAGATGGGGTGCTATATAATTTGGCTGCTCATCAAAATCGTATGCGTACAAGTATGCATAAGTTACTGGGTGTTGAAGCTAAGTTGGATTTAAAACGTGCAATTAAGAAAGTGTCCGTTCCGCGGAAGGGGTTGTATAAATGCCGTATTATTTATGGAAGTGATATTGACCGTATTGAATTTGTAGCGTACGACCGCACTGAAATAATGGATGTTGTTTTTGTGCATGACAATGCTTTGAGCTACTCGCATAAGTTACTAGACCGGGCATGTATTGAAAAACACAGTAAAGCATTTAGTCATGATACGGAAGTCATTTTTATTAAAAATGACAGACTAACCGATGCAAGTTATAGTAATATAGCCTTGTACAATGGCGCCGAATGGCACACACCTACTTATCCATTATTAAAAGGGACTATGCGCAAACGGTTACTGGAAAAAGGTAAAATAAAACGGAAGGATATTATGTATAATGACATCAAAGCATACTCGCATATTAGTTTCATTAATGCATTAAATGAATTAGAGGAGCGCGTCTTTAAATTATAAATTGATAGTCAACTTATTCTTTATCTTTTCTTTCGTAAATTTAAGGTCAAATTAAAAGTCATGAAACTTATACTTAGCTTCTTGTTTTCAATAATTATTTTGAGTGCTAATGCCCAGAACTTTAGAAAAACAAACTTCACTGCTCCATTGAAAGGAACAGCATCATTTACTGATTCAAAATTTAAGAATTTTGATCCTGTACTCATTCATTTAGATCAAAACCCAATACCTTATGCTGAGTATGGAAATAAGAAAGAGCTTTTACATAAAAAAAGATTAGAGACTGATTTGTCTGATTTGGGTGCACAAAAAACGAGTGGAGCAGCGCCTAATCCTATTATACTTAATGAGTGGAGAGGTAATACTGGCAGTGGTACGCCATTTGATAATGATGTAGCGATCTCTAATGATGGTACAATTATTAGTGCCGTCAATGCCAACATACGTGTGTATGATACAAGCGGCGTATTGGATTTTGTGCAGAATATTAATGCAATGGATTCTGTAACAGGCCTATTTAGTTGGATATCAGACCCAAGGTTATTGTATGACCCTAAAGAAGACCGTTTTATCCTTGTTTGTTTTTCAGGAAATATTAGTACATCCTCAAATATTATTGTTGGTTTTTCTACAACGAATAATCCGGCAGACGATTGGAATTTTTATACCTTAGACGGTAGTCCTTATAATGACGGTACTTGGAGTGATTATCCGATTATTGCTATTTCGGATAAGGATTTATTTATGACTTGGAATCATATTATAGATAATATTGGTTGGCAAAATGGCTTTAAAGAAAGTGTCATTTATCAAATCAAGAAAGATGACGGTTACTTGGCTAACTCATTGAACTTTACCATTTGGGACAGCCTGCAATATAATGGTGTGTATTACCGTAACATATGCCCAGCACGCTATCAAGAAACGAATATGGGTGATGATATGTATTTCCTTTCGATAAGAAATGTTGATTTGTCAAATGACAGTGTATTTATACTTCATATCGATGATTCGTATCAATCAAACAATGCATCACTTACTCAAAAAGTAATTCAATCTCCTGTGAACTATGGTTTCCCTCCGAATGTTCCAATGGGTAATGGTCAGTATTTAATGACGAATGATGGTCGTGTATTAAGCGCAATGTACGAGAATGATAGAATACACTTCGGTGCTAACTCAGTAAATCCACTTTATAATAACGCTGGTCTATTACTCGGAGAAATTCAAAATGTAAGCAATGCCACACCAACGATTACAGCTGATATATTAAGTGGTCCTATGATAGAATACGGTTATCCAAGTATGACGTGGGTTGGTAATGGAACAGAAAATAAGGTATTGTATACTTTTGGTCATTGTTATACGGATAGTTTTCCTGGTGTGAGCATGTTGTACAAGAACGGTGCAGGTTACTCGGATGTGATTTCAATAGAAGATGGTCAAAATGCAATCAATGCTTTAGCTGATTCAAACGAACGTTGGGGAGACTATTCTGGCATTCAGAAAATGTATAATGATCCATCAAGATCGGTGCTGGTTGGTGCTGTTACAAAAAATGGTGGACGACAAACGCGAGTGGCGATGGTTACCCATCAAGATTTTGCTGTTGGCTTAAATGATGTTGAGAATAATGGTATTGCTTCAACAGTATTTCCAAACCCTGTATTGAACCGATTTACTACGCGCTTTGAATTACCTGCGAAGCAAGTACTTCAATTTAACCTCTACGATATGAATGGTCGTTTGGTCCAAGTCATGTTATCAAGGGAATGTAAGAAAGGAAAGAATGAGTTTTCTTTTAATACTGGTGCTTTGTCCAAGGGGAATTATGTATTTGCCATTGAAGGCAATGGTCAGCGATATGCAAAAGAATTATTGACTATCAAATAATAGCCCAACAAAGCACAATGAAATAAAAAAATGCCCCGCGATCTTCGCGGGGCATTTTTTTTATAATGTTTTTTTTATTTATACTGCGAAGCTTTCGCCACAACCACATGAGCGGCTCGCATTAGGATTAACAAAGTTGAAACCTTTACCATTTAAGCCATCACTAAAGTCTAGCTCTGTATTGACAAGATATAAGAAACTTTTTAAGTCAGTCACTAATCTTATGCCTTTATCTTCAAATACTTGGTCTGTTGGTTGGCTTTCGTTGTCAAAGTCTAATTTATAACTCAAGCCTGAGCAACCACCACCTACAACACTTACGCGTACAAAATACGTCTCATCCAAATTGCTCTCTTCGAACAATTGCTCAATTTTACCTTTCGCTACGTCTGAGATGTATATGCCGTTTTCTTGTGCTACTTCCATGATTTGTTATTTTGGGTTTCGACATGCTCAACCTGACATAAATGTCACGATGAGTTTATCGAAGGGCTTAGTGTACAATTTTCTCGTCCATTTCTAAGGCCTCCATGCCATTCTTTACACGATAATCGTTAATCGCACTTTTAATTGCATCTTCTGCCAAAACAGAACAGTGAATTTTTACAGGAGGCAAGCTCAACTCTTCTACAATATCCATATTATCAATGGTTATTGCTTCGTCTATTGATTTTCCTTTTAACCACTCAGTAGCTACACTTGAAGAAGCGATAGCAGAACCACAACCAAATGTTTTGAACTTAGCGTCCTTAATTGTGTTTGTAGCTTCGTCTACTTCAATTTGTAAACGCATTACATCACCACACTCAGGTGCACCAACTAATCCCGTTCCTACTAACTTGCTATCTTTATCTAAAGTCCCTACATTTTGAGGGTTGTTATAATGATCTAATAATTTTTCTGAATAAGCCATAATATTCTATTTACTACAAAGGTAATCTTTCAAGGCTATATGAACCAAGAAATTAATATTGATGCGTTCAATAGAGCATAGATTTAGCGTGGGTTTAACGGATATTGTGTGGAAATAGAGTGTTTCATTAATCTTAGCATGACAATGCCTATTTTTAAGCGTTCTATCTTTAGCATTTTGATACGATTTTGCCTCATCATATTATTCTTTCATTTGTCGCATATTGCTTGCGCACAGGTAGACTATTATGAAGAGTTACAGTCAGAAGGACAATTTATTACATTACAAAGTCAGCCGCTAACCCAGAAGTTTAGTAATACCAAGGCAGTCAAGGTTATATATGATATTCAGCATGAACGTTTGTTTTTTACTAACTCTAGCAAATACCGCTATCATCATGATTTTTGTAGAGAGGTCTTGAGAAATAATCCTGATGTGACGGAGTTTAATTATCGAAATTACCGGGCGAGCAATATGCGCCAATATATCCTCGGCACAATTAATTATTATGAAGATCAACAAGTGTACGCTTTAGAATTTGCTACGACAGAGCGATTTTCTAAAGACAATATTCGATTATATGATATGATTGTGAAGCGCGCTTATATTGGAGAGAACCTTTATCTTAATCCTATTACGGAGCGGCAAATGGATTATGTAAGAAATATCCCTAAGCCGCCACCAATCATTACATCCAATGAATTGTACAATGGGGTGCGCTATCAATTATTGGTTCCTGGGAGTAAAATTAGTAGGTTAAGAAAAATTGATATTAAAGATTTAAAAAATGCCCAGCTGCAAGCAAGCGATATTGTGTTGACCAATGGCTCGCCCAATGAGATTGATTTGTGCGCTGGGTTAATTATTACTCGTTTTCAATCACCGCTGAGTCATATCAATGTACTGTGTCAGAATAGAAAGACGCCCGTGCTTGCATTAAAAACAGCTTATGAAGATTATGACGGATTGAATAATCAGTATGTAAGATTTACGGTTACGACTAACCATTTTATATTAGAAAAAGTGACGGAACAAAGGTTTCTAGATTTTGAGAAAAACAATAAGCGCGTGCGCCTCAAAAAACTGTCTTGGGATACAGCATCTTATATGCTATTACCAATAGACCGCTTACAAAAACGACATATAACTTCTTATGGAGGCAAGGCTACCAATACCGCTGAACTTTATAAGATATCGCGCTTGCGCAAATATTGTCAGTTGCCTGAAAATGCTTTTGCCATTCCGTTAGTGTATTATGTACGACATGCGAAACGTTCTGGTGCAGATAAAACTAATAGAATTACCCATAGTATCCGCTTTTAGTTAATATTACTGGTATTGGTTTAGCATTGACCATTGCTTTTAAAGTAAAATTGGGCATATTGCTCATAAAGGTTCTTCGATTAAATCTATAGAAAAATTCATCTAAATAGTCGGCCCTTAAAAACGTCTTATTTTTAGTGCTATAATTTTTAAATTAGTAAAATATATTCCTAAGGTGTACCTGTTAAAGCAGAAAACGATTTTTAAATAAAGCCCGAAAGTATTCTTTAGGAGTTTACTCAT
>CALIIL010000050.1 GCA_938017685.1 uncultured Chitinophagaceae bacterium
AAAGGCAGCGAAGAAAAAAGTAGCTCCTAAAAAGAAAGTAGTAGCTAAGAAAAAAGCAGCTCCTAAAAAGAAAAAAGCAGCGGCTAAGAAAGCAACTCCTAAAAAGAAAGTAGCAGCTAAGAAAAAAGCAGCTCCTAAAAAGAAAAAAGCAGCAGCTAAGAAAAAAGCAGCTCCTAAAAAGAAAAAGGCAGTAGCTAAGAAAAAAGCAGCTCCTAAAAAGAAAAAGGCAGTAGCTAAGAAAAAAGCGGCTCCTAAGAAGAAAGCAGTAGCTAAGAAAAAAGGCGGTGCTAAAAAGAAAAAGAAATAATTTTTTCTTACTAAAAAATTCAATCCCGACTATAAGTCGGGATTTTTTTTATTTAAGCATATTCAAAAGAACCATATTCCGATTCGATTAATAAGGATTTTTTATCTGCTGCTTCTACACGACCAGTAATTTGAGCCTCCAATCCCAAGGCTGATGACAAACTAATAATCTGTTCGGCACTTGCTTGATCTGTGTAGAATTCCATACGCTGTCCCATATTAAATACTTTATACATTTCTTTCCAATCAGTATTTACTGCTTCTTGAATGGTTGTAAATATTTCTGGGGGTGCAATTAAGTTATCTTTTATCACACGCACATTATCTGGTAGGTAATGCAGGCATTTTGTTTGTGCACCTCCACTACAATGTATAATAGCATGTATTTTTCCAACTAAGGTATCTAATACTTTCTTTACTAAAGGAGCGTAGGTTCTTGTAGGAGATAAAATAAGCTTCCCAATATTTTCCATAGTTTGAGCTTTATCAATCAGCTTAAACTTTCCATTAAAGATTACCGCCTCGTCTAAATGCTCATCAACCCCTTCAGGGTATTTTGTTGCATAGGATTTCTCTAATAAATCATGACGTGCACTGGTTAATCCATTACTACCAATCCCACTATTATATTCATTTTCATATATAGCTTGACCAAAAGAAGCAATAGATACAACTACATCACCTGGGACAACCGTTGTACTATCTATTACATCTTTCCTTGGCATACGGGCCATCATAGTACCATCTACAATAATGGAGCGTACTACGTCTCCTACATCCGCCGTTTCGCCACCTAAGAAGTGTATATCAATATCATGACTGGCCATTTCATCTATAAAGGCTTGTGTACCATTTATCACTTCAGAAATAACCTCTCCAGGAATAATAGATGCATTACGACCAATAGTACTTGTATAAGTATAGGGACCCGTTGCACCTACGCACAACATATCATCTAAGTTCATAACCAATGCGTCTTGCGCAATACCACGCCATACCGAAATGTCGCCAGTCTCTTTCCAATAGAGATAGGCCAATACACTTTTTGTTCCAGCACCATCTGCATGCATAATGTTACAAAATGCTTCATCATGGGCTAAGTAGTCGGGGTAAATTCGACAGAAAGCTTTGGGCCATAATCCCTTATCTAAATCTTTTACTGCCTTATGTACATCTTCTTTATCGGCGCTAACACCTCTTTTTTTATACAAATCACTCATTGCGCAGGCAAGATACAATTTTAGATTATATCTTTAGATTTGCACCTTCAATAATTATGCAAGTACACTACGGAATAGACAAACTTCCCTCATTTAAACACCCCATTGTAACCATTGGGACCTTTGATGGTGTGCATGCTGGTCATAGAACAATCATCCAACGCATTATCTCTCTAGCCAAAGAAAAAGGGGGCGAAGCTATATTGATAACCTTTGAACCGCACCCTCGTTTCTTATTGCAACCTAAGCATGATTTAAAGTTATTGAATACAATGGCCGAGAAAAAGGAGCTTTTGCATTCTCTTGGTTTACAACATTTAGTTATTGCTCCTTTTACGCTAGCATTTGCCCAGCAAAGCCCCAAGGCTTACGTTGAAGACTTTTTACTCCGTTATTTCGTTCCAGAGGTTTTAGTGATTGGTTATGACCATCACTTTGGCAAGGAGCGTGCAGGCAATTTTGAATTCTTAAATAAATATGCGCAAGCAGGAACATTTGAACTAGAAGAGATATCTAAGCAGTTGGTAGATGCATCGCATGTTTCCTCCACAGCCATTCGGAAGGCATTAGCTAGCGGAGAAGTTGCAACGGCCAATACTTTATTGCAATCTAGTTTTAGTTTAGAAGGTAAGGTAATACGCGGGGCGCAAAATGGACGAACGATTGGTTTCCCCACGGCTAATATTAGCTTAGAAAGCAGCCATAAATTGATACCTGCCCATGGCGTGTATGCTGTAAAGGCTCATGTGCAAGACCAAGCTTACAAGGGCATTATAAATATTGGTCATCGCCCTACCATAGATAATAACTTGGCACTAAGTTTAGAGGTACATATCTTAGATTTTGACCAAGATATTTATGATAAAAATATTAAGGTAGAGTTCCTAAAACATTTACGCAGGGAAGAAAAATTTAATTCTTTAGATGAATTAAAAGATCAAATTAAAAAAGATGAAGAAAAAGCGCGTGCTTTTTTCAATCATTAGTCATAAATTTTACGCTCTAATTCTTTTATTTCTTTTACTATAAGATACTTGGCTTGCCCATTAATAAAGTATTGAATAACGGCTTCTCCATAGAATTGTATCGGTAGTTTTTCGCCAACTGCTTTATTATTGTTTGGGTCGGTTATATTAAATGAAATCTTACGGTTTAATGTTGTTTTAGGTCTCAATTTAGTTTCAACATCAACTGCGTTCGTTGCAAATGTTTTTGTGGCACTGAGCCATACCTTGCCAAAGGTTATTCCCTCGGCCTTTGTGTACAGGTCAAAGCTATAAGTTGTTCCTGCAACACCTACTACACCAGGCTGAAAAGAGTTTTTTGTCGCCTTTAATATTTCAATATGCTTGGCAACTTCTTCTTTTTTACCTCTATGATTGTGATGTATTGAGTTAGAATATTCTTTATCCTTTTGATAGCCATGACCGATGCATGCCCCAAATAAAATTGTTGAAAATAATAATATAATTAAGTGTTTCATAATGCTAGTAATTTACCCATTAGTTCTTTGTGTACCGAAGTGTCTTTGACCGTGCCGCCAACACCCCTTTCTTTTAAGGCCATCTCATGAAGTATTTTAATGGCTTGCTTAGAACTATGTATATTGTAAAATTGAGCAACTTTTGCGCAATTCAGTGCTACGTAGTAGTTAATATTCATCTGTTGTTGCAAGATGCTTGTATCAGGACGTCCCAGTTTATGATACGCATATACAGCGCTAAAAGTATTGAATAGGTTAGCAATAACAGGCGTAGAGTTAATCGTTTTAGGATTAGCCATAACATAATTTAATATGTTGTAAGCCTTGGCTTTATTCTTATAAAGAATTGCATTGGTATACTCGAACAAGTTATAATCTTTACTGATGCCTACATATTTTTCAATAAGCTCAGCACTCACTTCCTCCCCCTCTTTTAAATTAAGCTGAATCTTACTTAATTCATTAGATATTTTTTGAAGGTCACTACCCAAATTCATAGCGAGGAGATTAGCGTTCTGATGCGAAATAGAAATTTTATGCTCTTTACAATATGTCTCTATCCAAGCAGGTACTTTTTCGTCACGCAGTTTGTCAAAACGTGCATAGGTTCCCAACTTGCTGATAGTCTTTATTAAAGAACCTCGCCCATCAATTTTTTTGTGTTTGTGTGCTATAAACAAATGAGTAGTAGGTGGCAGCTTACTGAAGTATGGTTCTAATTCTTTCAAGTTCTTGAACTCTGCTGCTTCTTTAATCATGACTAACTGCATGCCACCGAACATAGCAGCTTGCTGGCATACATTCAATACATTTTTCCAGTCGGCATCCTTTCCATAGAATATATTAAGACCAAAATCACGCTCCCCTTCTGGTAGCACATTTTCAAATGCTTCCTCTAATCGATTAATATAATATTCCTCTTCTCCATCAAAACAATAGAGGTTAGCCAACTCTTTGGCTTTCATATCACGCAGTATTTCATTGACTAATGCAATGCTATTTTTCTTCGATTTGGCCATTTGATATTATATCTTTTCCTGTTAATTTTCTATATACATTTACTGTAGTTACAACATCACGCTGGCAGTATGCTGCTATTCTTTTAATGTCCTGCTCTTTATAATAAACGCGTGCTACATCACTTCCATCAATATCACCTTTGGGTGTCTCTATTCCAAATACATTGGCCAACAGATTTAGAGATGCAAAATTCTTATAATCACCAAATTTCCATAATTGTAAGGTATCTAAGATGGGTAATTCCCAAGGTTTCTGTGCTTGCAAGTCAGCCAGCACTTTAGGCAATCGTACCCCAACAATCAAGCCACGACGACAGATATAAGGTATATCAAACTCCCTAATATTATGCCCGCAGAAATACTTATTAGACGAACTAAAAAAGTCATTGACCATAATAAAAAAGTCGGTAAGAACTTCTCTTTCTTCTCCGGTAAATGATTTTACATGTAGCTTTTCCGCTCTATTAATATAACCTACACTTATACATACAATGCGACCAAACTCTGAATAGATACCTGCTCTATTAAAATAAGTAGCGGTATAATCATCATTTTCTTTATCAATAATCATAGATTTTTTAGCCCATAGCTCCTGCATTGGCTCACTAAGGTCATTATAACCAGCGGTGCCAGGTACAGTTTCAATATCCAAGAATAATATATGACTATTGTCTATTTTCATTAAAAAATCTGTCCCAAATATAACAAAACTTTATTCGCACACATTGCATCTAACATAGTCATGTTCTATTTTTGTGGTAAATTGTTGAGCATGGAACAAAGTCAAAACCACACAAACGGTAGAAACAACACCAATATACTTTTATGGGGAGTGATAGCTCTTCTTGTTGCTGCAGGAGCCTATTTTTTTATATCAAAAATTACGGCCATTAAACAAAAAGATACAGCCGAACTTAGATTAGAAGAGGTAAATATTCAGAAAGATCAACTCACTAAAGAATACGATGCGGCAGTGGTTAGATTGGACCAATTAAATACAGACAACTCAAGCAAAGACCAAGAGATTGCCCGTCAAGAAAATGAAATTGGAGAATTACGTAGCGAAATTGAAACCTTATTAAAAGATAAGAACACCACTGTTTCAGATTTAATAAAAGCTAGAAGCTTAATAACCGCCTTGGAAACATTGACAACAAAATATCAAAAACAAATTGGTGCCTTAAAACAAGAGAATATTCAATTAGTAGATGATAAGCGCAACCTCACAGAAGAAAAAAATGTACTTACTCAAGAAAAAGAAGGATTAAAAGTAGAAAAAAAGAACTTAGAAGAAAAAGTAGATCTAGGGCAAGTACTAAGCGCTACTAATATTGAAATGAAGGTAATTAATAAAAAGAAAAATATTTTTGGAAAGGAAAGAGATAAAGCAACGACCAAGGCACGTAAGGCTGACCTTTTAGAAATTAACTTTGACTTGGGTGTAAATAGAATTATAGAATCAGGTGAAAAGACCATTCTTATAAGTGTAATGGACCCGAATGGCAATGTAATACACGCCACAGGCAATGGTGCTGGCAAAATTGATTTGGCAGAAGGCGGCACCAAAGACTTTACAACAAAAAAAGTAATCCCTTACAGCCAGGGAAAAAACTCCTATGGTATAAAAACCGCTTGTGTCCCAACAGACCAATTCATATCAGGAAATTATCAAGTAGAACTTTACCATAAAGGTCATTTAATTGGAAAGGACAATATAACTTTGAAATAAATTATTAAAACCATGAACATTGCAATCGGTTGCGATCACGCAGGCTACGAAGTAAAAGATAAAATTAAAGCACATTTTGCTGAGCAAGGCCATACATTTGCTGACAAAGGTACCAATGGCCCTGAAAGTGTTGACTATCCAGATTTTGCTCATGCGGTAGCTGGTGATGTAAATGATCATAAGGTAGACCTAGGCATACTAATATGCGGAAGCGCGCAAGGTGTTGCCATGACGGCTAACAAGCACCAAAAGGTGCGTGCGGCTGTTGTATGGGACAATGAGATTGCTCAACTTTCTCGCCAGCATAACAATGCCAATGTAATATGCCTACCGGCTCGTTTCTTAGACGAAAAACAAATGATTGCGTTTGTAGAAACATTTACAAAAACGGAATTTGAAGGCGGCCGTCACGAACGACGGGTTGGAAAAATTTCTTGCTAAAAGTTGCTCTGATATCTAATTATATTCTCTTACTTTTGGTAGGATTATTATTTAGATGAGCAACAAATACGAAGAACTTGTAAAGCAAACTTTTGACTTCCCTCAAAAAGGATTTAAGCTTAAAAAAAATGAACTCCAGTTTAACGGTATAGACATTAAAGGGCTTATTGATAAATACGGTACGCCTTTAAAACTTACATACTTACCAAAAATTGGCGAGCAAATTAATATTGCCAAAAACCTTTTTGAAAAAGCATTCAAGAAAAATAAATACGATGGAAAGTACTTTTATTGTTATTGCACCAAGAGTTCTCATTTTAGCTTTATTATAAACGAGGTATTAAAACACGATGTGCACATCGAAACATCGCATGCCTATGATTTAGTAATAATAAAAAAATTATACGCCAAGAAAAAAATAAACAAAGGCATACACATTGTTTGTAACGGTTATAAAACAGATAAGTACACGCGCAATATTGCAAGCCTTATCAATAATGGCTTTAGAAATATACTACCAGTGCTTGATAATAAAGTAGAACTACAAGATTATCAAAAACGTATTAAGGCTGACCACCCAGTAAATATTGGCATACGCATTGCTGCGGATGAAGAACCGACTTTTGATTTTTACACATCGCGTTTAGGCATTCGAAAAAAAGATGTCAGGGACTTTTATGAAACGAAAATCCGTGAAAGTAAGAAGTTCAATCTTAAAATGTTACACTTCTTTATGAATAAAGGTATCAAAGATGACTTCTACTATTGGAAAGAATTGCAATCCATTGTAAGTCTTTGGTGCGATATTAAAAAGACCTGCCCAACACTAGATTCTTTGAATATTGGAGGTGGTTTTCCCATCATGGATTCGCTTGCATTTAAATACGACTATAACTATATGGTCAATGAAATTGTTGCCACGATAAAGAAAATATGTAAAAAGAACAAAGTAGATGTACCCAATATCTATACTGAATTTGGGAGTTTTACCGTTGGCGAGAGTGGCGCAACGATCTATTCTGTAATAGGTGAGAAAAAGCAAAACGATAAAGAAACGTGGTATATGATTGATAGTTCTTTCATTACAACCCTACCTGACATTTGGGGTATGGGCGAAAAATTTCTAATGCTGCCTATTAATAAATGGAAAGAAGAATGTCACGAAGTACACTTAGGTGGGCTAACATGTGATAGTCAAGATTTTTATACCAAAGAGGAATATATCAATGCAGTTTATTTACCAAAAGCTAACTTAACCGGACAAACCAAATACAATAAGGATTACGAACCGCTCTACATTGGTTTCTTTCATACAGGCGCTTATCAAGATCAACTGAGTGGATATGGCGGGATAAAACATTGTCTTATTCCGGCGCCTAAGCATATAATTGTTGAGAAAGATAAAGACGGAAAATTAAAAGATTGGCAATACGCCAAAGAGCAAAATGCACAGAGCATGTTGAAGATTTTAGGTTACTAATCAAAGACTAATTTCGCTCATTTAGTATCACTAACTTCTGCCATATTTTACGGCTGAGTCCTGTACATAATATTTCAATCTCATTGACAGCGCTAATAACCGTTTTATCAGGTAAGCCTTGCGCATACAGAACAGCCACTTTTGAGATGAGCGCAGTAGCCTCGGAACAATAGTCTAAATAACGTTGCAACTCAAATTTAGAAAGTGTTCTCTTAGGCGAATGTTCAGTATTGTGATCTTCTGAAAGAATACGTATTGGATCCTTTGTCAATTGATGCATATCTATAACATGCGCAATAACACGTAATTCATTCAATGCTTGCAGCGTGCGCTTTCGTTTAATTCGTGCCTCAGTAGAAACAAGAAAAAATATAGCAGCACCTATCAAAACCAAATTATTGGTAATAGCTTCAAATACACCTACAATGTGTGAGATGGTAGTATTTGCAATTTCTAAATCAATGTATTTAATACTGTAAGCTAGTCCACCTAAGCCAAGCAGTATAATAAGTATTGTAAAAACGCGCAATGGAATATTGGGCTTAGCAATCCATTCAATATTGGCTTGACTACCTTTTACCGTTTCTAATAATTGAAGACTGACTTTATGCAAACCAGATCCGGGAAAACGATCGTCGATTCGTTTTTCCAACAAAGCCAAGGTGGTAATTATTTTTACCGCATCTAGTTTAAGCGCTTCGCTCATAATTAAACCTTCTCAAAAATAATAGCCGCGCCTTGACCCACACCAACACACATTGTTGCCAAACCGTATTGAGCGTCTTGCTTCACCATTTCATGCAATAAGGTTGTGCTAATACGCGCACCACTGGCACCCAAGGGATGACCAATAGCAATAGAACCACCATTCATATTTACTTTGCTTTCGTCTAATTTCAAGTCGCGCATACAAGCAATACTCTGCGAGGCAAATGCTTCGTTTAATTCTATAACACCTAAGTCTGCTACTGTTAATCCAGCTCGCTCTAAAGCTTTCTTAGTGGCAGGCACAGGACCAATGCCCATCACAGCAGGTTCTACACCTGCGATAGCCATAGATTTTATTTTCGCCATTGGTTTTAAATTATACTTTTCAACTGCTTCTTCGCTAGCAATTAATAACATAGCCGCACCATCGTTTATACCACTTGCATTTCCTGCTGTTACAGTACCGTCTTTTTTAAAGGCAGGTTTTAGAGATGCCAATTTTTCTTTTCCCGAAAGCCTTGGATGTTCATCTTTATTAAAAACAATATCATCCTTTTTTCGTTGTGGCACATTGACTGCAACAAGCTCTTCTTTAAACTTATCTGCTTTGTGTGCTGCATCATATTTTTCTTGAGAACGGTTGGCAAATGCATCTTGCTCCTCACGCGAAATATTCCAACGTTCAGCAACATTCTCAGCTGTCTCACCCATACCAAATGGATGATGCATGGCTGCTAATTTTTTATTTACAAAACGCCAACCGATTGTCGTATCATAAATCTCAGCATTACGAGAAAAGGCACTTGCTGCCTTGGCTAACACCATAGGTGCGCGGCTCATACTTTCTACACCGCCGGCTAAGTACATTTCGCCATCGCCACACATAATTGCACGACTTGCATCCATAATAGCTTGTAATCCCGAAGCACATAATCGATTAACAGTATTACCACCTACACTTTCTGGCAAGCCGGCTAAGAGCGCAGCCATACGAGCTACATCACGATTATCCTCTCCTGCTTGGTTAGCAGCACCAGCAATCACATCTTCAATTTTTGATGTATCAATACTCGGATTACGATCTACAATTCCTTTAATGGCTAAGGCCAATAAATCATCGGGACGAATAGAACTTAAGGTTCCTCCGTATTTCCCAACGGGTGTTCTTACTGCATCTATTATGTAGGCTGTTTTCATGAGTTACAAAAGTAAGTAATCTGACTTAGCCATATTATTGATTTTTATAATTTAACTTTAGGTATTTATGACATTTAAATTAAGGGTGCTTCTCGTTGTAGTTTCATTCCTCCTTTTTGGATTAAAGGGATATGGGCAAGGTGGTGTATGGACTTGGATAAGTGGAGATACTACAGCTAATTTTTATGGAAATTACGGAGTAAAGGGAGTGAGTTCTCCTAATAATTTACCAGGGTTTAGTAGCAATCAAGTGCATTGGCAAGATAAGGAAGGGAATTTCTGGTTATTTGGTGGCTCTAATCATTATATGCAAAATGCATTATGGAAATTTAATCCAAAGACTGCGGAATGGATTTGGATGCATGGGCCTAAACATGATACAACTCAGTACAATGCAGGTAGTTACGGGTTGTTGGGAGTTAGTTCACCAAATAATGTACCTTCCAGTAGGTCTGGTTGCACAACGTGGGTAGGACCGAATGGGAACCTTTATCTATATGGAGGATCATCTTTCAGTTTGGGGATCCCCTATCCTAACGACCTATGGATGTATAATGTTAAAACAAATGAATGGACATGGGTCTGGGGAAATAAGACAAGTCTTGCAAAGCCTTATTACGGCGAAAAAAACAAACCAAGTGCATTAAACAATCCTGGCTTACGATTTTATTCTGGTCGTGGTTGGACTTATGATAATAAGCTTTGGTTATTTGGCGGCGTGCGATTGGAATTAGATTCTTCAAATACTACGGTAGTCGCTGTATTGAATGATATGTGGTACTTTGATTTATTGAGTCATAAATGGGCTTGGGTTTCTGGCGATACGTCATTTCCTTATAAAAGTAATTTTGGAGTAATGAATGTTCCCGACTTGCAGAATAAACCAAAAGGCCGTTATGGTTATGGGCGATGGCAGGATAGCGACTCAATTTTTTATATTTTTAGTGGAGTTTCTAGTAATAATGATCTGTGGACATTCGATCCTAAAACCTATTATTGGACCTGGATAGGAGGAGACTCTGTTGGAAGCTCTTCTCAAAATGCTGGAAATGGATATTGCGTAGAGGACAGTATAATGTATCCTTCAGCAAGGCACCCAGTATCTACCTTTAATTCTAATTCTAATTGTAATCATTTGATTTGGGTTGCAGGTGGCGCTGCAACAGGTACTAACAATCAATATTCCAATGATTTATGGACTTTTAATACAAAGAATAAAAAGTGGAAATGGGTTTGGGGTGACACTGCATCAATTGGATCAAATTATAATTATGGGAGTCAGGGAGTGGCTTCAAGCTCTAATATCATTCCATGTCTTGGTGCAACTTTTCATCCTCTGTGGACGGATAATGATAATAATTTATGGGTTTTTGCTCCAAATTGGAGTGAGCCTCATTCTACCATGTGGAAATTTACACCAGATACAAATTGTGTAAATTTTAAGGACTCTGTTGTAAGTGAATTGGCAACTACTTATTCTGTATGCAGCGGAGATTCATTGGTGTTAAATTTATCATCAAAATCTAATGTGGCTTATTCTCCAATTGGATTTGGGCATTACGATTCTCTTTTTAATCAACTCTACCTTTATCCCAATAATAATACCACTTATGATTTAAGTATCAAATCATTCGCAGGTAGCAGTTGTTATTTCAATGACAGCTCCCAGATAAGGGTTGTTGTAAATGAGAAGCCAATAGCTTCAGCCGGTTTGTCTTTTGAGGAAATTGACGGGATTAATTATTTAGTCGGAAAGAATAATTCTTTAAATGAAGATTCTGTAGTTTGGTTCCTAAATGGTGAATCCTATTCTAATAATGAGATTCAAATTCAGGTTCGTGAAAATACAACATCTTGTGTTGAATTAGTGGCATATAACAGCTGTGCAACCGATACTGTCTTGTCATGTTTAGAGTTTGGAAAGGATGTTATAGTACCAAATGCATTCACCCCTAATGCAGACGGAAATAATGATGTTTTTAAAATAATTAATGCAAAAGATATTATTCTAAAGCACATGAGTATTTATAATAGATTTGGGCAAAGAGTATTTTATACTAACGATAAATCAATTGGTTGGAATGGTAATTTAAAAGGACTAGAGGCACCTACAGAAACCTATTTTTATTTAATTATTGTTCAAGCTAAGAATGGTGAAAAAATCTTTAAAGGAGACCTCACTCTTATTAGATAGATATTACTAATTCCTTAAAACGGATTAGTAGCCCAAACGGTAATCTCAGGCACAAAACCTTTATCACGCATTTCTACAATAGAAAGAATAGTGTGTGCAATATCTTCAGAACCCAATTTGTTGTTCTCTTCTTCACGCTCTTTTCTTTCTTCATTGGCAAAAGCCGTTGTAACCTCACTAGGATTGACCAAAGAGACACGTATATTGTCTTTACGCAATTCTGCCTGCCAAGATTGTGTCATGCCTCTTACGGCAAATTTAGACGCCGCATAAACCGTTCCGCGTGCAAAGCCTTTCATACTAGCAGTAGAACCTATATTAATAATATTACCCGCTTGCTGTTTTTTAAAAACGGGCAACAACTCTTGTGTCAATAAGGTTAACCCAAACACATTCGTAGTATACACTTGTATTAAATCCTCTTCAGTAATTTCTCCCAAAAATGGGAAAACGCCAATACCGGCATTATTCAATAAGACATCCAATTTACCTCCAAGTAAGTCCAATGCTTCTTTTGCTTTTGCCGGTATAGATTTCAAATCACTTATATCAAAAGCTAATGGAATAGCACCAATTTCATCAGCCGCTTTTTTTAGCTTCTCCTCATTTCGTCCAGTAATTAATACGTTGGCACCTCTTTCTACAAATAGCTTAGCCGTTTCTTTCCCTATTCCTGAACTCCCTCCTGTAATTATTACCGCTGCGTTTTTAACTTCCATATTAATATTTTGCGAGCAAAAGTAAGTCGCTTTAAAAGGATCTTTGATTAATAAACAGATCACATGACAGATATGGGGATTAAGCAAATAGTTTGGTTAATCTAAAGAGGAAGAATTTGGTATCTGTAACGCCTCTTAGGTTTGCTCTGAAGAGTTTTATTTTTGCGTTGAATGATTCTGCATTGGCATTTGTATTTC
>CALIIL010000051.1 GCA_938017685.1 uncultured Chitinophagaceae bacterium
AGAATACCTCAACGAATATTATTTTAGAAGAGGAGTAGCAGATAAAAAACTATTGTTCCACACACTCATTAGCAACATGATGAATCTAATGCCAATACAAATCAAACATTTATCTTTGGGGTAACTAAAAGGGCTCTTCTAAAAGATATTTTATTCGAAAGTTCATTAACACGCGTGGCATTAATTTCCCGCCCAGCCGTATAAGCTCTCAATATAAAGAAAGTATAATCCTTGCGATGTTCTAATTTAGGTAAATGCCGTGCCTCTAAACTATCCTGTACTAAGAACTTCCCCAACCCAAAGCGCTTAGATATCTCTGGAATATCACTATCATCAGGCTGGTATATATCAATCCAGGAATATGCTTCACCTTTAATTTCTTTTATTTTCATACGAAGACCTTTCAATTCAATCCATTCAAAAGTATTAAAAAATAAAGCAATGAAAACAAGGCGTGTAATTAGTCTATCCCTGAGCAATTAATCTACCTTTGTCCTACTGCAAGCTAGACTATCGTCCCGATAACTATCGGGAAGGAAAGTCCGGACAGCATAGAGCAACGCGGCAGATAATTCCTGCTCCTGAGTAATTGGGAAGCTAGTGCCACAGAAAATAACCGCCACGCTTCGGCGAGGTAAGGGTGAAAATGTGCGGTAAGAGCGCACGAATGAATATGGCAACATATTGATTGGGTAAACCTCGCGTGCTGCAATACCAAATAAGTAAACGCTTGAGGGCTGCTCGCCCAAGTTTATGGGTAGGTAGCAAGATCCTAACAGCGATGTTAGGGCTAGATAAATGATAGTCCTCGACAGAATCCGGCTTATCGGCTTGCAGTATTTTTTTTTATTTTACAAGCACAATATGATAGAAGATATATTGCAAGAAAGCGAGACTGAAATAAGGCTAGAAAAAATTAAAAGTCATATTACCTGGTGGGAAAGAAAAAGGCTCTTTTTTAATATTATACTATTTGCAACCGGCTTCTTGCCTTTTGTATTTTATAATATGATCAATGTTTTTTTCTCTCCCTTTTTAATCTTTGTATTTATATATGCGGTGGTGGCTAACTTATGCTATTGCGCTGGCTGGGGCATTGGCTTTCTAATATGGCATTATACCAAGCGCATAGAATTCCTGAACCGAGCTAATTGGCTATTTTTAATTTTAGGCCTTATCCTTTCTATAGGACTAACCTTGTTGTTCTCTATAATTGCTGTAGAAGAATTATAACTTACTTTCTGCAATAGCTATTACGGCCTTTTCGGCATCCATTGCTTTTTGTAATACATCATTAGCCTCATCAACAAATTGCTTAGCCAATGTTTTATCCTCTAAATCCTTACAATTGATACGCACATTTAAGTTAGCTCCATACACAGCTGCTCGCGCGCACAATGCACCAACAGCAGCATCACTTACACTATTGGGATTACCATGCTCGGCCATTGCCTTGCATAATTCAAAACATTCGTAACTTTTTTTCAAGGTTCGCAATGGAACTTCTATTGCATAGATTGTTGCTTGTTGCATCGCTTCATTACGTGCTTGTTTCTCAGCATCTGTACCTTTGGCCATACGAACAGCATCAATAATTTTATTAAATGCATTGGTATCCTCATCAACCAAGAACAACAATTCATCTTTTAAGGCTTGACCCTTTACCGCCCAGTGGCTAAATTCTTCCCAACGATCATCCCAACCTCTTTTGTGACTACTTAAATTGGCCACCATGGTTCCCAAACTAGCACCAAGACTTCCTACATAAGCACTGATACTACCACCACCTGGTGCAGGGCTTTCGCCTGCCGTTTCATTGGCAAATGTCACTAAATCTTTATCTACTAATCGCAATGGCATATGATCGCGCATTACATATTCTATAATTTTTTTCTTTGGATCAAATGTGCCTAATTCATCGAGGCCCATACTTTTTATCGCAATTTTTATTTTCTCAGCATCATCAATTCCTAAGCTACGCTCTTGTTTTTTAAGAAAATAATCCCCAGCATCCAACATGGCTTTTAAAGGAACGAGTCCTACTAACTCACTTCCTGTTACACGCATACCTCTTGCTGCAGCTCGTTCAACCGTTTTGTCAAAAGCTACATGCATAGGTGTTACTTTAATATCATTTAAATTCATCGATATTTGCGCAACGCCATACTCCTCAATAAACCATCCGATCGCCTTTACACTTTTTAATAATCCAGGTACTCGTTCAGGCTCGCCATTGGCATCCATAATTGGTTTGCCATTCAATTTATTTCCTTCTCTTTTTATGCGACCATTTTCACGCAAATCAAACGCTATACTATTGGCTCTTCGAACAGAGGTTGTGTTCAAGTTTACATTATAAGCAATTAAGAAATCTCTTGCTCCAATAGCTGTAGCGCCAGCTTTAGCATTAAAAGATGCTGGTCCATAATCTGGCTTCCAATTCGGATCTTTAAATTTGTCTTTTAAGCCTTCATATTCTCCAGCGCGAACTGTTGCCAAGTTTTTTCGATCGGCCTTTTGCGCGGCATTTTCATATAAGTAAATAGGAATGTTCAACTCCTCACCTACTCGCTTAGCCAGCTTCACTGCCCATTGAGCGGTCTCCTCCATAGAGATCCCACTTATAGGAATTAAAGGACATACATCCGTTGCTCCCATGCGCGGGTGCTCGCCAGTATGCTGGCTCATATCAATGAGCTCGCTGGCTTTTTTAATTAATTCAAAGGCCGAAACGATGACGGATTGTGGTTCACCAACAATTGTTATTACTGTTCTATTGGTTGCTGCTCCTGGATCTACATCTAATAGCTTAGCACCTTTAACAGTTTCTACCACATCGGTTATTTGTTTTATCACTTCAGGATTTCTTCCTTCACTAATATTCGGTACACATTCTATTATTTGCATGGCTATTTTTTATTATATGATAGCAAAAGTAAGCTGTTGAGTTTATGCACAAAATTTTCTTTTATGTCATTTACTTATCATTTACTTACTGTTTACATTAAAAGTGAATAAAGCATTATATTTGCACTATATTTGTGTTAAGATGTTACGCAAGTAACATTCTTTTTCATAGGTTGATTTGGTTAGGGATTAACAGTTCTGGTCGTTCTCGGCAAGAACTGTTCCCTTTTTTAGACCATTCGTAATTATTCGGACCATGAAATTTCTTCTCACTTTCTTCACATTTATTTCTTTTTTGACATCTTGTTATGTTGCTGATACTAGTCAAGAAAGCGACCTAGTACAAAACGTTTCTGAAATAGAAACTATAGCTCAATATATTGAAGCATTAAATCAAACAATTGACGACACCTTAATTATTGAAAACTTTGATGATCAATTTGAAAGTTGTAACGGTGCTGAATTAATAGGATATTATCAAAATAAAAAATTAGTTCTGTGTCACCTAAGTGTTGGCATGTCTTTTGGTATCAAGGATTATCATTTTTTCTATAAAAACGATTCCCTAATTTTTGTCAATGAAATTTTAAATGGATATCAATTAACTGCCGACGGAGGAATGAACTACGACTCTTTTGACATCCATTTTGATGGAAAATACTATTTTCAAAACGATTCCCTTATAGATCTGATTTCCCTGGGGCACAATCGATTCGAAGACGATTCAATAGATATTCAAAAAACATTATTGGAAGAAGCTTACAAATACCAAGCGATTGTAGAACAACAATCTAATCCTTAACACGATCCATGAAAAGTGCTTTCAATTCATCAGCATCTTGCGGTTTCATTTTCCCTCCAAGAATTAAGCGCAATTGCCTGCGACGTAATGCTCCATCATAGTTTCTCTTTTCTTCTTCCGTTTCTGGAATAAGCTCGCCTACAGGTCTTGGCTTACCATTGGGGTCTAATGCTACAAAAGTTAAATAAGCTTCATTAGACACATATTTATATTGCGCAGAAACATCTTCACCATATACTTTAATATATATTTCCATTGAAGTACGAAAGGCTCTGGTAACTTTTGCCTCAAGGGTAACGACATTACCCAACTTAATAGGATTTTCAAATGAAATATTATCGGCACTAGCAGTAACTACTGGACAATGACAATGCTTCATGGCTGCCATTGCTGCAGCAATATCCATCCAATGCATTAATCGACCGCCCATAAGGTTGCCCAAAGTGTTGGTATCATTTGGCAATACCAATTCGCTCATTGTTGTGCAGGTGTCTTTAGCTATTCTTGTGCCCATTTTAATAATTTTAAGCAAAGCTAATTCTAAATATTGCTTATCTTGGTTTGTGTTAAGGATGAAATTTACTTTTTACATACTTTTATCAATTATCAGCCTCAATAACGCGGCACAATCTTCATACTATGTATTATTTGAGTACAACAAAGCTCAAGTGCCTGATACAGCTATGGCCGCCTTGATTAAGACAATATATACCAACAATGTATCATCCATCTATCTTGAAGGGCATTGCGACAGTGTGGGGAGTAAGCGATATAATTACGGCTTGTCTAAACGAAGAGTAGAAGCGGTAAAAAGTCTTTTGGTAGATAATGGCTTTGATGTAAATAAAATTAATGGTAAGCTTGGCTTTGGAAAAGATCGCCCACTCAATAATAATGAAACAGATCAGGACCGACAATTAAACCGCCGCGTGCTCGTTAAGTTCATCATTGGTGATAAAAGGCCAGATCCTGCAGAAAAAGAGAAATCATCTGAGAAAAAAAAATATTATAGCTCAAAAAAAAATGAACCCAATCCTACAAAGAAAAATAGTAGACCAAAAGAAAAAAGAAAAAGCTTTACCGCCAAAAACTTTACAAAGAATAGCCTCATTAGAATACCCAACTTGCTATTCCCCGGAGGACGTCATAAATTCTATCCTAAATCACTACCCATATTAGATAGCTTATATAGAATAATGAAAGACAACCCTAATCTCATTGTAGAAATTCAGGGCCACGTTTGTTGCACAACCTACCACTTGGATGGATTTGATAGAGACACATTTACAGATAACCTATCTGAAAACAGAGCACGCGCCGTATACAGTTACTTAATCAATAGAGGAATAAGTTATAAACGCATGACGGTAAAAGGTTACGGAGGCTCACGCAAGATCAATGAAGACGAGAGCTCGGAAGAACTTAGGTCTGTAAATCGTAGAGTGGATGTATTGGTTATTGAAAATTAATTATTCATAAGTCATCACGCCATTTTCATAGCTTAGCATGTACAAGTATTTATTCTCAAAATACTTAAACAACAAATTCTCTTTGACCGGTAATATTTTATAAGGCGTTAGAAAGCTATATCTATTATCCGTAATATGCTCATTAAATGGCACGCCATACTTATTCATCATATGTGCAAAAAAGTAAATACTTTCAAAACCTTTATAAACTAAATCAGTTGGGCTAGAAGACATACGACGCTTGTACATTTTAAGAATATACTTTGTTGCTGGTGACATTTTCTCTTTGACAAAAGCTGTTGTGTAATAAATTTTCATTCCAGGAAACTCATCCGTTTTTTTCAAAGTATTAATCATTTCCATCGTAGGCATACCAAATACTTTAAGCCTTGTATCCTTGGCCAATGGAACCAAAGCCTTTAAGCTTTTATAGGCCTTGCTAGGGCTAAGCACACCTAACACAATAGTTGTATGATAGTTTGTATCAATCATAGCCTTAATATCGGCTAAGTCTAACTTACCATCTTTAAGTGTATACTCTTTAAAACGACCAGGGATGGTGGCCAACGCATCATCTTTAAAATAGCTTAATGCATTTAATTCTGACTTCTTATTACCATGCACAAATATTACATTATCTTCAGGAAACTTCTGAGAAATCATTTGATGTAACTCTTGCACATGCGTTTGTAATCTTGGTTGTAATATGGTAAAAAATGGATTAAAACGTTGATCCGCATCCGAAGGCGAAACCGCACTTACAAAGTTTATTTCTTTTTGCTTAGCATAAGCAGCCAACATTTTCAAATCACTTACTCCTGCATTTCCAATAATGAGATCCATAGAATCTAACTTATCAGATTCAATAATGTTTTCGATATTTAAGTATTTAGACTTACTATCAAATACATGAATATCAAATTTATATCCTTTCTTACGCAATGTGTCGGCAGCAATTTCTACCCCTTGATAAAAATCAATACCCGGCAACATGAACTTAGGTAAGCGCGCAGGATTTTTAGAGATATCAACCGAATCTAAAAATAGAGGCGTAAGTACGGCAATATTGTACTTTGCTTTACGCTGAGCTTTTGGATAAGAATAATACTTACTCCAATTATCGCGCTCTACTGTTTTCCTTTCCTTAGTATAAGTAGCATTTTTATTATCACTTTCAGATGGTAGCACAATCTGTGACCATGCTTGAGAACTAAAAACTAACAAAAGCAACAAGATGCTTATTTCTTTAATATTCATAATCTTGGACAAACAAAAATAGAGATTAAATCCTAAGTGCCTCCTTTTCGCTCATAATTTTCATTTTATTATCATAATATCAGCATTTACGCCTATCCTAGCGACCATTATGGAGTTGGCATGATTATTAAGTGTGTCTTTTGCTTAAAATACTATCTTTGGTTCCATGCGTTTTGGCGACCTATTTGCAGCTACTCGGCGGTCTATTAAAGGAAATAGATTGCGATCAAACCTAACAGTGTCTATTATCACTTTAGGTATCATGGCACTTATTGGTATTATTACTGTTATTCAAATATTAGAAACGACTATTAAATACAACTTCAGCTCCATGGGTGCCAATACATTCACTATAAAACCCGAGAGCTTTCAGACAGATGGTAAGAAACGTAAAAAACGCCGTAAGCAAGGCGCGGGGACCAATATTATAAGCTTTAAAGAAGCACAACAATTTTTAAAAAATTACAGTTACCCATCTACTTGTGGCTTGAGTGTATTAGCCACACGAAACACAACTGTCAAGACACAACTTAAAAAGTCGAACCCCAATATTATGGTGCTCGCCGTGGACCAAAACTATCTGGACATTTCGGGTACTTCATTAGATGCAGGGCGCAACTTTAATGCAATAGATGTACGAAGCAGCGAAAACAGCTGCCTTATCGGAAGTAAAATTGGCGAAGACTACTTTGGCAATAAGCAAAAAGCTGTTGGAGAATACCTCAGCGTAGGTGATACACGCTACCGTATATTAGGTGTACTAGAAAGCAAAGGCTCTAGCCTGATTAATAGAATGGATAATCAAGTATTTATTACCATTAATAATGCACGCCAACGATTTAATTTAAGCAACGCATCCTACTGGATTAGTGTAAAGCTTAAAGACATAAAATACATGAAGCTGGCTACTGATGAAGCTGAAGGGCAAATGCGTACCGTACGAAAATTAAAAGTTGATGAAGAAAACAACTTTGCCGTGCAAACCAATGATGCACTAGCCTCTATGCTTATTGATAATATTAAAGATGTAACTCTTGCCGCGGCATTAATCGGTTTAATTACTTTATTAGGCGCGGCTATTGGCTTAATGAATATTATGCTCGTGGCAGTAGCAGAACGCACGCGAGAGATTGGAGTGAGCAAAGCGATAGGTGCGGACAATAGAACGGTAAGACAACAATTCTTAGCCGAGAGTGTTTATATTAGTTTAAAAGGTGGTTTACTCGGCGTAATATTGGGTCTAATATTGGGCAATGTAGTTGCATTCATTTTCAAATCAGCTTTCGTCATTCCTTATGCTTGGATAATAATTGGCTTGCTTACTTGCTTTATTGTTGGACTTTTAGCCGGCATATATCCTGCGATTCGTGCTTCTAGATTAAACCCAATTAATGCCCTCCGTTATGAGTAAGCAAAAACAAAATACGTTTGCATTTAGCTTACAAAAAAGTGTGTCTAAACCCGTTGAATTTTACGATTATTGCAAAAAATAAGTATTAAAATGGATTTAGACAATATCATCAAACAAGTAACAGCGATGGCCATCGAATATGCACCCAAAGTTGCATTAGCCATCATTACATTAATTATAGGACTATGGATTATTAAACGAATTATTAAATTAGTTAGTCCAAAAATTGAAAAGTCTACGAATGATGAAACACTGGGGAAATTTCTAAGTTCAATACTGGGAGCAGTACTTAAAATCTTATTGCTATTCTCTGTCGCTTCTATGTTTGGTGTAGATACTACTTCATTCATTGCCATATTTGGGGCATTAATGGTGGGTATAGGCATGGCTTTGAACGGAACCATAGGGCATATAGCATCAGGTGTAATGCTTATGATATTCAAACCATTTAAAGTGGGTGATTTAGTCAAAATTGGCGGTGGTCAAACAGTTGGATCCGTAGATAATATAAATGCCTTTAGTACAGTATTACAGACCTTAGATAACAAGCGAATTATTATTGCAAACTCCAATGTAACTGGTAATGACATTACCAACATTTCTGGTCAAGGAACGGTAGGTGTTGAACTTACTTTTGGCATTGCTTATAGTGCTGATATTGATAAAGCGCGTAAAGTAATTCTTGAAGTTGGAAAGAATTGCCCAACCGTGATTGATGCGCCTGCTCAAGGAGTGGTTGTTGCTAACTTAGGTGATAGCTCTGTAGACTTAGCTACTCGACCATTCTGTAAGAGTGAGCACTATTGGGATACCATGTTCTATATGCAGGAAAATGTGAAAAAAGGATTTGACGAAAATGGAATTAATATTCCTTTCCCAAATATGGAAGTCCATATGATGACCAACAATTAATATATAATTTTTTTTCTGGCGAAAAGGAAAATGCTCTGAGCAAAAGCTTAGAGCATTTTTTATTTTATTTATAATTATAGTTCTAACTGAACCTTTATCTTTACGCACTTATGAGATATTTGCCATTAAACCCCAAGCTATTCGAAAACAACAGAAGCCGCTTCATTAAAAAAATGAAGAAAAATAGTATTGCTGTCATACACGCGCATGATCAACTGAGTGAAAATGGTGATGCAATCATTTCTTATAAGCCTAACAGTGATGTTGTATGGCTAAGTGGTGTTGTACAAGAAAAGACAATGGTCATTCTCTATCCTGATAATATTGATAAGAATTTTAGAGAAGTATTGGTTGTTTTAAGGCCAAATGAAATACTAGAAAAGTGGGAAGGGCACAAATTAAGTAAAGCAGAGGCAACCAAAATATCAGGCATTAAAACAGTAATCTATTTAGATCAGCTTGATGCACTATTACAGTCTTGGATGCACCATGCTGAATATGTATATGTAGATACAAACGAAAACGATAGACTTTCGAGTGAAGTCCCTCGCACTGATTTGGATTATGTGCGTACATTGATGCATAAGTACCCCGTGCACAAATATGAGCGTGCAGCACTTCTGTTCAAAGAGCTTAGAGCTATAAAAAACAAATACGAAATTGAGGTAATGCAACAAGCTGTAGATATTACGCATAAAGCATTTTTGCGTGTATGTAAGTTCTTAAAGCCTGGAGTATGGGAACATGAAGTAGAAGCTGAGATTACGCATGAATTTATGCGCAACCGCGCTACACGTCATGCCTATGGTTGCATACTAGCCAGCGGAGACAGGGCAAGAATATTACACTATGTAGAGAATAATCAAGAGTGTAAAGCGGGTGAATTAATCCTCATGGATTTTGGTGCAGAGTACGGAAATTATTGTTCTGACTTGTCTCGAACTATTCCTGTAAGCGGAAAATTTACAAAGCGACAAAAAGAAGTGTACGATGCTTGCTTGCATGTGCACAGATATGCCAATAAAATTATGCGTCCTGGAAAAACTTGGTTGCAAATAACGGATATGGCTGAAAAAGAAATGGAGAAACAATTAGTAAAAATTGGCCTCATTTCTAAAACAGATTTAAAGAATCAAGACCCGAATAATAAAGCAGTACGCAAATATTTCTATCATGGTCTAGGCCATCACATTGGATTAGATGTACATGATATTGGTACACGCAATGAGAAGATTAAAGAGGGTATGGTATTTACCATTGAGCCAGGCATTTATATTGAAGAAGAACAAATAGGCATAAGAATTGAAAATGATTACGTGGTTGGCAAAACTAAAAACCGTGACTTATTCAAAGGCATTCCAATCACTACAGCTGAAATCGAGGCTGCGATGAAGAGAAAATAATCATCTTATAAAAGAATTAAGACTTGAAAAATTTACCAAACATAATTACTCTAGGCAATCTTTTTTGCGGTTGTGTAGCCATTGCTTTTATTCTTCATTGGCAACCTGTATTTAGTGTTGAGTATAATCTCAATAATTTAAACCCATGGTTTAGCGGTTCACAACAAGCTTACTTTGGTTGCTTATTTATTTTCATTGCGGCCTTTCTAGATTTACTTGATGGGGCGGCGGCTCGCGCTTTAGGAGTAAGTTCTCCTATAGGTAAAGACTTAGATAGCTTAGCAGATATAGTAAGCTTTGGAGTAGCGCCTGCCATGATATTAATGAAAATGTTATGGGCCGCTTGGATGCGCCAACCCAACGCGATTGATGCATCGGTACTGCTTATTTCTCCTGCTTTTTTATTGGCATGCTTTGGTGCTTACCGCTTAGCTAAGTTTAATAATGCACCTGAAACTACAGCTTACTTTAGTGGTGTCCCAACACCAGCCGTTGGTTTAGTTGTTGCTTCATTACCTCTTGTTCTTTTTTATAACCCACTAAATGTTGCTCAAGTTTTTAATAGCCCTTGGACTATCTATTTAATTATCGCTATCCTGTGTTGGTTAATGATTTCTAACATCCGTTTTTTCACCTTAAAAGGTTTGATGAAAGGAAACTTTAAAGAGAATATCTTTCCTGCAGTTTGGTTAGGGTTAAGTATTTTGAGCATCATTTTCTTGAAAACATTAGGCATCACTTTTTCCTTCTTGCTTTACATTATCCTTTCATTGGGCATGCAAGGCAAGCTAAAAAAAGTGGCTTAAAATCATTACTCCCTATAAGTAATATAGCAATAAATATAACCGTTGTTGCTGGCTGTATCAAATGATACGCTTACAATTTCGCAACCCGCAGCCGCTTTAATATTTACAAAGTCTTCAGCCTCTTTTCTAATCTTATCTGAAGAGTTGGGCATAAACGACATTCTAATTCTTTCTATCTTGTATAATTTCATAATATCCTAAAGTTAAAATATTACCGACTAATCAATAATTAAAAATACATAGGCGGCAGATGCCTGCCTTAATTTTATAAAAACGAAACCCCGCTTAAAAAAGCGGGGTTTCTATTATGAAGTTTACTACTACTATAAACTAATCGTTCTTACCAATCTTCTGTACATGGGTAAGCTTATTATTTTCATAAACTTGTACTCCATATATTCCACTCGCTATATCATTTAATGTAATCGTTAAGTGATTTAAACCATTGATAGTATTGGCTATTGTAGATTTTACAATACGACCACTCATATCCAAGATTTTAATCTCTACTTGACTACTATTCTTAGTTGCTAAATCAATGTTGATTATATCCTTCGCTGGATTAGGATAAATACTAACCGTACTTCCTCCAGCTCCCCAAATAATATCAATCACTTTAGACAATGAAGTATTATTATCAATATCTACTTGCTCTAAACGATAGTAGTTATGACCCAGTTGAGGATCTCTATCTATAAAACTGTAATTCAATTCCAAACCGCTATTCCCGTTCTGAGATTGGCTTATGACAGTTCCTAAGGTTTCAAAATATTGACCATCGTTACTACGTTGTAGATTAAACAATTTGCTGTTTCTTTCATTCGTTGTTGTCCACTCTACAACATCTGTAGTTGCTTCTTTACGTACTGTAAAGTTTTTATAAACCACTGGTAAAGGGCTATTATTTGCATTCGCACCATGCACTCTAAACTGACTAAAGCTTGGAGTTGTAAACAAGACTTCCCAATGATTCTCTGCAGCTACCCAAGTTACACTTGTTGGTGTAATGTTTACAGGATTAGTTCCTAAGCCAGCATTATCATTTTTTGTAACCCTTACATTAGCAATACCAGCTGCATCTGTTGCGCTAGTTGGTAACAATGGCCAAGCACCTGGTGTCGCTGCTGTATTATAATCATCAAAATCATCTTGGGTATAATACAAAGTAACATCTGCTCCTATGCCAGTATTAGTAGGTGTAATTTGATACCAACGTGCCGTATAAGGTTGTCCATTATGAGTTGGAACAACCGCATCTACTGTTACATCGGCTTGGGTTGAACCAAGAGCTGCTGTATTATTATCCAAAGTCGCTATTAAATCACAGCTTGTGTTGTAATAGTTCATTGTAGCCATGGCTACTTGGGTTTGTGTCCCTCCTCCTGTGCCTGCTACTGAAGCGGCGTTGGACGCTGTGGCGTTGCTCAGCTTTGGTGCTGGAGTGGATATAATTTGAATATCATCATAATTAGAAATGCCAGCACTAAAATTGTATAGGTGTATTCGACCCATATCTGTTGCCGGGTTTCTGAATGAAAATGCTGTTTGAGCTAAAGCATTATTTATGTAAATATCATAAGTCTGAGCCGTCCAATCCCAATTCTTAAGTTCTACATGATACCAGGTATTTGTAGCTGTTGTAGGATAGTTATAAATTACGTTACTTGCTCCAACAAAGGCCAGCGAATTGGATGAACTTTGGAAATATGACCATACAATGCCAGTGTTATTTGAAGATGCATCTCTTAGAACAACATAACCATTGTTATTTAAGTTAGAGCTTTTTACCCACCAAGACACTTCTGTAACTTGTGTTGGTGTAAATGTTCCATTCAAACCTGCATAATGCTGAGTTGCCGCATTGGTATATTCCAAATTATAAATTCCTTGTGCTGAGCTGGTTGTTATTACCGATGTAATTGGCGCCGCTGTGCCTGTAGACCATAAAGGAGAAATACTTCCCGTCTCAAAATCATCACCAAAAACAACCACGGGAGCAGCAACACCCACAACAACATCCGCCGTAGCCGTATTAGAACAACCACTTGCGTCGGTTCCTGTAACTGTATATATTGTACTAGCAGTTGGTGTAAAGCTTACATTATCTGTAATACCACCTGTCCAAGAATAAGTGCTTGCTCCGCCTCCTGCAAGTGTAACTGCATCGCCATTACAAGCTTGTACTTGATCCGGGTTGGCAGTCACTGTGGGTGTAGGATTAACTGTAATATCAAAGGTTACTGGCGTACCAGCGCAAGCCGTTCCAGGCATTGTAATAATAACCATTCCATCGCCTAAATTAGCACCAGCAACATTCGTTTGATTTGCTCCTGCATTAAAAGAACCACCGCCACCTGCAGAAGGACAGCAAGCCCCTGAGTTGTTAGCGCCGCCACCACCGCTGTAGCCGCCGCCGCCGCCGCCGCGGTAATTATTCCATGAGCTTGTTCCACCACCGCAGCCAAAACCGCCAGTGCCTTCATCAATTCCACCTAGACCGCCATTTATAAAGGCTATTCCTTGAGCACCATTACCTGTACCGTCAGAAAGTAAACCACCGCCGCCATCAGCAGAGGATGCTTCCAAACCACCATTACCAGCAGTACCACCAGCACCTACAAGACCAGCATTTACACCAGCTGCACCACTCGTTGTAATTTGACCATCACAGGTTGTTATATAAGATGTGGCATGACTACCACCGCCACCACCAGCAATAATAAGCGGTGTATTCGTATTTGTAGTTACAAAAGAACCACCTCCGCCACCAAATTGGTGATTATATGTCGTTGCTGGAAAATTTAAATAATCACCTGCTTTTTGACCTACAAGAATCTTAAGTACATCGCCTTGCGTTAATGAAAACTCTCCTTTCATATGGGCGCCTCTTCCGCCAAATGGACCATATCCTTGTCCACCAAATGTCTCAATAGTGTATACTCCTGTTGTTGGAACAGTCCAATACTGAATACCACCTGTTACCGTAACATTACCTGCAAGATTAGTCCCAGCATAAGCAGCATTTACCATGGCTTGTGTTGGACCCAAATTACCTGTTGCACCTGCAGTTTTAAAAGTATCAGGTACACCAGCAAGGTTAGGTGTTACAGTAATAGTTGCTGTTACCGGAGCTGCCGTAGTATTAGTAGCAGTAAAACTTGCAATGTCTCCAACACCACTTGCCGGCAAGCCAATTGTAGGGTCACTATTTGTCCAGTTAAATACTTGACCCGTACCTGTAAAATTAACTAAGGTAGTCGCTAATCCATTACACAATGTTTGATTCGTTGGTTGATTAACTGTAAGTAATGGATTAATATTAACTACCGCTGTAGCTGTAGCTGTACAAGTTGAAGCATCTGTACCAGTAACCGTATAAGTTGTTGTCGTTGCTGGTGCAGCAAAGGCTGTATTATCTGTAATACCACCTGTCCATGCATAGCTTGTTGCACCACCACCAGAGAGTGTGACCATATCACCGGAACAAACGGTTGATGTAGCAGGGCTTGCTGTTACGGTAGGTGTTGTATTAACTGTAACCAAGGCTGTAGCAGTATTACTACAAAGATTGGCATCTGTACCAGTTACAGTATAAGTTGTTGTTGCCGTTGCACTGAAGGCTGTATTATCTGTAATACCACCTGTCCATGCATAGCTTGTTGCACCACCACCACCAGAGAGTGTGACCATATCACCGGAACATACTGTTGATGTTGAAGGAGAAGTTGTTACATTTGGGATTGTATCTACATTTATTGTAACTGGTACTCTTGTTGAAGGGCAATTAGCTGGAGGAACTGACCAAGTAATGATAACTTGACCATTACCAACTCGAACACCGCTAGACATAGAAGTATTAGTAGCTGAGGGTAATAAGTAACCACTACCACCACCGCCACCACGACAATTGCCACCAGCGGCGCCACCATACCAGCCACCGCCACCACCGTAGCCATCACAACCACATGAAGTTGAGGTACCCCCAAAACCGAACCCACCTGCAACAATAGGATTATTCATACTGCCACATGTTCCATTTCCACTTGACGTTTGAGTTCCACCCATTCCTCCTGGTATGGCTGGTATACCTCTATAACCATCACCTCCTACAAGGCCGCCACCAACTCCGCCTACAACAACAGTTGTTGTTGATGACCAAAATCCTGCACCGCCGCCGCCGCCAGCAACAATAATTCTATCATTCAAAGTATTACCTGCAGTTCTTACATCAGTAGCTCCACCACCACCTAGTCCGCCACTTTCACCAGTGCCACCACCATTAAAACCGCCTGTAATTCCAGTAGGTTGGCCACCAGCATAAACATTCAAAATAGCTGAAGGTGTTACATTAAATGTTCCTTTAGAGTAGCCGCCATAATTTACATTACTTGCCATTCCAGCACCACCTTGTGCACCAAAAGTTTCAATCGTTATTGAAGTTACACCAGCAGGTACCGTAAACGTTTGTGCACTACCAGTATAAGAAAAAGTTTGAGAAGCTGCTGTATTCTCTTTAACCTCTGCATAATAAGTACTATCCGTTGTAGGATTAACAGTTAAGGTTCCACCACTTAAAGTTCCACCAATAAATAAGCCACCCAAAGTAGCATCATACCAACGAATTGAATCAGTGGCATTTGTTCCTGTAGCTGTCAATACAGAAGAGCCGGAACTACAAATTTGATTAGGAGTTGCGGTAACAATTGTTGGTACTGCGGCCTTAGGATTAATAGTAACCACTGCCGTCGCGGTAGCTGTACAACTTAAAGCATCTGTACCTGTAACCGTATAAGTTGTTGTGGTTGCAGCCGCTGCAAAAGGTGTATTATCTGTAATACCACCGGTCCATGCATAACTTACCGCGCCACCACCGGCCAGGGTTACCATATTGCCTGGGCAAGCTGATGTAGCTGATGGAGTTGCAGTTACTGTTGGAGCTGTGCATAATGTATAAACGACATCAATGGAACTTAGGTTTGATGTAAAACGCTTAAACGTAGTTGTTGATTGCGTTAATGCTATTTGAAATTCATTAGAACCAAGCTTTGACTGCAAGTCGGTTGAAGCTTGTGCTCCCAAAGCAATATTTGGATAAATACCGTTTGCATTTACCGCAAAAGTTGTGTACTGACCATTACTAAAATCTGAAAATACTGTTGCATTTCCACCATTATAAGGTCCATAGCTACCAGTAACATCGTTTACAGTCATTGTTGCTGCTCCAACCGTATTGTTCTTAAATGCATTTAATTCAACGGCGTTTATTATTGAATTATCTGGAATTGCAGCCGTATTAAACTTCATCCAAGCGCGATGAGAACCCGTTATAGTATATACGTATATTGTAGGATTCCCTTCTAAATATCCAAAAGAACTGCTCTGCCAACCGCCCCAATTACCAGGAATATTAATCGTTGGATCAATGACAATTGGGTAGGTGCGGCTTGCGTCATTCAACCAACTCATAGGTACACCTACTTTTATTTCGTAGCTGTTGTTTGCTTTTTTATTGACAAAATAACTTTGAGGCATATTCCCACCAGGATACAAAATATTACCAGTGTTGTTTTGTTCAAATACTTCCGGTAAAGGAATTATATGAACTGTTTTGCCAGAAGCATTTGTAATGGCCAAATGACCTTTTGCTGAAGCACTTCCACTGACTACTTTGCCATTGGCTACAATATTGTATCCTGCAGGCAAAGAAATAGTTTCGCTCATAGCTAAATACTTAGCTGTTGAAGCTATGGCTCCAGCAGGTAATTGTCTTAATACAAATTGTTGTTTCAATTGATTATTCGCTACTTCGTATTCGATATAACCCAATGGATTACCATTGTCATACTTTACTTTATTGGCATTTAGTTTTGTTGCGCTTGTTCCGTTTAAGCTTACTTCTTCATTTTTATAACTACTACTAGATAAATCGTTGGTAAAAGAGAATGAGAAGTTTGAACCCATTTGGTAAGAAGCCGTTCCCGTTTTTACAACTACACCTGTACTACTAGATAATGTTGTTGGGAAAAAAGATTGAACGCCATTCGTAACATTTTCATAAGCCATTCCTGCTTTGGAAGAACTACGTACGTTCAAATTAAAATCTTGCCATTGTCCTTCTGCATTTTTAAAATGCAATGCACCACCGCCAATTTTACTTCGGTATTGATTGCCTTCTAGCTTAAAGGTTTTTGAGGTTTCGGTTCGTTTACTGATAATTTCAGTTCCTGTGTTTTCGACTTTGGTTCTTTTTGCAAATATTGCATTTGGACTTAACGTCATGAGTGCTATCAATGCAACAGCCACCCATGAAAAAGTATAAGTTTTTTTCATAAGATTGATTTGGTTTAATCAATCACAAAGCTAAACGTATCCGTATGGAAATACATAATTGAATTGCTTCCAATTAGAATTTGGCCTATTATTCTTGGTAAGCGGTTGTTCTCATTTCGTATTGAGTAATAAAAAAAGAGGAAGTTTATAAAAAGAAATTTTAAAAACTATTTATCCTTTTTTTTAAAAAGGGGTACTTTATTTTCATTACCAGACATCAAACGACCTATGTTTTTATGGTGCGATAGAACGACCAATACAGCCGATGCAATGGCAAAAATCTTGTACATTATTTCCGGAGACCGGAATATAAAAAGTATTAAAACGGGGAAAGCAATACTCGCCAAAATAGAACTTAAAGAAACGTAACGAGTAGTAAAAAGTATAACAACAAACACTGCTACTAAACTTAATGCAACTGCCGGCTGTATGGCTAGTATCATTCCAAACAATGTAGCAATACCTTTCCCTCCTCTGAAGTTAGCCCAGATAGGGAATATATGACCTAGTACGGCAAATATGCCCAAGCCAATCTGGAAGTTCGTAAGCATGATATTATCTGTTTGATAATTAGCTATTAAGTAGGCCAAATCTACGGCTACAAATCCTTTTAGAAAATCAAATAAAAAGACAAAGCTTCCAGCCTTGGCACCTAACACGCGAAATGTGTTAGTTGCTCCAGCATTACCACTTCCATGCTCGCGGATATCTAAGTTGAAAAAATGTTTACTGACCCAAACCGCTGTTGGTATGCTGCCAATTAAATAAGCTAAAATTAGTAGTACTATTTCTTGCATAAAGGTTGATCTTACGAATAAGAAGAGATAAATATACGGCTACCATAGTAATAATATGGTCATGAGTCCTAAATTTTAACATGAATGCAAAGCCACTTACCTAACTTATATAATTGATATTCAGTAGTATAAGTGTTGATTATTGACGTAATATCATCTTCATTTTCCTCTAATATTCCACTCAAAAGCAGCCCATTTTGACCTTTTTTAACCTTTATTACCAATAATTCCATGCTTGACTTGAGCACATTAAGGTTAATATTGGCCAAGATACAGTCAAAATTATCTTCAGGTACCACATCAATGTCACCCAATCTCACTTCAATATTATTGCATCCATTACGTTCTACATTCTCCTTTGCATTTTCTTCGCTCCAAGGATCTATATCATTGGCTATAATTTTTTGCGCCCCTAACTGCTCAGCATAAACCGATAACACACCCGTACCTGTTCCGTAATCAAATACCTTCTTATCAGAAAAATTCAACGTTGACATTTGGGTAAGCATAAGCTGCGTAGTGGCATGGTGGCCTGTACCAAAACTCATCTTTGGGGTTATAATAATTTCATGCTTAACGGCGCTTATGGCTTTATGAAAATGTGCTCGTATCGCCACTTGATCTTCAATAATAATGGGTTCAAAATCTCGCTCCCACTGCTCATTCCAATTAACTTCAGGAATTATTTCGCTATGCGCATTATTATCAGCTAGTGTAAGCGCAAGCCCTTCTAAATCTGCTACTTGCTCATTAGCATAAGCAAGTAGATGCTGCTCCTTTTGCTCAAAACCAATAAAATTGAGTTCACTCAACTGCGCAATAAGTATTTCTTGTTGTGCCGCATCGAGATCACTTACGGTCACTTTTAAATAATTCATTTGGCAAAGATAGATTGTAATCGCGCATTACATTTGCTCGTATGTACAATCGTTATCTTACGTATTATACTCCTTGGGTACAATTTTTTATATTTATTGTGCTGTTTTTAATGTTCGCATTATTAAATGGAGCCTTGGATACTTTTATAACTCCACTTTTTGCAGATGGATTAGAAGCAGAGGCGTTAGGAGATGTGGCCAGTTATTCGAATCCAACAATTGTACGCGCCGCTAAATGGATACAATTAATTAGTCAAATATTTTTCTTTTTTCTACCATCCGTATTATTTGCCTATTTAGCATTTCCAAGTATTAAAGACTATTTAAAGTTAAATACTCCTAAGAAAAATATCCATTGGCTTTATGCCATCCTACTTATTGTGGCAACCATCCCTTTTCTTGGATTCCTAGAATATATTAATAAGCTTATTCCATTATCAGAAACACTATTAGCCGTTGAAGAAACCGCTAAAGTTATGACTGAAGCTTTCTTGCAAGATAGCGCAGGTATTGGAGGCATTTTAAATGTTGTAATATTTGTTCTATTAGCCGCAGCTGGAGAAGAATTATTTTTTAGAGGCGTCATTCAAAATATTGTAACTAGCCATGGGTTAAAAAACAAACCGCTACTTGGCATAGCAATCGTTGCATTATTTTTTAGTTTATTTCACGGTCAAATGCATGGTCTAATCCCGCGCTTTTATGCTGGCTTTGTTATTGGTTGCGCCTATTATTACTCCGGTAGTTTGTGGGTTGCTATTCTTATGCATGCATTAAATAATGGCTTAAGTATAGCAGCATTCTACGGCGAGAAAAATGAACTTTTTAGTGAAGGTGACTTAAATCAGATTTACCTTTCTGTTTTCGGGTTATTGGGTGCTTTCTTTATTTATCGTTTTTATAAAACTAAAACGGCTTATAAAATTGAAAAAGTACCGCAAGACCCTGACGATACAAATTTATTAGCCAATAGAAATTAAACCATTATGAGCAATAGTAAAAGTGATTGGAAGTGCATTTATAAAACAACAAGTCTTTTTGAAGCAGAAACGATCAAAGGCAATTTAGAAAGTGCTAATATCGAAACAGTCATTCTTAATAAAAGAGACTCATCTTACCTGTCATTTGGATATATAGAAATTCATGTAAATAGTGCCAACGAACAAGCAGCTGCCGAAGTTCTTAACAAGACTAATTTAGACGAAGAAGGATAATGGCATTAGACAAGAAAAAATTTCTGACACGCGCCGGTAGTGCAATAATATTCGTAGTCTTTATGTTGGCTTGTGTATTGTATAACACCTGGTCGTTTTTCTTTTTGTTTTTACTCGTACAGTTTTTAGCCATGCGCGAATTTTCGTTTCTACTTGAAGAAATTTATAAAGTAAAGTTTAGGCGACTAAGCGTGTTCGTCGCATTGGGTGCCGGTACTTGTATTTATACTTTTTTAGGATTACTTCCGCTGAAAGAATGCACCACGACTTACAGCATGTTAGCGGTTCCTCAATTATTTTATTTTGTAGGCATGGCTGTGGGTTTAATTGCCTTTCTATTATTTATATCTAAAGATAAAAAAGCCAAATGGCTCATTGCTGGTATTGGATATATATGTATTCCATTGGCCTTGCTTTATCATTTGCGATTACAATCTTTAATGATCCCCCTGTTCCTGATATTCACCATTTGGATTAACGACACCATGGCCTATCTAGGCGGTTCTTTTTTTGGAAAGAGACCTTTGGCAGTAAAAATTTCTCCAAACAAAACCATTGAAGGAACAGCAATAGGTATTTTATTTGCAGTAGGATTTGCTATAGCATGGGGGCAATTCCATCCAGAATATGCTCAAGTCCATTTCATCATATTAGCCATAATCGGTTCTGCAATAGGTACAGCAGGTGATTTAGTAGAATCTCAACTCAAGCGATGGGCTGGCGTAAAAGACTCAGGACAAATACTACCAGGACATGGTGGTGCACTGGATCGATTTGACTCATTAATATTTGCATCATCATTTGCCTTTATCTATGCTTACTTCTTTATGGATTGTGTGATATTCAAGCTTTTCTAAATTTTATTTCTTTTAAATACTTTTTCTAATACTTTTACAACCACAACTTTATACATGTATATACACAAAGAAGGAAAGAATTATGTTGCCATTGCTGTAGTGCTATTCAGTGCAATCAGTCTTTTAAATTATTTTTTCCTAGCCGACTATTGGTTTTTATACTACCCTATTCTATTAATCACCTTCCTTTTATTGGTTTGGGTGTTCTGGTTTTTTCGCATTCCGGAGCGTACTTCAATCATGGACGATAATAATATTATGAGCCCTTGCGACGGCAAAGTGGTTGTGATTGAAGAAGTAGAAGAAACAGAATACTTTAAGGATAAAAGAATACAAGTATCCATATTCATGAGCCCTTTAAATGTGCACGTAAATCGCTACCCTATTGCTGGAACAGTTGATTATGTAAAGTATCATAAAGGAAAATATTTAGTTGCTTGGCACCCAAAATCATCTACAGAAAATGAGCGAAGTACGGTCGTTGTAAAAAATAATCAAGTAACGGTTCTTATGCGACAAATCGCTGGCGCGGTTGCTCGTCGTATTGTTACTTATAGTCAAGTAAATGATCAGGCTACTCAGAACGATGAGTTTGGCTTTATTAAATTTGGTTCACGTGTTGATTTATTTTTGCCAATAGGCACAAACATAACCGCCAAAATTGATGATATGGTTAAAGGTCAAGAAAGTATCATTGCAACACTAAAGTAGGCATGCAAGCTTGTAATTTTCATGATGTAGAAATCGTAAGTGGTGTGAAGCACAAGCGTAAAATTGCCTTGCTAATAAAGGAAATTTTAAAAAAGAAAGAAGAGTACAACATCAATTATATTTTTTGCTCGGACCAATACTTATTAAGCATCAACAAGCAATACCTTAACCATGATACGCTTACAGACATTATTACTTTTGACTTAAGTGAAGCAGAAAGTAACATACTGCTATCGGATATATACATAAGCATAGAGCGTGTAAAAGAAAATGCTAAGCAGTTTGAAGTAAAATTTGAACAAGAAATATTACGTGTAATAGTGCATGGTGTATTGCATTTAATAGGATATCAAGATAAAACAGCAACGCAGAAAACGACTATGCGTCGAATGGAAACACGCTGGATAAATCACTACACAAAACACATTTTACCCTCATAAATCCAAAGAATTGTAGCCTAAGCAATATCTTTAAGTCTTTAATTGATATATGTCTATAAATAATAATTACGTAGCCATTATGGCTGGAGGTATTGGCAGTCGTTTTTGGCCAATTAGTCGTAACGCTCATCCTAAACAATTCTTAGACATACTAGGCACTGGTAAATCTCTCATCCAGTGGACCTACGAACGCTTCAAAAACATTTGTCCTAAAGAAAATATTTACATTATCACAAGCGAAGATTATCAAGAAACCTTGTTAAAGCAAATTCCTGAAATTAATACAGATAATATTATTTCCGAACCTTCAAGAAAAAACACGGCTCCTTGTACGGCATACTTTGCCCATAAGCTTTATCAAAAAAATCCGAAGGCTAATATTATAATGACACCAGCTGATCATTTAATATTTGACGAGCGCAAGTTTGAGCGAGATATATTAGACTCTTTAGAATTTGTAAGCAAGAACGATGTATTGGTAACATTAGGAGTAAAACCTACTAGACCAGATACGGGCTATGGTTATATTCAGCATGAAACAGGCAATGGCTCAGACCGCTTTTTTCCGGTAAAAACATTTACTGAAAAACCAAATGCTGAGTTGGCTCAAACTTTTGTGCGCAGTGGCGATTTCTTATGGAACTCTGGCATATTTGTATGGAATGTAAATACTATTTTAAAAGCCATTGAAAAATATTTACCGGAGTTAGATGAAATATTTGCATCCGTTACTTCTTATAACACGCCAAATGAAAAAGCGCATATTGAAGAAGCTTATCCTCAATGTACCAATATATCTATTGATTACGGCATTATGGAAAAAGCTAAAAACGTTCATGTCATTCCATCTTACTTTGGTTGGTCTGATTTGGGCACATGGAATAGCGCCTATGATAATTCTGATAAAGATTATCTTGGTAACGCTGTGTACGGAGAGAACACCATGATTATTGACGCTTCTCAATGTATGGTCAAAGCGCCAGATGATAAATTAGTTTTATTACAAGGACTTGAAAATTTTATTGTTGTAGACACTGAAGATGTGTTGTTAATATGCGAGCGCGGCAGAGAACAACAAATAAAAGATTATGTAGCTGAAGTAAAACGTAACAAAGGCACTAAATTCTTATAAGCTTGAAATTAAAATCTAAACTTCCCCATATTGGCACCACCATTTTCACAGAAATGAGTGCACTAGCCAATGAACATAAGGCTACAAAATTGGCTCAAGGATTTCCTGATGTAGAAGTAGATCCAAAACTGCAACAATACATTATTGAGGCCATGAACAAAGGCTTACATCAATATGCACCCATGGCAGGCTTACCATTATTACTAGAAGCTTTAGAGCGAAAAATTAATACTAGAAATAATAGAAGTGTTGTAGCCAAAGAAGAGGTTACCGTTACACCTGGCGCGACCTACGGCATATATACCGCTCTTGCAACCATTATTGAGACTGGTGATGAAGTTATAATACTTGAACCTGCTTATGATAGCTACTCGCCTAATATTACTTCGCTTGGTGGTATCGTTAGAAAAGTAAGTTTACAAGACAAAGATTTCAGTGTAGATTGGAATGCTGTCAAAGCAGTTATTAATGACAAGACAAAAGCAATCATCATTAATACACCACATAACCCAACAGGCAGTGTATGGCAGGCTTCAGACTTTGAGGCTTTAAAAGATTGTGTGCGCGATACCAATATTTATATCATTTCAGACGAAGTGTATGAGTACTTATCATTTGATGAAAGTAAGCATATAAGTGTGCTTGAGGATGATGAAC
Organism: uncultured Chitinophagaceae bacterium; assembly: GCA_938017685.1. Lineage (GTDB taxonomy): Bacteria > Bacteroidota > Bacteroidia > Chitinophagales > Chitinophagaceae > JAGNRR01. Next base: position 23,984 of record CALIIL010000051.1, read on the forward strand.
TCTATGAAAGAGCGTTTATTGTTTTTTCCTTTGGAAAAGTATTGCAAGCGACCGGATGGAAAATAGGCTACAATGTAGCTCCTAAAAAGCTCACGGCTGAATTTAGAAAAATGCATCAGTACCTAGCCTTCTCTGTAAATTCATTGGGGCAATATGCTATTGGTCATTATCTAATGAATGACAGCACACTAGACACTTTAAACGATAGCTTTAGCAAGAAGCGAGACTTGTTCTTAGAACTATTTGCACCCTTACCATTTACAGTTCCTTTTAAAAGTCAAGGCAGCTATTTTCAATTATTGTCTTTTGAAGGCTTGAGCCAATCCTTTGATAAAGATTATGCTATACTACTAACCAAAGAAGCCGGCGTTGCTTCAATTCCAGTTAGTTCTTTCTATGAAGAAAAGAAGGATCAAAAGCTGCTACGTTTTTGTTTTGCAAAAAATGAGGACACCCTTATTACCGCAGCCAACAAATTGAAACAATACTTCAAGGTATAAAAAAAACGTCCCGATTAAATCGAGACGTTCTTTTAAAAGTTTTTGAAAGAATTACTTCTTGTTTACTCTTTCGCTTAACTCTTTACCTGCTTTAAATTTAGCAACAGTTTTTGCTTTGATTTTGATCTCAGCTCCAGTCTGTGGGTTACGTCCCATACGTGCTGCACGTGCAGATGTAGAGAATGTACCGAAACCTACTAAAGTTACTTTATCACCTTTTTTCAAGGTCTTAGTTACTGACTCACAAAAAGCGTCTAAGGCTGCTCCTGCTTGAGTTTTTGTACACTCGGCTGCGTCAGCCATTGCTTCGATTAGTTCTGATTTGTTCATGATTAATATTTTATTGTTTTAATAATTCAAATGTAATGCAATAAAACTGGAATTCAATACTTTTTTTTCTCTGTAAGCCACGCTAGTAAAGGATTTGCACAAATTATGAACAACTTAAATTATTTGATTTTTTTTAATATAGAACGAAAGGCTCCAAAGGAATCGCCAAACTTATCAAGTCCTTCTTGTTTTAATTTGGGAGCATACTCCGCAATATACTTTTTGTACATCTCTTCAGATTCAGCGTGGTACTGGACTACGTAAGTAGGATTGTCATCTTGTTGAGGATCAACGAGTTGGTGCATATTATAGTGCGTAAAGCAACCTGTATCTACAACTTCTTGACCATGCTTATCATTAATCCAATGGAGCCATTCCTCTGCCCTGTCTTTATCTATTTTTACAGTTACGTTATATATATACATGTCTTATTTCTTTTAATTTATATCTACAAATATTGGACAATGGTCAGAATGTAGTGCTTGCTGCATAATTCCGGCATCGCTGATTCTTTCTTTTAACTCTTCATTACAACTTATATAATCAATACGCCACCCTTTATTATTGGCGCGAGCATTGGCTCTATAGCTCCACCATGAGTATTGGTGTGGGTGAGGATTAACTTGTCTAAAGGTATCTACATAGCCTAAATTAAACCAATCATCCATCCATTCACGTTCCTCTGGTAAGAAGCCACTGCTGTTCTTATTACGCACAGGATCGTGGATATCAATCGCTTGATGACAAATATTATAATCGCCAACAACTAATAAGTGTTCCTTTTCCTCCAATAGCTGTTCTCCAAAAATTAAGTAGTCCGCCAGAAATTTCATTTTGTACGCTTGGCGTTCATCGCCGCTGCTACCAGATGGGAAGTAAGTATTAATAATATCTAAACCATCTACCTGTGCTTGAATAACTCTTCCTTCAAAATCGGCCTGTTCTGCACCCATTCCTTTTTGTACATTCTCCAATTGGCTTTTACTTAATATAGCCACACCGCTATACCCTTTTTTCTGTGCCGAAAACCAAGCGCCTTCATACCCTATAGAGGCAAAGGCCTCTTTATCAATATCTTCTTCATTAGCTTTTATCTCTTGAAAGCAATAGACATCAGCATTATCTTCTTGCATCCATTTGATTAAATCTTTTCGCATGGCTGCTCTTATTCCATTTACATTATAGGATACGACTCGCATTGTTCAAATGTAAAAAGGCTCCTTTTAAAAGGAGCCTTTTTAATATTATTTAATGTACACAATTTATCTTTTCGTAATGCGGTGTACACCAATTACTTTGCCATCAGCAGATTTATACTGCAATAAGTAAAGTCCGTCAGGTAAACCTGTCAAAGAAATTTGCTGATCTTTACTACGCGCATCCATAATGTTTACTCGCTTGATTTGACGACCAATAATGTTACTTAATTGAACACTCTTTACGCGGCTATCATTTACTGTAAGATTGACATAATTTGTTGCTGGATTAGGATATACTGATACCATTTCATTCGTATTGAAGTCATTTGTGCTTAAAGCATTTAAATCAAGGTTACAGGCCATTACATCTGCAGCAGATGTATGTATAAAGTTGAAAGTACGATTACTCATACCACCTACTTCCTCAATTTCTAATTTAATAACAGAACAACCAGTAGAAGCTCCTGTATTTCTTTTCATTTGAACATACATATCTTCCGAAGCGTTAGCAGTAATTGTAGCTGTTGTCCAATTTGATGCTAAATTAAATGGAATACAAGTAGACCAATCACAAACACCAGGAGAAGTCCAGTTTGCATCAGGCACAAAGTAAGTTAACATTCTCCAACGTATATTTACTGATGCTGAACCTGAGTTATTGACAGTCAATTTTGCTTTCTCAAAATTTCCTCCAATTGGTAAGTTAGTAAAAATAGTATCTCCCGCAGAAGAATAAGTTATTTGAGCTTGCGCAAAGAATGCCAATGCCATCAAAGGCATGAAAAGTAAAAATATTTTTCTCATAATTTTATAATTTTACATGCAAAATAAGTATTTTACAGCAAAATAATTTATTTTCAAACCTAAATTTACATAACCATGATAAAAAAAATTACTCTATTTTCGCTTTTAACATTGCTTGCGATGTTAAAATTAAACGCTCAATCCCTTCCTGTTGGAAGTATTGCACCTGATTTTACATTAACCGATGTTAATAATGTATCCCATAATTTATATAATTATACAGACTCTGGATATACTGTAATTATCGATATTTCAGCTACTTGGTGCGGTCCATGCTGGTCAGTACACAATTCACATGTTTTTGACTCACTGACCGCACATTATGGTGCAAACGGCACCTTAGATCCGGGAAAAATTAAAGTAATCTTTGTTGAGGCAGACACAACAACAAACTCGGCTGATTTGAATGGCACAGGAAGCAATACCCTGGGAGACTGGGTTAACGGCGCACTCTACCCTATAATTGACCTAAACACCAACGCTTTCGCAGGACTATATCCACATGCAGGCTACCCAACATTTTATGTAGTTTGTCCTAACAGGAGTATAGCCTTCACAGCACCTGGCTACACAGCAGCAATGCTTGCCGAACCTTTTTGGGTTAGTTATATGAATAATTGTCCTGTTAAAGTAAACGGAATAAATGCGAGCCTTCTAAACGCTACAACAAAAAAATATGTATGCCCAGGGACAGCAGAACCACTAGAAGTAAACTTACAAAATCTTGGGACTACACCAATAACGTCAGCCACAATTGAAGCCTTAGACGGTTCAACTGTAATAGCATCAACAAATTGGACTGGTAGTCTGAATTCATATGATATGGCCACAGTTAATGTTGGTAATCACACGTTTAGTGCATTAAACACCAATGTTACTTATAAGGTAATAGCAAATGGTGATGTACAATCCACAGATGACCAAATAGACAAGACAGCCATTGCATTAAAATCTAATTATTATACTGTAACCTTACAAGTTAAAACAGATCGCTTCCCTGGTGAAGTAAAATGGACTATAAAAAATTCGTCAAATACTGTTGTTAAAACAAAAACTTATGTTGGTAATGGAACAAATGGCGGTGGACCCGATGCATCTAAGGTTTTTGATGAAATATTAATCCTTGACCCAAATGAATGTTACACGCTGGAAGTAGAAGATGAATATGGAGATGGCCTAACATCTGTTGCCGGTATTCCTGCAGACTCAGGTTATATAAAGTTATATGATGGCTTGCCTAGTTCTATGCTTATGGAAAATTACGGTGGTAACTATAATTATGGATTTACAACGGCATTTAGAACAGGTACCTCAGTATCAGTAAACGATATTATCTCTACAGATAATTTTAATGTATTTCCTAATCCAGTTACAGATGTTGTAAATATTCAATTTGATCTAACTGAAAACTCTCCAGTAAGCTTGCGCCTGTTAGATATGAATGGTAAAGTTGTTTTAAATAAAGAAATAGCTAATACGAATAGCGTTAACCAACAAATGAACGTAAAAAAATTATCTGCTGGTATTTATAACCTAAGTATCGTAACTGCGAAGCAAACGAAAAATGTAAAAATTATTGTTCAGCAATAAAATTATTATTTAAATTAATAAAAGAGGTAAGCCACGCTTACCTCTTTTTTGTTGCTCTCAACATGCGTTGCTTGCCGTATATATCCTCTTTCAACACCACATCTTCGTAATATTCGAGACACATTCTTTTTGTCACCTCAGCATATTTTTCATGCAATTCAAAAAACAAATAGCCATGCTCACTCAACGTTTTAATAGCAAAGGCTGTTATGGCTTTATAAAACTGCAAGGCATTACCGACCTCTGTAAACAAGGCAATGCTTGGTTCATAGCTCTTAACACGCCTCGATAACTCGTTGCGTTCCTTGGGCAAGATGTAAGGCGGGTTAGAAATAATTACATCAAATTCGTTATGAACCAACTCACTTTTAAGTATATCGTCTTCAATAAACTGGATATCCATTTGTTGACGCAGGGCATTTTGCCTAGCTACATTCAATGCTTTAGAACTAATATCCGTAGCAAATACATTGGCCTCTGGCCATGCTTTTTTAATACTTAATGCTATACAGCCGCTGCCAGTACCTATATCAATAAAATTTTGTTCTCCGTTCTGAGCTGTTTCTGTTACCCAATCTACCAATTCTTTTGTTTCAGGTCTGGGAATCAATACGTGATCGTCGACCACAATCTCCATCCCGTTAAACCATTCTTTTCCTATAATGTATTGAATGGGTTTATCATTTTCCAACTCAGCAATAATCTCCTCCCAATCCTCTTCTTCAATTTCTGGCTCCTCAATAATCCATTGTAATTGATTCTTTTGGTAAATAAATTCGACCAAACGAAAAAATATTTCGTCCTGCTCAGACGGCTCCAAAACCTTGTCTGTTCTATCATTGAACCATTTTCTTAAAGCCTGTTTTGTCATGATTACTTCACTGTGTAAATAGGTTACGCACTAACAAGAATATCTTTGTGGCATGTTATCGCATACCTCTTTTAATATCTTTTGTTGTAGCAAACAAACCCATTGGTTGGCCTCGGCCGATCAGTGGGATTATTTGTTTCGCAAAATACTTATTCACAAGAAGATGGTAACGATAATCTAAGAATTATATTTGTTAAACTCTGAAAAATTAAAAAAATGGCTACAACAGACGCAAAAGAAAAATTAAAAGCACTTAAACTCACTATTGATAAAATAGACAAAGACTTTGGAAAAGGATCCGTAATGAAATTAGGCGACCAAGAGGTTAGAGAAATAGAAAGTATTTCTACTGGCTCATTGGGACTAGATATTGCCTTAGGAATAGGCGGCTTACCAAAAGGAAGAGTTGTTGAAATATACGGACCAGAAAGTAGTGGTAAAACGACCATTGCTATACACGCTATAGCCGAGTGTCAGAAACAAGGCGGCATATGCGCATTTATTGATGCCGAGCATGCCTTTGATCCTAGCTATGCCAAAAACTTAGGGGTAGATATTGATAATCTATTAATCTCCCAACCAGATTATGGTGAGCAAGCATTAGAGATTGCCGATCGCTTAATCTTATCAGGCGCTATTGATTTAGTTGTAGTAGATTCTGTGGCTGCATTGGTACCCAAAGGTGAGCTAGAAGGCGAAATGGGCGATAGCAAGATAGGCTTACAAGCAAGATTAATGAGTCAGGCGTTGCGTAAGTTAACCGCTACAATTAATAAGACAGGTTGTTGCTGCATATTTATCAATCAGCTTCGTGAGAAGATTGGTGTTATGTTCGGTAGCCCAGAAGTTACTTCTGGTGGTAATGCATTAAAATTCTATTCTTCTGTACGCTTAGACATTCGTCGTTCTACTCAGATTAAAGATGGCGATGAAGTCATTGGAAATAGAACTCGTGTAAAGGTTGTAAAGAACAAAGTTGCACCTCCGTTCCGTAAAACAGAGTTTGACATTATGTATGGTCAAGGAATAAGTAAAGCCGGCGAAATTGTGGATCTAGGTGTAGAACATGATATTGTAAAGAAAAGCGGAAGCTGGTATAGTTATGCCGACAATAAATTAGGTCAGGGCCGTGATTCAGTAAAGCAGTTATTAATAGACAATCCTGAAATGAGCGACGAAATTGAAGCTAAAGTACGAGCTAAAATTGCTGCAGATATTGCTGGTGTTCCTTTGGTTGCTGAAGAGGAAATAGCTGAATAGATTAAAATTCATTTTTAAACCTTCCATGTCTATCTACAAGATGTAAATAGACATAGAAGGTTTTTTATTTGAGCTTTGATTTTCTTTGGGTGTTTTTTTGAATAAATTATTCAAAAAATTATCCAAGCCCTATTATTATCTTAGCTGATAAATGAAAAGAATATTACTTGTCTTACCATTGTTTATATTGCTTAGTTGTTCTGAAGACAACATAAATAATAAATCAAAACGCAACCCAGATTGGGTTTGGTGGGAAGATGCTGAAACTGGTATAGGCGAATGGCTCCGACATGGACCGCACTCTACAGTGGATAATGGAAGCTATACATTGTTCTATTATAGCGGATACCTTTTTGAGAAAGGAAAGCTAGTAAATGGTAAAAACACAGATACAATATTCCGTTATGACGTTGATGGGACATTAATGTTTTATACATTCAGAGAAAAATATGATGACTACTACATAAATGATGGTTATCATGAAATCTTTAATCAAATGGGTACTTTAATTGCCAAAGGACAAGTTGAAAATCATAAAGAACATAACCAATGGAAACAATATGATGACAATGGGAAAATGTATAGGAAACTTGATTGTGTAAGAGATACGGGTTGGATTGTTTATTTTAACAAGGTTGGACAAATTACAGATAGTATCTACCACGCCAAAGGATTAAACAATTTTAAAATTAAGCAATGGTTTGATAATGGCTTGCCTAAAAACATTTGTGATTATAAAGTACCAGTATACCAAGGGATAAGTAAAAGTTACTATTCCAATGGACAGATTAAAGATAGCAGTCTTACCAAAAATGGTAAAGGCATTGGTTTCCTATATCAGTGGGACAAAAATGGCAACTTAAAAGCGACTGGACAATACAATAAAAACAGCCAACTTGATGGCAAAATGACCGAATATCATAAAAGTGGCAAAGTCAAACAAATCTTTTATTTTAATAATGGTGAACCAATAATAGGAAGCTTTAAAGAATACAATGAAGATGGTGAAATTATAGATGAGAAATAGATTGTTCAATATCTACTTGCTAATATAACACCCCATGCTTGAAACATGGGGCGTTTTTTATTTGTTGAATGATTCTATTTTCTAACTAAACATTTCCTTCATTTTATCGAAGAAATTCTTGCCGCCTTTTTGTTTGCCTGGTTTAAAATTTTCGGCATTGCGCATCTTTTCTAACTGCTTCTTTTCATCAGAAGTTACCGTTTGAGGCGTCCATACATTTACATTAATTAGTTGGTCTCCTTTCTCGTAACTATTGACGGATGGGAAGCCTTTGCCTTTTAATCTAAATATTTTTCCCCCTTGTGTTCCTGCTGGAATTTTAATCTTAGCAGAACCCGTTATAGTTGGTACTTCTACTTCTGTTCCAAGCACTGCATCAGGAAATGAAACATGTAATTCATACAATACATTTAAGTCTTGTCTTATTAAATCCTCGTGTTTTATTTCTTCTATTACAACTAGTAAATCACCGGCAGGACCGCCTTTTTCACCTGCGTTTCCTTTGCCATTGACGCTTAGTTGCATGCCTTCTTGCACACCCGCCGGAATATCAATTTCTATTTTCTCTTCAGCATATTTTCGCCCTTCTCCTTTACAGCTTGTGCAATTATTTTTTATACTTGTTCCATCTCCATTACAAGTTGGACAGGTGGTAACCGTTTGCATTTGCCCCAAAAAGGTATTGCTAACTCTTCGCACTTGACCAGAACCTTCGCAAGTACCGCAGGTTTGTATACTACTTTTATCTTTAGCTCCATGACCACCACAAGTATCACAAGTCACGTACTTTTTGACCTTAATGGTTTTATGCACACCCTTTACAATATCCTCGTAGCTAAGCTTAAGCTTTACGCGTAAATTACTTCCACGACGTCCTGATCCTCTTCTTTGTTGCTGCTGACGCTGCCCTCCAAAGAAACTGTCAAAACCGCCACCGCCTCCACCGCCGAAGACATCACCGAAATGCGAGAATATGTCTTCCATATTCATACCGCCGCCACCAAAGCCTCCACCGCCACCAGCAGCTCCTTGCATACCCGCATGACCAAAACGATCATAGCGTGCTTTCTTATCTTCATTGCTTAAAACGTCATAAGCTTCTGCCGCTTCCTTAAACTTTTCTTCGGCTGTTGAGTCATCTGGATTTCGATCGGGATGATACTTTAATGCTGTTTTACGGTAGGCTTTTTTTATTTCGTCGGCCGAAGCACTTTTAGACACGCCTAATATTTCGTAATAATCTCTTTTACTCATGCTTTGTAATTATTTACCAACTACCACTTTAGCGTGCCTAATTAATTTACCATTTAGATTGTATCCTTTTTGTATTTCATCCATCACCTTACCGACCATTTTTTTCTTAGGTGCTGGTATTTCAGTAATAGCCTCATGTAATTCTACATCAAATACTTTGTCCTTGCTATCAAATGATTGCAAGCCTTTTTGTTCTAATACTTTTCTAAACTTATTAAATACTAATTGTACACCTTCTTTCAAAGGCTTCAATTCAACATCTTTTTGCTTCAATAAAGTTTCTGTTCGGTCGCAATCGTCTAGAACGTCTAATAGTTCTCTAATCACCTCTAAGCTGGCCGTTTGTATTAAATCTACACGCTCCTTGGCTGTTCTTTTTCTAAAATTGTCAAATTCAGCATTTAAACGCATGTATTTATCAGTCATAACTGCCAATTCATCCACGGCGGGTTCAGCAGCAGTATTTTCATCCTTGTTGGCTTCTGTAGCTTCATGGTTCGCATTGTTTTCTGTAGCTTGCTGTGTTTGTTCAGCTTGTTTTTGCTCATTCTCTACTTGCTCTTGTGTATTTTCTTCCATAATTTAGAACATCTATCTATTCAATGCATGTATGTCAATAATATTGCCAAGCCCCGTTTACAAGGACAAAATGACAATAACGACGAATAGAACTGACTTATTAACCTATTTTAATTCCTAATAGTCACATTAATGGGCATGGCATCTTTTTCCATGTCACCAATGCTTATTTTGATATCTGAAAACTGAAGTACATCTCCTTCGTCTAGCCCTTTAATCAATTTCTTATAAGCACTATTACTTGCAAAATCATTGTTTTCGATCTTCACAACTGCGCTGTTGCTACCTGCTTTAATAACATTCATTGATTTAATCATAGGCTCAGCTGCCAAAGCGCAATAACCTGTAAAAACTTTAATGTTTGGCTTAGCAATATCCTTCTTTGCAATTACACCGCCTGTTGCTGACCCATTAAATAATATAGGGAAACTTGGCAATGATCTAGCCTTAAAGTTAATCGGGTACTTTACACGTGAAGAACCTTTGCCATCCTTGTAAGTAATTACAAATTTGATAGGCATATCGTTAATCTCAGTCACATTAAATGTAAAACCTTTGGCAGTTTTATCCTTAATGCTTCCTTTGGTTGTTTCAACCTCAATAATTTCTTGATCCCCCTCAACTTCAAACTTATTATCTATATTGAGATTTACAACCTTTCCATTAGGCTTAAAATCCGGTTGTACTAATTTAATTTGTGCAAATGCTGTGAAACTACACAAGCAAAGAATACTTAATATTATGACTTTCATATCTCAAAAATAAAGCATTGTGGCAGTTTAATATTTTAATGCAATGACAATAATTATATATTTGCATTCTATGAGGGAAATAAAATTGTTAGAAACACGCAGTGAAATAGGTGCAGGAACAAGAGGTGCAAGCCTTGGCATAGATGCTTTAAAGGTTGCATCATGGGACTTCAAAAGTCCTTATTTTTCGAACTATCCAATCGAGACAATACCTAATAAGAATAAAAAACTGTTTAATAAAATAGAATACAAATACGCTAAGCGCATTAAAGGAGTAGCCAAGGTATTAGAAAGCGTGGCCAACGCAACTAAAAACACTATTCGAGATGGTGTATTTCCGATTGTTCTTGCAGGTGATCATAGCTCAGCAGCAGGAACCATTGCTGGTATAAAAATGGCTTACCCAGATAAGCGCATTGGTGTAATATGGCTTGATGCACATGCCGACTTACATACACCTTATACATCTCCATCGGGCAATGTGCATGGTATGCCGCTCGCCGTATGCTTAAATGAAGACAACCTGGCTTGCAAGAAAAATGACCCTCCTCAAAAAATTATTGAACAATGGGAACGCATGAAAAATATAGGTGGCATTGCTCCAAAAATAAATGCTGAGGATCTTGTATTTATTGCCATCAGAGATTGTGAAGAAGAGGAAATACATATAATCGAAGATCAAAACATAAAAGTATTTACCGTTGAAGAAAGTCGTAAGATGGGCATGAAATCATGCGCAGCTAAAACAATAGAATATTTAAAAGATTGTGACTACATCTATCTAACGTATGATGTAGACTGTATTGATAGTTCTATATCAAAAGGAACAGGCACACCCGTTCCTAATGGCTTGTTTGAAAAAGAAATTGAAGAACTCATGTTAGCATTTATGCATACTGAAAAGCTTTGTTGCTTTGAAGTAACAGAGGTTAACCCAACCTTAGATAGCGAGAACAAAATGGCTGAAATTGCCTTTCAAATTTTAGAAAAATGTACACACGCCTTGCAAGGCAAATAATATGTCAAAAGAAGATGCTCCTATTTTATGCTTAGCCTCTTGGTATCCTAATGAGCTAGATGCTTATGAAGGTGATTTTATTGAGCGTAAAATGAAGGCACTTGCAATATACCGTAAAGTTGAAGTACTACATGTAAAAAAACACAGTGAGGTATCTTTCAATAAAAAGAAGTCAGAACATGCTAATGGCCATTTAAAAGCAACCGTCATTTATCAAAAAAATACTAGCGAAGGAATATTAAACTCTATTAAAAATTATTACTCATTAATAAAAACACATAATTCTTTTCTAAAAGTTTTTATTACAAAACACAAAAAACCAAAAGTTATACTAGTACAAGTGCCTTACAATGCCGGAATAATTGCATGGTATTGGAAGCTGAGATATAACATCCCTTATATACTAACGGAGCATTATGGCATATATAACGAACATTACGAGCAACACTTTAATACTCGCTCTTGGTTATACAAGCACGTTGTAAAAAAGATTGTAAGTCAAGCAGAAAAACTTGTGACCGTAAGCCACTCTTTAGCCAATGACATGAATAATTGGGTTGTAAAAAAAGAGCATACCAAAATCTCAAATGTAGTTGACACACATCAATTCATTTACCAACCTAAACCTGTAGCGAGTCCATTCATTTTTTGTCATCTTTCTAATATGATTCCTGTCAAGAATGTTACCGGTATCATTGATGCAGTGCACCTTCTTTCTAAACAGAAAACAGATTTTGTTTTGAATCTTGTTGGCAGCAAAAACCAAGATCATATTGCACAAGCCAAAGAACTTGGATTATTAGATCGACATATCTTTTTTAAAGATGTAATTTCTTATACCGATGTTGCAAGCACACTACAACAGTCTCATGCGCTTGTTATGTTTAGCAATACCGAAAGTCAGTCCTGCATAAGCTTAGAAGCTTTATGTACTGGAACACCGGTTATTAGTTCGAAAGCAGGAGGCATTGAGGAGCATTTAGACAATAGTAATAGCATACTCATAGAGCGGGGCGATACACATGCATTGGCCCAAGCCATGAGTACAATGATTGATAACTACTCCAACTTCAATCAAGAAGAGATTGCTTTAAAAAATCAAAAACAATGGAATTTCGAAACTATTGGCGCGCAATATAACGAGCTTATTGAGCACGTTTTGTCCCAATAATATTAAATCCAAACAATTCGTTCGTCGTTACTTTAATCTGATGAAAATTCCTTTTTAAGAACCAAGCTTCAGCTTCATCGTGATAATGTTCCCAGCGAAATTCTGGTGAAAACCAATCTAAAATATCGATCATCATCTCACGTTTATTTTGCTTATTTCCTTTTATTCTTTTTACAATAAAACTAATTGGTAAAAGTGTAATGCTGTATAAGAAGTACTGTAATCGTAAAGGCAACTTTGAAGTCCAATTACGCATCCAATTAAATAGGTTATGAATGAAACCTTTTACAGGATGATATAACCAAATACTCATTTTCCCATTCTCTTTCAAGCATGGCGAAAGACATGAAAAGGTAAGTTCGCTATTATTAGTACAAATCAAAACGCCGCTACTATGCACAATATCAAATGTATTAAAAGCAACGGGCGGAAACTGCACGTCTCCTTGAATAAAGAAGGCTGTAGCTTGCTTATTTTTTTCAAAAGCTCGTTCCACACTTAGGCTAAAATCCATACCAATAATATTAGCTCCAGTACTGGCCACATCTTCATTAAGCATACCATTACCGCAACCAGCATCCAATATCCATTGACCGTTTAAGCCTTCTCTAGTTTCGTCGTTCTCAGCAATAAATCGCAACAACATACCTTCACGATCCTCATCCCACACTTTATCTTCTTCGTAGTTAAATAGATTCCATTCTATTTCAAAACTTTTTTTAGTGTGCCTGTTTTTCTTTTCTACCACTTTTATTAAGTCGCCATATTGTGCCTCAATTTTTTCGCAACGCGCAGCATAATCACTCACGTTGGCTGATAAAAATTCTTTGTAATCTTTATATGCCTCTACCAATAACCTTGGAATACCATTAATTACCGGATAGAACATTACGCTACTTTCAAGATAACCATCTAGTATAATTTCATGTTCTGTTCCATTATATTCCTTTGTACCGTTTTTAAAAACAGTGAGGTTTAATTTTTCCTTTGTAACAGGACAACGTAAATAATCTAATAATATCGGTAACATAAGCTTCTATGAAAGCGCAAATATATTGAAAAGGAATTGGATTTATCTCACAAGTACAACATCACCTTTTTTAATATAATCTCTTCCATCAGTCAAGCACTTATAAGAAAATACATAATAATAAGTCGCAAGCGGGGCATCTTCTCCTTGGAAGGTACCATCCCAACTTTGCGTATAGTCTGTTGTACTCCACACGCGCTGCCCCCATCGATTATATACTTCCAGCTGTTTTAGTTCTACCCCAGCGCTTGTAAGCATTCTGAAACGATCATTTTGACCATCACCATTTGGGCTAAATGCATTGGGAAAGAATACAGCATCGCAGCAAGGGCCAGGTTCAACATATACACTATCTTTAATTTGACACCCCTTAGAATCTGTAACTAAGACCTGGTAATAACCAAAGTATAAGTTAGAGGCTTTAGATTCAGTTTGTGCTGGTGTTGTGCTCCACAGATATGAATATGGTGGGTGACCGCCATAGGTTACTGCTTCCGCCCAGCCTTCATTTCCATAACCATAACAACCCAAATTTTTCTTACTCATTACTACTTCAAGTGGGTTAGAAGGCAAACCAACAAAGGCTATAGTATCAGCTTGACACCCTAATGTGTCTCTTACCGATATTGTATATGTACCAATAGCCAAGGAACCAAAAGCGCCTGTTCTGTTCAATGAAATACCAGGTCGTAAATAATAAGTATAAGTGCCATTACCACCAATACCGTTGGCAAGAATAATACCATCAGCCGATGTTTGACAAGTTACATTTTGAATATCCGTTTCTATTTGCAATAATAAAGGTTCAGTAAGTGTAACAAAAGAGTCAACAGTACATCCTAAATCATCGGTAACTGTAATGATATAATTACCACCGCCTAAGTTTCCAAAAACTCCAGTTGTACTTGGTATACTTGTATTTAATTGATAGGATAAGTTTCCTATCCCGCCCATACTATTAATCGTCATAGTACCATTTTTTTCTCCAAAACATCTCGGCGAAGTATACGCTACTCCAGTAATTAATATTGGAGGATTTTGACCAATAGTTAAAACAGTAGAGTCGCTACATGTCAAAGAATCCTGAGCATAAATAGTGTAAGCGCCTGCTGTTAAATTATTAAAATTACCTGGTGTTGGCTGTGTTCCAATATTGGGAACAATAGTGTAAGTTAAATTCTGAGAATTACCTCCAAGTCCTATCAGACTTATTTCACCATCTGACCCTCCATAACATTTTACATCTGTAGTTGTAATATTTGTAAATTGAATTTGAGGAGGCTCTATAACTGTAACATTCGTAATCGTATCCGCACAACTATTGCTATCTGTAATTATAACTGAATATACGCCTGCTAGTAAATTAGTAAATGCACCTGTATTATTAGAAATATTATTGGGCTGTAATAGAAAAGCATAAGGATTAACTCCACCATTTGATGTGATAGTAACTGTTCCATCAGCTTCTCCAAAACAACTAACATTGGCACTCGTATAAGACGATATTATTGCTGCCGGTTCTGCAATAGTAACTGATGAGGTTATAGTGCAATTGTTGGCATCCGTTGCAGTAACCGTATAAATATTAGCTAGTAAATTATTAAAGCTTCCCGAACTATTCGTAGTATTTGAAGGTTGCAAATTATAACTGTATAAAGCTGTTCCTCCAGTTGCATTAATAGAAATACTACCATCTGTTCCTCCAGCACATAAAATATCATTACTGCTAGCAACATCCCAAGTTAACAAGCTTGGTTCATTTAGTAGTAATTGAATACTTTCTGTACAATTATTTGCATCCGTTGCCACAATCGTATAAGTACCAGCCGACAAATTAGGGAATACTCCCATATTACTTGTTACATTACCTGGTTGCATGTTATAGGTTATTGCTCCTGTTCCACCAGTTGCAATTTGTGTAATACTACCATCACTTAATCCATTACAACTTATGTTAACTAAGGTAGGCGAGCTAAATGTAATGGGAGCTGGATCAGTAATATTTACTATGGAAGTCACTGAACAACCAAGAGCATCTGTAGCATCTACGGTATAGATGCCTGCTGATAAATTATTATAAGAACCTGTTGCATTTATAACACTACCAGGTTGAAGTGTATAGCTAATTATACCAGTTCCTCCATTAGCGCTTGATGCAATAGTACCATCGGCACCTCCATTGCAACTAATAGCTGTCGCAGCTACAGATGTCCATTGAGGACTATTAGGAACCGATATATTAATGTTACTTGTAACTGTACAGTTATTTGCATCTGTAACTGTAATGGTATATGCGCCTGCACTAACATTTGTTATTACATTATTTGTTAGGTTAAGCCCTCCGTTATTATAAAGATATATTGGTGTGCCTCCTTGAACATTAATAGTAATTTCCGCATCATTTCCTGGGACACATGTTGGTACGGTGCTGGCCACATTTGTAATTTGTAACAAGCTTGGTTCAGCAATATTAAAGGTTGTTGTAATAGAACAATTGTTAGCATCTGTAGCTGTAACCGTATAACTACCTTGCGATAATGAATTAAATGTACCTGTTGTATTGTTCACATTTCCAGGCAGCAAAGAATAAGTAATGGTGCTTGCACCACCATTGGCAAATGTTGAGATAACTCCATCATTTCCACCAAAACAATTAACATCAGAACTAAAGTTACTGACCCATTGCAATAGGCTTGGCTCTGTAATTACAAAAGAAAAACTAGTATCACAACCAGCAGCATCTGTAGCCGTAATAATGTAATTACCTGCCAATAAATTATTAAACGTACCAGTACTATTTGTAATATTTAATGGTTGCAAATTATAATTTACAACACCCAATCCAGTAGCTGTTGCATTTATACTTCCTGTATTATCACCATTACATAATACATTATTACTAACCGTATTTGTCCAAGTGGGAATACTTGCTGGAGACACAGCATGGATACTTGTAAGTGTGCAATTATTGGCATCAGTAACCGTAATCGTATAAGTACCGTCAGTTAGGTTATTAAAAATATTAGAGGCTTGATTACCTCCCCCAATATTATACAACAAACCTGGAGTACCACCCGAGGCAATAATAGTAATCGAAGCATCACTTCCCGGAACACAGCTTGGGATAGTGCTTGTAATAGTATTTATATTTATGGCCGCTGGCTCTGTTATATTAAAAGTTGTTGTTACTGTACAATTATTTCCGTCAGTTGCCGTAACCGTATAACTGGCCGCAGCAAGGTTACTAAAATTACCACTTGAATTAACAGTATTTGTTGGTTGCAAATTATAATTTATTTGTCCAGTACCGCCTGTTGCGGCAACACTTATGGTTCCATCATTAGCACCATTACAAATGATATTAGCAGCGCTTGTGTTGGCCCAAACCAATTGTGGAGGATTAGCAATACTAAAAGTTGTGGTTATAATACAACCATTAGCATCACTTGCCACAACCGTATAGTTACTCGCTAATAAATTGGTAAAGCTACCTGTGGTATTACTAATATTATTTGGTTGTAAACTGTAGTTTATCTGACCAGTACCACCAGTTGTACTAGCGGTTATTGTTCCAGAATTTTCACCGAAACATAATACATCTGCTGAGGTAGAAGCATCCCAAATCAGTTGAGGAGGGTCCACAATATTGACAGTACTAGTATTAGTGCAACCAATTGCATCTGTAACAGTAACGGTATAACTCCCAGCAAGCAGGTTAGTATATGTACCGCTTGTATTGGTAACATTTCCCGCTTGTAAATTATAGCTCAAAGGACTGACGCCACCATTAGCAGCAACACTAATCGCTGCTGCATTGCCCCAAAAACAGTTATTATTTGTAACAGCTGTACTATTTATTGTTGGAGCATTAGGAGCACTAATTGCGACAGCCGAAGTTGTTGTACAATTATTAGCATCCGTTACAACAACAACATAATTACCTGCTCCTAAACTAGTAAAATTATTTGCAGCTTGATTGGCTCCTCCAATACTATATTGATAATTGGGCATCCCTCCTGTTGCTGTAACAGTGATTGAACCATCATAACCTGGAACACAAGTAGGATTAGTCATGCTCACATTTGTAATTTGAAACTGTGGCGGTTGTGTAATTGAAAATGCAGAAGTAATAAAGCAGTTATTTGAATCAGTGGCCGTTATTGTATAATTACCCGGATTTAAACTTGAAAAACTTCCTGTATTATTTGAAATATTACTTGGCTGTAAAGTGTAATTTATAGTACCTGTACCACCTGTAGTAGAAAACGAAACACTACCATCATTTGCACCAAAACATAAAATATTATTAACCGTTTGCGTATTCCAAACTAAAGCTGCTGGCTCATTAATTATTATGGCAGATGTTAAGGTACAATTGTTAGCATCCGTAGCACTAACCGTATAAATGGCAGTACCTAAATTAATAAAGCTACCCGTTGCATTCGTCGTATTCGGCGGTTGCAAATTATAGTTAATCGCTCCAACGCCTCCTGTTGCTGTAATAGCAATACTTCCATTATTATTACCAAAACAATCAATATCAACAACTGTTGGCGCTTGCCAAAACATAGGCGTTTGCTGAGTAACAGCAACAACAGTTGTTATAGAACAATTATTAGCGTCAGTAGCTGTAACAGTATAATTAGCGGGTCCTAGTGCACTAAAACTACCAGTAGTATTTGTACTAGCCGATGGATTAATAGAATAATTAATCGTAGGATTTCCGCCTGCAGCGCTTACATTAATAGTACCAATATTAGTAACATTACATGGAATGGAAGAGCCTATTGCACTTGTCCAACTCATTACAGGCGGTTGTGCAATTGGTATTAAACTGGTGACCGTGCAACCAACGGCACTAGTTACTGTAACAGTATAATTCGCTGGCGATAAATTGCTAAATGTTGCCGGCGAGATATTTTGACTTTGAGCACTTGGACTCAAAGAAATTTGGATCGGAGAATAAGTAACATTGCCCGTGGCAGTTATTGATCCATTGTTATCTCCAAAGCATGTTATTGGAGTAACTGTTGTACTTAAGGTTGGTGTTGGTTCTACTGTAATATCAATGACACTGTCTTTATCAGGACAACCAGGATAAACCGCTGTTACGGTATAACTAGTATTTACGGTTGGAGATGTTGTAACACTAGTACCTGCAATTGGAGCAGTACTCCCTAGAGGCGTCCAATTAAACGTAATATTTCCGTTAGCAGGATTGGGTGTTGCATTAAGTATTTTCGTATCGCCTAAGCATATAGTATCATCAAGACTTACCGTATAATTAGGTTGTTCTTGTATAATAAATTCTACACTATCTGAAATGGCAGGTGAGCAGTTATTTCCGCTCATATAAATGGTAAAGGTTTCGTTTCCTTCAATAAAATTATCTTGAATAGCTGCTACATTAATAACAACTTGCGAATCATTAGCTGGTATATTAATTACATTGGGAATAGTTACAACGTCCACTCCATTTGTTGCTGTACCACCAAAATATAATTGTACTAATTGGTTATAAGGCGCTGCTGTCGGCCGCTTAATAGTAACAGAGCCACTTGTACAACCTTCAATAGATGTGGGCACACTAGATAATGAATTAGAAGATGTAGCACCAGAAACTGTAGCCGCTCCCGACTGAAAACTTCCCGCTTCAAGAAATACGCCTGAATCATATATGTGATCAAACACATCCGCTATTGCAAATTTCATGTGGTATGTTGAACAAGGTGTTACACTTGTTTTAGCCGTAAGTATTGTTGTTAATCCATTATAGACAATATCAGGGCTCGCTGTATTATTTACATAGAGAGCCGTAAAAGGAGAACCTGGCCCCATGTTCGTACATGCAGGTCCTAAGTTTTGACCACCATTAATACTATTAATGGCTACCGGTATATTAGTACCAGGCACTAAGGCTATATTAGTGGGCACGGGATAACCTGGACCATCAATAAAAAATGCGAATATGTCATTAAAATTAGAACAGTTATACTGAGGATATTCCTCCGAACCAAAACGATACTTAAATTGTATTGTATCCCCAATTGGAACAAAGT
Source organism: uncultured Chitinophagaceae bacterium (assembly GCA_938017685.1). GTDB lineage: Bacteria > Bacteroidota > Bacteroidia > Chitinophagales > Chitinophagaceae > JAGNRR01. Next base: position 43,428 of record CALIIL010000051.1, read on the forward strand.
CAAATTCTAATTTACACAAATCATAGAATTGACCAGATGCTGAATTAGCTAAATCAGCATCGCCACCTGTTGTATTGGTATTATTACTTGCAAAGGATGACCCAGGAGCATTTACTCCAAAATTAGCACCTTGAGTATTAAAGCGACCACTGGTTAATACAACTCCACTATCTAAAAGAATGCTTGTTGTTACACCATTAGAAAAAGTACCACTTCCATTCTGCGGACATGTTAGTTGAGGGTTGGTATAAGTAACACCAGCACCAACTAACATATCAACCATTTGTGCCGCTGTTTGGTTCGGAGCCACATTTAGCTGAGCCAATGAAACGCTAGTAACAGAGCATAACAGGGCTATTAGTAAGTATTTTTTTTTCAAAATAACTGTTATATTTCTCCTAAATGTACAAAATTCATACCAATATGCAGTTTTAATGAATTTCTACCATCTTTCTAGATATAAAAAAAGCCCATTTCGAAAGAAATGGGCTTTGATAATCTTTGTTACGCCTAGCTTATCGCACGATGATTAAATCACCTTTCTTGGTATACTTTTTACCATCGGTATTACACTTATAGCGGAATACATAGTAATAAGTGTCTACAGGCATTGGCTCCCCTCGGTAGGTTCCGTTCCAACGTGCTCGAAAGTCGGTTGTAGACTACACGCGTTGTCCCCATCGATTAAATATTTCAAACTGAAGCAACTCTACTCCTGCCGCCGTTGAAACGCCATAAGTATCATTGTTACCATCATTATTTGGACTAAATGCATTTGGCAAGAATAATACTTGACAACATGGACCTGGTTGGATATAAGTAGTATCTACCACTTTACAACCATTGGCATCAATGACCTCTACAAATAAGAACCCATAGCCTAGGCCAGTTGCTTTTTGTGTATTCTGTGCTGGCGTTGAACTCCAGAGATAAGCATATGGTGGCAAACCTCCAGTTGGAATTACTTCCGCCTCACCTTCATTACCATAACCAACACATGTTAGATCTTTGCGCGTTATGGTAGTAGATAATAAGTTATTTGGATCTCCCATATAATCCACCAAGTGCATAAATAAGTTATGTAGCTGGTATTGACCTTTACTTTATGAAAGTAAAAAAGTGTTCTTTACCTGCCTTTCGCAGTCAATTTTCCGATAAAGTATCGTGCATGACTTATCTCGCCGATTTAAAGTGGTCTGGCGGATACTCATGTTCAAAATGTGCTCATACTGTTTCCAAGCGTGGTACGTTTCCTTATGATAAACGTTGTCAATCATGTGGCT
>CALIIL010000052.1 GCA_938017685.1 uncultured Chitinophagaceae bacterium
ATTTCATTAAACAAACTCAAATTATATTTACGATGCAAAAACAAAAAACTTCCAAAGACAGACAGACTTCCCACAACAAGTTTGTTTGCTTTGAAAGTAAAATTAATCAAATCGATTACACACTTTTTTGTACACTACCACTTTGACGGTTATTACTGGATTATTATTGGTTATTGCTGAACAGAAGCCGCTTATGGGTTAACAGAAGGTGGTTATGTGCTGACAGAAGTAGTAAATTGATTAACCAATGTTGATTACGTGCTGACAGAAATAGAATATTCATGAACAGCAACCAAATATTGATTGAAAATGGGCGGGGATACCTGGATGTAAGCAGGAAAGAATTGCTTAGAAAGAAATAAATTACCGTTGAACGAAAAAATACTACCGATAAAAAAATAAAACGGCTGTTTGCTTTGTTCGGGTTTTATTTATGAGATTTTATATATACCTTTAACAAGCACTTAGTTTTATCTTTGTATGAAAAATATTATAACGCCTTTTTCTATCTTATTAGTATGCCTTATTGCAATTTTTGAATCGACAATCGCTCAGACTAAGATTTATGGTACACTTCACGATAATATTACTATTAATAAAGTAATAGATTTAACTAAAGCTGTTGGTGTGGTTGCTGGTTCTGCAGGTGTAAGTCCAACTGGTGCAGCGACTTATAATATTCCTATTCTTATTACTCCAGGTTCCAATGGTTTTGAACCAAGTGTAAGTTTGAACTATAGTTCTCAGGCTGGTAATGGCGTGGGTGGTTATGGGTGGTCAATTGCTGGCTTGTCAGTTATTAGTAGAGCAAATAAAAACTGGTTTAATGATGGAGAAGTGGCACCAACTTCTATTTCAGCTCAGGATGCATTTACTTTAGATGGTGCTCGATTAATGTTACTTTCTGGAACGTATGGAAGTGTAGGCGCAGTCTATGGTACCGAAAGTGAAAATTACGCTAGAGTTGAAGTAATGAGTGTTAATGCCGACGGGCCAGATTGGTTCGAAGTGACAAGTAAAGAAGGAGTGGTTATGGAATATGGCAAAAGTAATAGTGCCAAAATCACTAATAATGGTCGCTTTGTTATGTGGAGATTAAATAAGGTAACCGATCGGAATGGAAATTATTATGAATATGTTTATGACAATACGGATAATGACACTAGAGTAAAAGAAATTCTTTATACGGGTAATACTCAAACTGGTTTGCAGCCTTACAACAAAATTATCTTTGATTATTCCATACGGTTGGACCAAAATAAACTTTATGAAGCTGGCTTAGGCTACGAACAAAAATATATATTGGACTCTATTCGGGTTACTGGTATCGGGCCAACTGGATTAGGTGGTGTTCCATTCAAAACATATCAATTTAATCATGGCTATGATGAAATGTATTCATTCTTATCTGAAGTTATTGAACGAGGGACTAATGGAAATGAGTTGAACTCTACAATATTTAAGTATGGGGAGCAGCCTGTTGATTTAGTAAATAATGCCCAAGGCGGATTTAATGGTAATAGCAATAACGATCCAACACAGCAATATACTGGCGATTTTGATGGTGATGGAATTATGGATATTTTATTAGCTGAAACGGAATTGATAAATAATGTTCGTTTTATGAAGAAGCTTCATGTAAAAATGAGGACAACGAATAATTTTCAATTCGCTAATATAACCACTTTATCTCTTTCTGGGAATTTCGAAATTGATGATAAGGACAAAGTTCCATTTACAAAACATAGTACTTTGATTGCTGATTTTGATGGAAATGGTCGTGATGATATTATGCTTGTAAAAACTAATAATTTAGCAGGTAATGGTGGGAGACGGATCGAAGAATTTAAAATTTATGAATTGAATGCTACTAATAATGGTCTCTCTGTTTTGACCACAAATTATCCATTTTCTGGAGGAACTACTTTTGATAAAATTAACGGAAGCACTACAAATTATATATCAATGGGAGATTTTGATGGTGATGGTAGGGCTGACTTTATTACGTATCTTTCAAATAACGGGAACCATGATCTGTTTTATTCTCAGCCAACAATTTCAGGAAATCAAAACATGAAGGTTCACAACCCGTATGCACTTAACCCAGTTGCGGGAAGTGGCTTTCCTTTTGCTAATGCCGATGCTAACTATACGATTGATTTTAATGGTGATGGTAAAACGGATATAATGACTATTAAGGATGGAGATTGCAAGATATACACCATAAATAAAACACCAAATGGTGTTAGGCCTTATGAAGTTGTAGAGTTACATACCAACGGTTATCCTACATTATGGCATAATATTTACCCTGGAGATTTTAATGGAGATGGGAAGACCGATATTCTTACAATTAATTCAGCAGGTTTGACCGAAATTGCCTATTCAACAGGCATTACTTGGCAAAAGGTTCCTTTTAGTTTTGGGGCTCCTTTAGTATCTTCAGTACCTCCAGACTTAAATTCACTCGGTACTGGCGACAACCCAATATTTATTTCAGATTTTAATGGAGATGGGAAGTCTGACATTGCTCATATTATTCCTAAAGTAGGTGCTAATCCTACAAAAGTTTATGTTCATTATAGTCGCGGTACAAGCTTTTTACATGAAGAGTATTTTTATAAACAACATTATTTTAATTATTTCTTGTCGGGTGATTTTAACGGTGATGGTAGAATAGAAATTGGCAATACTCATGGTATGGGGGCAAATGGAGTAATTAACTTTTTAGAAATAAAATCAGATGGAAGAGAAAGGATATTAGAAAAGGTCACAGATGGTTTTAACAGAACTACACGATTTCAGTTTGATAAATTAACGGATGGAAATAATACCTATAACAGGCAAGCTTATAGTGCTAATTTATATCCGCTGAATCATATCCAAGCACCAATTTATAATGTATGGCGTACTACTTCTGATAATGCTTTAGGTGGTTACTTTGATACAAGATACAAATATGAAGATGCAATAATCCACAGAGCTGGAAGGGGTTTTTTAGGATATAAAAAAGTTATCACTGAAAATCATACTGCTAATACGAAAACCGAAGTAGAGCAAGGGATTGACCAAAACTATTACATTCCGCTGCATAGCAATACTAAATCATATCAATTATTACCAATCAATTTACTAAGCAGTCAATCAAGTACTTATAATACCACAGCTTTATCCAATAATCGATTTAAGCTTGAGGTGGATGAAACTACCGCTTATAATGCACAACAAAATGTAACAACTACCATTAGTCTGCTATACGATAACTATGGAAATATTATTCAGAGTGATAAAGTTATTGTCGGGATTGCTCATAATACTACGGTTAGTAGTTACATAGGCATAAATGGATCGGATCCTTATCTGCCAGAAACTATTACAAGTAGTCAATGGCGTTCAGGAAATTTAACTGTGAGTAGCACCTTAGCATTTAGTTATGACAATCGCGGTAATATGCTTAAACAAACTGATTTTTTAGGCTTACCTAAATCTGTAGATATTGAGTACACTTATAATAGTTATGGTCAAGCCTTGAGTAAGACTATTAGTTCTGCTGGTTTAATGGATAGAGCCAAGCGGTTTTATTATGATAATAGAGGACGTTTTATGGTAAGAAGTTCTAAACTTTGTAATAGTTGTGGGCCAAATGCAACACAAGATACCTATTACTCTAATCATTCTTTATGGGGTAAACCCATTAAGATTAAAAGTTCTGATTGCCAAGAAACAAGCATTGCGTATGACGGATTCGGCAGAGAAACTACTACAACTTTGCCTAATGGGGTCAATAGAAATACTTATAGAATATGGGATATAGCAGCGAATCATCTTTTTAAGACCTTTATCAATCAGGCAAAAAGTCCAACAGTTGTCACTTGGTTCGATAAATTGGGTCGAGATGTAAAACAAGAAGTGGAGAGCATGAATGGCAATTGGGTAACAACTGCAAAAAGCTATAATGCCAAAGGTTTGCTCGAAACCGAAACCAATAGTTATATTCAAGGTTTAGAAACGCCTATTACAACAATACATACTTACGATGTATTAAATAGACCCCTAAGCGTTAGTAATGCGCTGGGTAGCACTAATTATGTCTATAGCTTTAATACTATGAGCCATACTGCAACTGTAACGGCTACTCAAAGTGGTGGTAATTATAGTACAACAATTAAGGGGCCTACAGGAGATGTAATTGAGACTAATGATCCTGGAGGTACTCTTCGGTTTAATTATGATAGTTGGGGAAATAAAAGTTCAATATTGCAAAATAGTAATTTGGTTTCTGAATTTAGATATGATGCTTATAACCGGTTAATACAGAATGTTGAGGTTAATGCTGGAAAGATAATATATGACTATAATGCTTTTGCCGATATGATAAGCCAAACAGACGCTAGTGGAAATACACATGATTTCTTTTATGATAATTTGGGACGATTAATAGAACGGAACGGACCTGAAGGGCAAACATTATATGAATATTACTGTCGTGAAGTCATTGATAATGGCGAACATCCGGGAGGTGGAGGTGGCAGTGAAGGTAGCCCAGAAGTAGATACGCAACCTGGTGATTTGGGGAATTTAGATAATAAAGTATATTGCTGTAATGACAATATTACGCGTATTGAAGGTTTTGACGGAACGATTGAGGAGTTTGATTATGATCAATATGCCCGATTAATTGCTAAACTTGAAACGGTCAATAACGTTCAATATGCAACGGAGTATACTTATGATATTTATAATAATAATACAAGTATTACTTATCCGTCAGGCGTGGCTATAGATTATGTTTATGATAATAGAAGTTACTTAGAAGAAGTAAAACGTCAAGGCGGAGTTTCTATTTATAAAACAGATGCTATTAATGGAATGGGACAGCTTACGGCTTATAGTATGGGCAATACTAAAAGTACAAGACATACATATTCTAATGCATTACCATCGCGTTACGAAACGCCTGGTGTTCAAGACTATAGTATGGTTTGGGACTTTCAAACAGGTAATTTGGATTTGCGGCTAGATAACCTTAAAGGAATTTCTGAAGAGTTTACTTATGATATACTGAAGCGATTAACTTCAACTGAGGTCATGAATGGATTACCGCAGCCCGTTATTACAACGAACTATGATCCTTTCCCCAATATTGGAAATACGAATGGGAACATTAAAACGAAAGATGATATAGGTTATTATAGATATACTGTACCGCAGAAACATACTCAAAGTAGCATTGCGCATTTCACAAGTACAACTGTAGCGCCTAACAATATTTCAGACAATACGCAAACTATTGAATATACAGGCTTCCAACGAATAGAAAATATAGCGGAAGATGGATGGGAACAAATTTTTGATTATTGGCCAGAATATAATCGAGTAAAATCAGAATTGTATCATAATAGCAATTTGGAAGAAACGCGCTTGTATTTTGGTGATTATGAAGTGCAAGTTACGGATAATGGTAATACGACTAATCAAATTCATTACATACAAGGCGCAGATGGAATTTGTGCAGTTATTGTTGATGATAATGGAGATGAGAGCATTTATTATGTTTATAAAGATCATCTAGGTAGTATAAATGTGATAACCGATGATGCAGGTGCCGTATTGGAAGAGTATAATTTTGGCGCCTGGGGCCGTAGACGCAATGTGCAAGATTGGACTTACAACGGTGTCGCGACTTCTAATTTGAGTTGGTTGAATCGAGGTTTTACGGGTCATGAGCATATGGATGAATTTGCATTGATTAATATGAATGCACGCCTATATGATCCAGCCGTTGGTAAGATGATAAGCCCAGATAATTATGTATCCGTGCCACAGAGTAGTCAAGGTTATAATCGATATGCTTATGCTAATAATAATCCATTGGTTTATATTGATCCTGACGGAAACTTTGTTGGATCTGCTTTAATGGGTGTCGCATTTCTTGGAGAAAGTGCTAGTAATCTTATTCAAGGAGAAAGTAACCCTTTTGGTAAGGCATACAATTCTGCAGCTGGTATAACCAATGAAATTGGAGCTTTAGGTCAGCATACTATGTATCAATCTGATAGAGCTTCGTTATCTGTAGGGTTAAATATTCTATCTTTAGGTGTAGGAATTAACTATTCACGAAATGATGGTAATATATCTTCTAATTTCGGTGTAGGTATTGGCTTAGCGGGTCCATATGCTAGTGGTGGTGCGAATGTTAAAGTAGGCGATTGGAATTTTGGACTTAATTTAAGTAGTGATTTTAGCTCCTATAATATAGGTGGCGAGGCCAGCTATACTGCTGGGGATTGGACGTTTGGTTATTCAGGCTCCTATTATAGTGATGATAAACATTATAATGGTGGGGTGCAAATTGGATTAAATGATTGGTCATTTAATATTAATAATGATTTTTTTGCTTTTAAAGATCAAGATAGAGGGCGCACTCAAGCAATGCAATTTGGATATAAAGATTTATCTATTGGGTCTTATATGATTACTAATGATGCTAGGGCTGAAGCTCCTGATGGTTACATGATAGATGAAAGTAGTCCGATTTTTGGAAAAAATAGAGGTCCAGCTGGTAAACAATCTTGGGGTAAGTATGGTAAAGTCTATCAAGCTCCCTTATACATAGGGTTTAGAAGTGGGCATCAAATATCTCGTTTAGGATTTAGTCATAAGTCTGTTCAAGACTTCCAGCAAAACGGTATTCATCAATCTTTTTTCAAACCAGGCAATCAGAATTATTATTTAAATTACGAAAACTTCCAAACAGGTGCTTATATTTTTGGAGGTTATTACAACCCTTATTCCTTGTATGGCTTTTAATAAAACAATATTATTCCTTGGCACTTTGGTTATAGTTAATACTTCATGTATTTATAGCCAAAGGGTTCAGAAACAAATAAGTATATGCTTAGATAAAAACAAGTCAAATACTGAATATGGAATTAATACGAATGGATATTTTAACACTTACACATTGCAAACCTTAGGGATTTATAACCCTGAAACTAAAATGTATGATTATAGTCATGGTAAATTGGATACAGTTTATTGGCAGTTTATTTTATATCCTAATGGAATGTGCATTAATCTAATAAATTTTTCGACTAGAGACGAGGGGGTTGGTTATAAAAGTAGTTTAGATAGTTTAGAACCTTTTCTTTTAAATATTTCTAACGATAAAGAGAAAAGAGAAAAATATTATGAGCGGTCAAGATGGGGGGTATATTCTGTTAAAAATGATACGTTGAATATACAAAATATGGACAATGGTAATAATTTATTTAGTACTTACAATGCTGGTGAGACTTATTATAAGATTGTTGATAGTAGTAGGTTAATTCGTTTAGGAAGTAGGCACTTTGCCAGAAAAGATGTTATTTGGATTAATAAAAACAAACAACCTGAAGCGACTTTCGTTCCATTCGAATCAATACCTACTTCTGAACAAAGTTGGTTGTATACAAAAAAATGGATTTGGTGTAAATAAATATGTTAAAAATGAAGAAGATATCAATAGTAATATTAGTGTTCGCAATGAGCCTGCAAGCCCATGCTCAAGGAGTTTTTATTCAAGCTACAGGCGGTTATGGCTTTACAAGCCTCAATAATAAAGAGGATAGCAAGGATAATACTTTTAATGAAGTAAATATGATTAATAGTTATGCCACGCGATTTGGCGTATCTGCGGGTTATGACTTTGGGATAAAACGGATGGGGGTATCGCGAATATCCTTAGGTATAGCCAGCGCACCAATAATTCAGAAATATGCTGGTGAAGAGCTTGGTAATGGTAATCTTAAACATGATATAACTGCTCGGCTTAATTATTTACAAATACCTCTTCTTATTGAGTTTAATGTACTACCGAAAGGAAGGTTTACGCCGATCATACAATTTGGGGGCAGTTATGGCACGCTTCGTTCTTATAACATAGATTATAAAGTGTCACAATTTGACGGATTGCTTACTGGCGATAGAACGATTGAGAATAACGACTATTTTTATGAGGAAAAACAAAATGGGCAATTGGTCAATGCTGAGCGTTCAACATTGAATGAATGGTACTATAAAAGAACAATGCTTAATATACAAGGTGGATTAGGTTGTAATGTTGCGCTGACCAAGAAGTTGGAGTTAAACGTATTAAGCTATGCCATAATTGGAACAACAGACTCTGAAAATAAAGTGGATATAGATTATACCATCACTGAGGGAACATTTCAAGGTCAAACCAGAGTTATTAATCCATATCAACGTTGGATAGGAATTCATGGCAGAAATAGATTAAGTGACGATGGAAAGCGAGGAACAACGAATAATTTAAACTTCGGCTTACAACTTGGAATGACCTACAAATTATTTAAAACAAAAAATAGCACTTATTAAAATACTGATTATGAAATATATCTTATTACTTATACTATTCATTGCTCCCATGTTAGCCATGGCACAAAACCCTTGTTATGTAAAGTTTACTTATGACGATAGTGGGAACAGGATAAAGAGAGAGTTCGTATGTGAGCCCGTTGATACGATAATTAATAATGGGCCTAGTGGAGGTGGTGGTGGAAGTTCTAGACCCATTATGGAACCAGAAGAAGAAAATGCTCTTTTGGCCTTTGACTTTATTGTAAGTCCTAATCCTGGAAGTGGTTTATTTACGCTAGAGATCGTTGGGTTAGAAGAAGTAGAGGGTACAATAGAAGTATTTAATAGTATGTACGGTTTGTTGTTGCAGCGTCCGCTACAACGTTTTTATGAAAAAATAGATCTACGTTCTTATGCTTCAGGGGTTTATTACTTTAGGCTTCGAACGGCCAAAGGTGTATTAACTAAGAAAGTTATCAGGCGATGATGATTTAGTTTTGCTATTATTTTAATGATAGTAAACTACTTTAAGAAAATATTTAGAGTTGGGTTATAATATTGCTTTAGGGCATGGCGTTAATATATTATTTAACCATTAAAACTTATATATTATGACTAATGCCGTTTATCCTTGTGCTCAAAGTGAGCTCTATCCTGCCTGTAATCTTGGTTGGACTTCATGCGAACAACATGTTGCCGATTTTGCCGCGTTTAGCCCACGCTATGATGCTGCACTTATTGCGCTTATGCGCACTGCTATATCCGCTGCTGAAGATTTGCCAGATGATCAAGCTCGAAATGCGAATACGGAAATACTGCGCTTGCAACTTGCTGCTAAATCTAAACTATGTACTGATAAATGGCAACGTATTAAACGCTATACCGCTAAAGCATTTAGCGAAGCCGAGCAGAAACCAAAATTAGAAGAGGCTGGGTCTAAAAATTATACAGCTGCTAGTAATAATAATTGGGACAAAGTACGTGCCTTGAATAATAGTGGTCTTGCTTACCTTACGAATAATCAAGTGGCTTTAGAACTTGATAATAATATGCCTACCACATTTATTGCGGATTATACGACAGAGAAAGATGCTTTTGAAGCATTGCATCAAGATTTCTTAGATAGTGAGGAAACGAGTAAGCAAGGAACGCAGGGCAAAGTGGAAGCGAATAATAGAATATATAATGACCTTATTGAAATGTGCTTGGACGGTCAGGAAATATTTAAAGGCAATGAGGCTGTGAAAGCACAATTTGTATTTAAAGATATTCTTAGATTAGTTAGTGGCGCAAAAGCTGCTGGTATAAAGGGTCTCATAACTTCGGCCTCGGACGGTGTAGGTGTGCCTGATGCGCAAATACAACTAATAAGTGGAATAAAGATTGCCAAAAGTGATGCAAGTGGTCGCTATGAATTAAAGCCTATTGCCAGCGGTACTTATAGTATTGAAGTAAGTGCTGCTGGTTATGTAACTCAACTTATAGAAGATGTAGTCATTCGTGTTGGACAAGTTAGTACTTTAGATATTATACTTGTTGTTGCTTAGATTTTTTTAATTCATGATCAACGTACTTTCTAGTTATTTATCTATTCCCCATCATTTTTTGATGGGGACTTTTTTATGTGCTATAAATATATATTGAATTGATTACTCAAATATTAGTTCTAGCTCCTCCAAACGAATTGCCATTGTTTCAATTGAGACATTATATCTTTCAGAAAGAGATTGAAAACTATTATTATTAAAGTAAGTTAAACCAGCTAAATATCTAGTAAACTCTCTAAGGTTACTAAAACGATTATTGAAGCTTGTAAAATTTCGGACTTGCTCTATTTGCAATGCAATAATTGTTTCCAGATTAATCTGTAGTTTTTCTGCTCCAAATATCTTGAGAAATGATTGAGTTATCTGTTTTTTTGGCATTAAAAAGTGAATAGCAAATCTATCAGCTTCTTTTTCCTCTATAGGACGAATATGAGGAGTGTTTGAACCATCTATTGGTTTGTCACGATGTAACATATCTTTTTTATGCAATAGTGCATGACCCAACTCATGCGCTGCAGTGAAATTTCTTACTTCCAAAGGAAATTTTTCAGAAATTGCTATTGTTTTTTGTGTGTTATTTATAATTCCAGCAACCTCAAAAACGGAACCATTGTCTTGAAATTGACCTAAAGAATGTGATGAAATATATTTAAATCCAAATAATGAGATTGCTTTTTTTGCATCTAAAATATCCATAGGTTCTTTTGGAGTATTTTTATTCCAAATATCAGACCTGTGTTTCCAAATTACGTTTTGAATATCCTGAACTAATTTTTCTATTTCTTCAGAAGACTTTCTTTTATCATCTTTTAATCGCAAAGCAAGCGTATCGATATAACTGTAAAATGAGTTTTTACTATCAGTTTCTAATTGCAGTTTCTCAAGCCTTTGCGAACTTCTTTCTAGAAGCATATTATATTTAGAGGTCAATTTGTTTACTTCTGTTCTTATATTTTCAGTCCATGCTGATCTAGTAAAGGAAAGTAGATTAAGGTTAACAATAAAAATACAGCTTCCAATTGAAGAAATTGCTCCATTTAGTGCTGTTCCAGAATCTCCTCGGGCTGATTTAAAACCATGATCTAAAATATATAATGAGTGTTTTCCTAACTCAATTGCTAGTTTTGCAATTTCAATTGGCATCTCTATGGCCGGAATAAGTTCATTCAAAGCCTCTTCTGCCAATTGGCTTTTTAGAATTGGGTCTTTGGCATTTTTTCTTTCTTTTCTTTTATTTATGACTATATCAAACTGTTCTGAATCTTCTTGGAACAATTTTAAAAGACTTGGGTAAATATTAGTTTTAATATCATTTTCAATTTCTAATAACTTCCTGAAATGTGCCGAATATGCTGATCTAGAGAGGGTTAAGTCAACTACAGTTTGAGTTAGTTTAGCTGAGAGTAGAGATTGGAAAGCTGCTGCGCTTCCAGACCCAGGTTTGTGGCAACCTGCGCCAAATTTATTTAAAAGTTCCTCAGTAGAAAGTTTTATAAGTTCTTCAACCATTACATTATTAAATCTTTACAAAGATAATTATTACTAATTGATATTTAATTAGTTTGCTAAAAAGTTATATTCACAATTTTAAGTAATGTCAATAAAGAATTTTTCAATTTAATTGCACGATAATCAATCATACCAAGCAATAATAATAGGCGGCGGTCTAGCAGGCTTATCCTTAGCTATACTCTTGGCCAAGGACAATCGCAAGGTCTTACTTATAGATAAAGGCGAGTACCCAAGGCATAAAGTCTGTGGAGAGTATATATCCTTAGAAAGTTGGAATTTCTTGGAGCGATTGGGTATCCCATTGAACACTATGAACTTGCCTCAATTTAATTCATTGCGCATCAGCTCTGAAAAAGGAACTGAGCTGCAGTCCGAGTTGGATTTAGGAGGTTTTGGTTTGAGTAGGTTTGTATTGGAAGAATTAATGTATAAACGTGCGCTGGAATTAGGCGTTACGGTCTTAACTAACACGAAGTATTTAAACTATAGTAAAGAGGAAAGGAGCTTTATTGTAGAAACAACAAAAGGAACGTTTAAGACCGAAGTGTTGTGTGGTGCCTTTGGCAAATATGCTCCCAAGCCATTCTTCAAGAAAAATGAAGAAAAGCATAATTGGGTTGGTATTAAATATCATATCACCTTAGATCATGCTGAGGATGAAATAGCCTTGCACAATTTTGAAGGCGGGTATTGCGGTATGAGTAAAATTGAAGATGGTAAAAGTTGCCTTTGCTACTTAGTAAAGCAAGAGCAATTGGCTAAACATAATAATGATATCAAAAGTTTGGAGGAAAGTGTGCTTCGCCGAAATCCATATTTGGATAAAATATTTAGCAACGCACAATTCCATTATAATAAACCAATGGTTATATCCAATGTGACCTTTTCTGTAAAAGAACCTACCTGGCAAGATGTATTTTATTTAGGCGATTCGGCTGGTACTATTGCGCCCTTAAGTGGTAATGGTATGAGCAATGCTATGCGCTCCGCTTACCTTTTACACAAACATTTAACTTTTCTATTTAAAGGGCAAAAAAGCAAGGCTGAAACCATGCATAACTACCGTAAAGACTGGCTTACACACTTTGGAGGTCGTATTCGTTTTGGTCGTTTTGTACAACAGTTCTTTTGTAAGAAAAATCTAAATGAAGCGTCTATTCGTATATTGAAGCATGCCACATTTATTCACAAACAAATTATTAAAAAAACACATGGGAAATCTTTTTAAGAACATAAAGAAAAGCAATGGGCGTGCTATGTATTTGTTGCCGATTTTTGCACTATTCTTTATACAATGTAACGGACAAACAAAATCTGAAATGAAAAACAACAATCCATATTACGACACAGAAGCCAAAGGCAAATTACAACTTGATAACGAAAAGCTTAAAGACATATTGCCAAGTGACGTATATCATATTGCACGAGAAAAAGGTACGGAGCGGCCTTATACAAGCGAGTATAATAATCATAGCGAAAAAGGCAAGTATCACTGCGCTGTATGCGGTAACAAACTATTTGAGAGTGATGCCAAGTTTGACAGCAGTTGTGGGTGGCCAAGTTTTTTCGCGCCAGCTACAAAGGAAAGTATGATTTATTTGGAAGATAATACGCACGGTATGCAGCGTATAGAAGTGCAGTGCGGTCGTTGCGAAACACACCTGGGACACATATTTAATGATGGGCCACCGCCTACAGGAAAGCGATATTGCATTAATGGTAAAGTAATAATGTTTGAAGATGAGAAAGAGAATAAATAGAATAACAAAGCTAATATTAGTATTAGTAAGCGGCGTATTATTGAGCTGTAACGTAGGTTCAGGAAAGCTTAAAAGTCCTGAAGTATTAAATACATTTGGCAATAAAGAAAAATCAAAAGAAGTAAAAATGGAAGTAGCAACATTAGCAGGAGGATGTTTCTGGTGTACAGAAGCGCAGTATTTAGCATTAGATGGAATAGAAAAGGTAGTTTCGGGTTACTCAGGCGGAGATACAAAAAATCCGACCTATAAGGAAATATGTACAGGCACGACAGGTCATGCTGAGTGTGTTCAAATAACTTATGACGTTTCTAAAATTACCTACGAAGGTATATTAGCGGCCTTTTTTCTAGCACATGATCCAACACAGTTGAACAGGCAAGGTAATGATGTGGGTACGCAATATAGAAGCGCCATATTTGCCCATAATCCAGAACAGCTCAAGATTGCTCAAGATATAGTAGCCAAGCTTAATGCTGAAAAAGCCTATGATAAGGAAGTCGTAACCCAGGTTGAAATGCTTGACATATTCTATGCTGCCGAGGACTATCATCAAAACTATTATGCCGAAAAAGGTCAAACAAATGGCTATTGCACCATGGTTGTTGGACCAAAACTTGAGAAGTTTAAGAAGGTATTTAAGGACAAATTGAAAAAATAATTATCTAAATTTACCTCTATGAAAAAACTAATGGCCCTATTGGTGGTTTTATCCCTTGCCTATATTGCTCAAGCGCAAAATGGAGTAACACCTTCAACCAAAAACTTTGGACGTACTACACAAGAAGCAGGATTAACCTTAAGCACAGATGGCAGTTTGTCGGCCGTTGCATTAAACGGTGTTCAATATTGGGGTATCGGACATCATAAGCAACGATTTAAAATTGGCTTAGGTGGGCGCTTAACTTCTTCTTACGCCAAGAAACAACTAGAATATATTACTGCAGCGGCTGAGCTAACATCTGGCAAGACAGGACCGGCGGTATTTTTTGCAGATCAAATACCTGCTAATATTGATACCATGAATATGTATGGCACACAGGTTAATGCTGTAAACTTATACTTAGCCTTGCGTTATGATTTTTGGAAGAAGCTGGGTGTAGAGTTTAATATTGATTTAGTAGGATTAAGTTTTGGCGGTCAAAAGTTGGCTCGACTTACTTATGACAATGGAAAAGTAAAAAATTCATTTGCTCAACCCACAGTAGGTAATGCCTTGCTCATTAGTGATAATGATTTGGGGTCTCTCAACAGTGAGTTAATGATTTCTTATTGGCATAGAAAGAATGTAAAGTTTAAGGCTGGGTTCGTCTTCTTATTTAACGAATACGATTTATACGACCCAGCAAGTTATAATAATGATAATGGAAAGCTGATTGAAGCTGAAAGATTTAGATATAAATCATTACAGTATGGCTTGGGTGTTATTTATGTATTGAAAAACAGAAACAATAAAAACTTAAACCTAAAAAATTAAACATGAAAAAAATCTTAGTATTACTAGTAACATTATTACCATTATTGGCTGTAGCTCAAAACAATGAAAATCCTGATCAATCGGATAGTAACCCTTTTGTAAAACGAACGACATTAGAAGCGGGTATCACATTAAGCACAAATGGTGGCATGACAGCTATTGGTCTAAATGGAATGCAA
>CALIIL010000053.1 GCA_938017685.1 uncultured Chitinophagaceae bacterium
GCACTATCTAGATGAATTTTTCTATAGATTTAATCGAAGAACCTTTATGAGCAATATGCCCAATTTTACTTTAAAAGCAATGGTCAATGCTAAACCAATACCAGTAATATTAACTAAAAGCGGATACTATGGGTAATCCTAACCTTTTTAATTATTTAAAAAAAGAAGATGAGTTAAGCCTAATTAAAAGCTGTGTATTTCATTATGAAATGGAGTTTATTCATCCATTTATGGACGGTAATGGGCGCATGGGAAGACTGTGGCAAACGTTGATTTTATTGCAAGATTATGCGGTGTTTGAACATCTTCCTTTTGAATCTTTAATTAGCAAAACGCAAGATGAATATTATCGGGTACTCTCAGCATGCGACAAAGTGGGGCAGTCTACTTTATTTATTGAATATATGTTGTCTGTTATGCTAGATTCAATTCATGAGTTGTTGAGCACAGCTCGTCAAGTGTTGCAGCATGACGACCGCTTGGATTATTTTTTAGCCAAACAAAAAAAATCATTTACGCGAAAAGACTACATGAATGTGTTTAGTCAAATATCCTCAGCCACAGCGAGTCGCGATTTAAAAAAGGGGGTAGAAAAGGGGATTATTGAAAAAAGGGGGGAATTTAATAAAACGATTTATAAAATCATTAAAACCTAATACCCGCGCTCGTTCTTATTCTGCATGTAGTTCATAAATGCTTTATTGACTACTGCGTTTCCACCTTTGGTTGGGTAGTCACCGGTAAAGTACCAATCGCCTGTATGATTAGGACATGCTTCATGTAAGCCTTCAATGGTTTGATAGATTACGTTTACTTTGGCATTAATATCTTCCTCTTTCAGCATTTCAGCAATCTTCTTACTAATACTATCGGCAGAGTAATCTGCGTACACACGCTTTACAAAATTCTCTTGATCCAATTTGTTAGACTTCTCAGCTTGCAAGCAATCGGCATATACATCTAGGAGTACATTCTCTTGGCCATTTTCTTTTAATAAATTAACAGCAGCTTGGAATGCGATAAACTCGCCCATCTTACTCATATCTATCCCATAACAATCAGGGAAGCGTATTTGTGGCGCACTTGATACAATAATGATGCGCTTTGGTCCTAAGCGGTCCAACATCCTAATAATACTTTCTTTTAAGGTTGTTCCACGAACGATAGAATCATCAATAACCACTAAGGTGTCAATACCACGACGCACCTTGCCATAAGTAATATCGTATACGTGCTGCACCATTTCTTTACGCGCGCTATCTTGTGTAATAAAGGTGCGCATTTTTACATCTTTAATAGCAATTTTTTCAATGCGCACACGGCGGTGAATCATCTCTTCCAACTTATCATCGGTCACTTCGTCCCATTCTTTGATACGTTGTACTTTAATATTATTTAAGTAGTGTTCTGCTCCTTTTATTAGACCAAAGAAAGCTGTTTCTGCTGTATTAGGTATCCAAGAGAAAATGGTATTTTTTAAATCGTGGTCAATCATATCCAAGACTTTCTCAGATAATAATCGTCCTAGTTTTTTTCTTTCTGCGTAAATATCTGCATCACTTCCTCGTGAGAAATAGATACGTTCAAAGCTGCAAGACTTGCGCTCTGCTTCAGGAAGGATCTGTTCTAACTTATAATCACCTTCTTTGTCTACAATTAATGCATGACCTGCTGGTAATTCTTTTATATCTTCTAATTGAAGGTTAAAGGCAGTCATAATGGCGGGGCGCTCACTAGCTGCAACTATAATTTCGTCGCTTATGTAATAGAACATGGGTCTGATACCATGTGCATCTCTAAAGCAAAAGCTTTCTCCATTGCCACATAAACCTGATACCGCATAACCACCATCGAATAATTCATTGGCTTTGGTTAGTGCTTGTTTCCAATGTGGTTTGCCATGTTCTTCAATACTCTCACACATAAAGTGATGTATGATTTCCATCATGGCGGCTAAGTCACTATCTAGCTTTTTATCATCTAATACTTCCTTACTTATATAAGATTGTAGCTCTTTAGTATTGATTAAATTAAAGTTTCCTGCCAAGCAAAGATTTTTATTCTTATCAATGTTAGACTTTATAAAAGGATGACAATAATCAATATTATTACGCCCTTGCGTTCCATATCTTAAGTGACCCAACATGGTTTCTCCAAGGCTCTTAAGGTGTCCTTTGAGCAGTTCTGGGAATTTTAATATTTGCGGGTATTGCAATTGCAACTCCGCCAATTCTTCCTGTACTTGATTAAAAATATCAGCAATAGATTGTTTTTGAATAGATCGTACACGCGACATATAAGGATAGCCTTCTTGTACATCCATTTTAACAGAAGCAATACCGGCACCATCTTGTCCTCGATTATGCTGCTTCTCCATCAGGAGGTAAAGCTTATTTAGACCGTAAAGTGCTGTGTCGTATTTCTCATGGTAATAAGAAATAGGCTTACGAAGTCTAATGAAAGTTATACCGCATTCGTGTTTTATGGCGTCTGACATGAGTATGCAAAGTTAGGGTCTGATAATAAGTAATAAGCTAAATAGACGTCCAGATTTTTATCTCTTACAAAATTGGTTATGGCTATATGTAAATATATTTTTACTTTCACGTCAATTCTTGAACTATGAAAACGAAAAAGATAATTTATTACGTTGTAACAGGATTAATGTCATTGATAATGCTTGCAAGTGCGGGTAATATTTTAATGAATTTGCCAGAATCACAGGGTATGTTCAACGATTTAGGTTTTCCCGGATGGATACCGTTGCCCATGGCTATTTTAAAAATATTGGGTGTTGTGGCTATTTGGGTTAGAAAATCTAAATGGTTAAGAGAATGGGCCTATGCAGGTTTCTTTTTCAATGCGGTACTAGCTCTTGGTGCGCACTTAACGGCAGATGATCATAATTGGGCTGGTGCGGCTGCTATTATTGTATTTGTAATCATTGCGCGCTTCTTAGATCCGCAAGTATTTTATAAACGAAGATCCATTATCTAAATAGTTATTAACCTATTAATCGACTATTTTTGTTCAATGCAAAAAAGCAGTTGGATTAAAAAGTCATCATTCCTTTATTCCTAAATCAAAAACGATTGAAAGTTTCTGGTTTTACCATAGTACGCAATGCCATTAAATATGATTATCCAATCGTAGAGGCCATAAGTTCTATCCTTCCATTGTGTGATGAGTTAGTGGTTGGTGTTGGTCTATCTGATGATGAAACCCTTGCTTTGATTCAATCTATTGCTTCAGATAAAATTAGGATTGTAAAAACCGTATGGGACGATACGTTGAGAGAAGGCGGTGCTGTATTAGCTGCCGAAACCAATAAAGTGTTTCAAGCTATTAGTCCAGATTCAGATTGGGCCATATATATACAGGCCGATGAAGTAATGCACGAGGCGGACTATGAGGTTATACACACTGCCATGGACAATAATACAAATAATGAAAGCGTAGATGGTTTGTTATTTAAGTACACTCACTTTTTTGGCTCGTATGACTTTATTGGTACAGATGAAGAATGGTATCCGCATGAAATAAGAATAGTTAAGAATAATAAGAAAATATATTCTTACCGAGATGCACAAGGTTTTAGAAAGAATAATGATGAGAAGCTTACAGTAAAAGAAATAGACGCCCGTATTTATCATTACGGTTGGGTCAAAAGCACAGCCACTATGGTAGAGAAAGTTAATGATTTCCAGAAACTCTGGCACAATGATGCTGAAGTAAATAAGAGAAAAAGAGAAGAAGAAAGTTTTATAAAAGAATCTGAGCAAAGACTGCTGCTTCCATTTATGGGCACGCATCCAAAGTTCATGCTGGAAAGAATAAGGTTAAAAAACTGGGATTTTCATTATGTTGCACCAAAAAGAAGCTTGCCCTTAAAGACAAAAGTAAAACGGTTGGCTAAAAAGTTGTTTGGTCTAGACTTCGGTTATAAAAACTATACTTTAATTAAGGAATAACTCACGGCTGGCTTCGCATTCTAAGCTGGGTCTGTTATATTTGTGATACTAAAAATTAATCATGAAGAAAATACTTGTGTTACTAGTAGCGGTCGCATTCTTTTTGCCCGCCAAAGCAGACAAAGGCATGTGGATCCCTATGCTAATTGGTCAGAATTATGAGCAAATGCAAAAATTGGGTTGGAAGGGAACGGCCGATGACATTTACAATGTAAATAAAAGCTCACTTAAAGATGCAATCGTACACTTTGGTGGCGGTTGTACTGGAGAAATGATTTCTAAAAAAGGACTTTTAATGACAAACCATCATTGTGGTTATGGCAATATTTCTTCCTTAAGTACGGTAGAAAACAACTACTTAATGAATGGTTTTGTAGCCAATACCCAAGAAGAAGAATTACCATGTCCTGGTTTAAAAGTGAAGTTCCTAGTACGTATGGAAGATGTAACTAACCGTGTACAAAAAGTAATAGGTGATGCTTATGGCGACGAAGTTGGAAAGCGATTAGGAGAAATTTCTAAAAAGCTGAAAGAAGAAAATAGTGATAATGGAAAGTATAAAGTAACAGTTCGTAGTTTTTATTCTGGAAATAAATACTATATGTTCGTTCATGAAGAGTATACGGATGTGCGTTTAGTTGCAGCTCCACCTGAAAGTTTAGGAAAGTTTGGAGGAGATACTGATAACTGGATGTGGCCAAGACATACATGCGATTTTAGCATGTTCCGTGTATATTCTGATAATAATAATAGACCAGCTAAGTACTCAACGAACAACAGACCTTATCAACCGAAGCATCACTTGCCAGTATCTTTAAAAGGTGTTGAGAATGGAGATTTTGCTATGGTGATGGGTTATCCTGGACGCACCAATCGCTACCTTACTTCATATGGTATTGATTTATCAATCAATGACTATAACCCTTCTATTGTAAATATTCGTGACAAGCGATTAGCTATTATGCGTGAGCGCATGCAAGCCGATCCTGCCGTTGATTTGAAATATGCAAGTACGTATGCCTCAGTCGCTAACTATTGGAAATATTTTATTGGTCAAACGGAGCAGTTGAAAAAATTGAAAATTTATGATCAGAAGAAAGAAGAAGAAGCAGAATTTGATCGCTGGTCAAAACGGAATGCGCGTTACCTGAAAAATCTTTTCCCGGATTACGCAGCTGCTTATGCTGACTTTAAACCATATATTAAACATGCCATTTATTTGGGCGAGGCCGTTGGTTCTCCTAAAATGACACAACTAGCCATGCGTATTGGACGTATGAAAGGCATGGACGCTGAGAAGTTAAAGAAAGCATTACCTGGCTTAAAAGCGGCAAGAAAATCTATGATTGTGTCTATGGACTTAGAAATGGATAGAAAATTATTCGGCGCTATGAATCACATGTTCTATCGTGATGTGCCTCGTGCGCAACACCCAAGTATATTCGCAACAGAAGTATTTAAGAAGTATGGTTCTGAAAATTGGGAAAAAACATTTGAAGATTATGCGAATGCTATTTATGCCAATACCGCTTTGTTAGATGATGCAGCTTTCGATAGAATGGCTACAGCAACTAATTTTGACAAATTATTGCAAGATCCATTAGTATCTTATGCCATGAATGTGCGTAATAATTACGACGACAATTATGCTCAGATATTAAAAGATTATCGCCATGAGCGCTTTGAATTAGATAGAGCATTTCAAGGTGGTTTATTAGAGAAGAACAAAGGACAATTAATGTCTCCAGATGCAAATAGTACAATGCGTGTAACGTACGGAAGTGTAAAAGCTTATCAACCGAAGGATGCTGTATCATTTGCGCATTATTCAACGGCAGATGGCTTGTTGGAAAAATATAAGCCAGGTGATAGTGAATTTGACTTGCAACCTAAAATTGTAGATTTATTAAAAGCTAGAGATTTTGGTGATTATGCCGATAAGAAAATTGATAACTTAGTTACTTGCTTTATTACCAATAATGATATCACTGGAGGTAACTCTGGTAGTCCAGTAATCAACGGAGACGGTGAGTGGATAGGTGCTGCCTTTGATGGTAACTGGGAAGCAATGAGTGGAGATATTGCTTTTGACAAACGATTTAAAAGAACAATTGTTGTTGATGCTCGTTATATTATGTGGGTATTGGACAAAGTTTTAGGTGGTCGTCCTTTATTAGATGAAATGACTATTCGCAATTAATTTTTAAATTATTTATAGTAAAACCTCACAGCATGCTGTGAGGTTTTTTTTGTTTCAAATACCTTTCGTTTATTCTAACAAAAGATTGAGGTTTATTAGGATCACGTGATAACTGTGGGGAGTAAATTATCTTTGGGGTTAAATTTTAAGATTTGGCAGAACATTTTATATCACACTTTCTTCCATCTGGCATTCTAGCTTATTTTGTAATAACAGATATTAAAGAGCTAGGCTATG
>CALIIL010000054.1 GCA_938017685.1 uncultured Chitinophagaceae bacterium
CAAAAAACTTCCAAAGACAGACAGACTTCCCACAACAAGTTTGTTTGCTTTGAAAGTAAAATTAATCAAATCGATTACACACTTTTTTGTACACTACCCTAATACATAGCGAGGATCAGCCATATAGGGGAGCTTTTCTAATGCACTTACTTCTATTGTAAGAAAATCAAATTCATTGGTAACAACACCGCTTAGCTTATAGATACCACTTCCTTTAAAGGGGTAGTCTCGTGCTGTATTAGGAAAGTGTACCGTATCTATCCAATCACCCTTTGGATCTAGAAAAGTGCCAAATTGCATCCTTAAACCCTTAGCTGTTTTAGTATTCTTTACGGTAACCAGTTCGCCTATTAATTCTACAGATTTATTTATATACTTTGGTAGTTCCTTAGCCAATATATAATTGCTTGCATACTCTTTTGCTACGAGATCAAATGTTCTATGAAGCGCATATCCAAATAATTCAATTTGGTCAAAAGCATATTCTTGATTGGATGTACTAAATGAAGGAATAGTCAGCTCAGTCCTTCTTGGTCTAAAAAGTTTAGACTGTTCAGGGATGCTGTTATCTTCTTTTGCTCTAAATAAGCTTTCCCATAATAGTTGTCGCTTAGGCACATGAGTAAAGGCTAATGCGCCAACACGAATAAGAACATCTAGTTGTTCGTGGGAGATGGTAATACGGTCTAAAAAATTATGTAGATTATTATACTGACCATGCGTTATTCTATCATTTATAATGTCACGCACCAAAATTTTATTTAATCCTATAATGTGTTGAAACCCCAAGACAATATTCTTACCCTCAATAATGGTATGCCAATAGCTACTATTAATACAAGGTGCAAGGATCGTTGCACCAAGACGCTTAGCTTCATGAATATAAAATTGAGTTCTATAAAACCCGCCACCATTATTCAATACTGCCACCATATATTCTAAGGGGTAATAGGTCTTAAGAAATAAACTCTGGTAGCTTTCTACGGCATAAGATGCTGAGTGCCCTTTGGCAAAAGCATAACCTGCAAAACTTTCGACCTGATGCCATACTTCATATATGGTTTTATCCGCAATGCCTTTAGCCTTACAGTTATTGATAAATTTTTCTTTTACTTGTTGAAATTCTTCGCGTGAGCGATACTTGCCACTCATACCACGGCGAAGTACATCGGCCTCGCCAAGAGATAAGCCAGCAAAGTAGTGAGCTACTTTAATTACATCTTCTTGATAGACCATAATGCCATAAGTCTCGGGCATTATTTCTGCTAATACAGGGTGTGCCTCTTTACGTCGTTCAGGATATTTGTGCCGTAAAATATACTCGCGCATCATACCACTCTTGGCCACACCGGGACGTATAATAGAGCTCGCAGCTACTAGGCCAAGGTAATTGTTGACTTTTAGTTTTTTTAAAAGCATACGCATCGCTGGCGACTCTACATAGAAGCAACCCATGCACTCAGCACGGCTTATTAAGTCATTTACTTTTTTATCTTTCATAAATGCCTTGGCATCATGCAGGTCTATAGCTGGCGCATTGGGTTGGTTGTATTTAATAATTTCTAGTGTGTCTTTAATCTTACCTAAACCTCTTTGTCCTAAAATGTCATATTTGTACAAGCCTACATCCTCGGCAATATGCATATCAAAGTGTACCGTAGGAAATCCTTTGGGTGGCATATCGGTAGCGCTGTAATAGTGGATTGGTTTTTGTGAGATGAGAATACCTGCCGCATGCACAGTCAAGTGATTGGGCATGTCTTGTATATAATTTGCGTAGCGCAATACTAATTGTTGTATTTCATCTTTGGGTATATTGGTTTTATTAAGCAGTTCTATTTCATGATTAGGCAGGCCAAATACTTTGCCCAATTCTCTAATGGTTCCACTGCGCTGAAAGGTGCTATAAGCACCCAAGAGTGCTACTTGATTGTTGCGTTTAAAACGGTTAAAAATATAGCGCGTAATATCGGGTCTATCTGCTGAAGAAAAGTCAATATCAAAATCAGGTGGTGTACTTCTGTACAAATTCATAAAGCGCTCAAAGTATAAGTCTAACTCAATAGGATCCACATCGGTTATGCCCAATAGGTAGGCTACAATGCTATTGGCACCGCTGCCGCGCCCTACGTGATAGTATCCTTTGTGCTGTGCGTAGCGTATAATATCCCAGTTGGTTAGAAAGAAAGATATGTAATTTGTCTTTTCTATTAAGTCTATTTCTTTGTCTAATCGCTCTTTTATTTTTTTAGTGATAGTTGGGTAGCGATATGCTAGTCCTTTCTTGCACAACCTTAGTAATAGTTGTTTGTCATTATGCGCCGAGCTGGTGTAGTTACATATATTTTGAGAAGTAGCATCTGCTCCAAAGTCAAAATGTATGTGACATTGCTCCATGAGCTGCTCTGTATTTTTTATGACTTCAGGGCAAGCGTTGTAAGCTGCTTTTAATGCTTTTGGCGGTACGAAGGTTTGGTTTTTATTAGCTTGTTCATTTAGCTGTAGCTTGCTCAATAGCGTATTCTTATCTATAGCGCGCAGCAATCGGTGGGTGTTATAGTTTTTTTTATTTAGAAAAGTAAATGATTGCAATACCACACATTTACTTATCCATTTTTTCCATTTAGAAAATCTAAAACGATTTAAATCTTCAATAGATATGCCTATGTATTCATTGGTTGCAAAAGATGTTTTGTCTAACCGCTGTACGCTGGCAAATGGGTAAATAATAAATACGTCGCTGAGGGTAGGTGCTTCTGTAGGGAGTTCTGTATTCTTATGTTTATGTTCCGAAAGAAAATCATTGAGCACTTTGAAACCATTATTATTTTGTGCAATACCAATGTATAATTGCTTATAATCGTTTCTAAAATCAATACCTATAATAGGTTGGATATGATAGGTACGCGCTAGGCGTATAAAATTTAAACAGGCCGATGTGTTATTTATATCGGTAAGTACAAGGCTTTTGATATGGTGTGCTTGCGCAGTATCTAATAACTCTTTTTCGGATAAGGTACCGTAACGAAAACTAAAATATGAATGACAATTAAGATACATGAGATGTTCTTATTGATGTCTGTGAGCTAATACAATAGGCGGTTCACCATTAAATGGGTTCATTACGCCGCCTATGGTTTTGGCGCCCATGGCTCCGCCGCTACCTATTTTGTTAGAGCCAAATTGGTTGCGAATATCATCCATAGCTTGGTATAAGCCTACTGTGCGCTGCCAATTATCAAAGAGGCTAATAGGAGAGCTGCCATCAATTAACTGACTAAAGCGAAGACCCACTAAGCGTACCAATAATCGCTTGCTGTAAAGTGTATCAAATAGACTGCATACTTGCGGCACTAGAATATGGTCAACGGCGGTATGCGATACTTTTACTTGCTTGGTTAATGTGCTAAAATCGGAGTAGCGAATTTTTACGGTGATGCAAGATGTGAGTTTATTTCCATTGCGTAATTGGTAGCAAAGATTTTCGGCCATGGCTTTTATTAATCGTTTCATCTTGGCTATATCTATTGTATCGGTGCCAAAGGTGCGCTCGCTCGATATAGATTTTCGTTCGTGGTATTCTATTACTTTTCTATGGTCTATACCGTTGGCTCTTTCCCAAATGGTTGTACCTGTTTTTCCAAAACCTGTTTCTAATAATTCGCGTGGCATCTCTTGTAATGTTTGTATTTTTTTTACGCCCATATTGCTCAGGGTTTGGAATATTTTATTGCCAACGGAGGGTATTTTTTTTATAGAAAGAGGAGCTAGAAAATCTTTTTCTGTGCCAAAATTTATTTTCATTTGGTTATCTGGCTTGGCTTCATTGGTCGCCATTTTTGATACGGTTTTGTTTTTAGAAAGACCTAGTGAAATGGGCAAGCCACTTTCTTTAAACACTTTTTGACGTAGTTCGCTAGCATATTGATAGCAACCAAAAAACTTATCCATACCCGTCATATCTGCATAGAATTCGTCTACGCTGGCTTTTTCTAATATGGGTACATTCTCTTTTAATATATCTGTTACTAGCTTGGAGTACTTACCGTAAGTACTTG
>CALIIL010000055.1 GCA_938017685.1 uncultured Chitinophagaceae bacterium
CACAAATGCCAATGCAGAATCATTCAACGCAAAAATAAAACTCTTCAGAGCAAACCTAAGAGGCGTTACAGATACCAAATTCTTCCTCTTTAGATTAACCAAACTATTTGCTTAATCCCCATATCTGTCATGTGATCCTAAAGTTGCCAAATTAATAGTTGCATTAGGCTCAACCTCTTCTTGTAAGATTAAGCTCCCTAAACTATTATATATTTTTACTAAGACTACATGATCATTTCCTTTCATTGAAAGATTATTCATGACTGGATTAGGATAAATGCTCAATCGATTATCAGCTGTCTTTAAATCATCATTTACCAATGGCAAGCAGCTACCCGTTCCCAATAACGAATTTAAAGAATCGCATAGCGCATGATAATTAACTATATCTGTAGCTGTCATATTGCTAGTTAATAATAAATTATTGGTCTCCGTTGGATCCACCGCAATATGATAAAATTCTTCGGCTTGCGCATCAAAGCGCAATAAGTGGTAATCAGCATTTCTGATACTCTTACCATCTTTTGTAGCGCTTACTCCAAACTGCTCAGAAAATATATACCCGCGTGGTGTTGAAGTTTGGTCTTTAATATAAGGAACCAAGCTACGACTATCCAAGGTTACATTATTCGGATTCATATTGTTTACACCAGACAGCTCTGCAATCGTTGCAAATAAATCAACAGTTGTAACTAATTCATCATTTACTCTGCCAGGATTAGCAACTGCTGGGCCTGAAATAAACATGGGTACGTGCACACCATAATCATAAATTGTAGCCTTGCTTCTATTGTTTATTGGATTTTGGCTTACATCATTCGGAGAACCATTATCGCCCATAAAAATGAAATTGGTACTGTCTAATAAATTATTTTTATCTAAATATTGAACCAACCTTCCAAACTCTGAATCCAGCGCTTCAATAGCCGCTTTAAAATATGTAGCCTTATTATTATTAATATGATTAAGCGTGCCTGGCAAAGCAGGATTAGTTATTAAATTGTTGGGTGGCTTATGATATGGATCATGCGGTGCATTAAATCCCATCCAAAGAAAAAATGGTTGTGCAGATGGTACAGTATCTAACCAAGCAATAGCGTCATTTACAGATTGTGTGGTTGCATAGGTTGTAACCGTATCAATGCTACCATTTCTTACTCTTTCGTAATTATAATAATCAGGAATGGCTCCTGCAAAGCTTCCTGAGTATAATTGATAACCCATAATAGAAGGATTATTTAAGTTACCCGGCTTAGCATGCAAATGCCACTTACCTATACAGGCCGTTGCATAAGGCGTGCTCGTTTGTGTACGCAAGAGCGTTGCTATACTCGTTTCTGTTGTACTGAGTTGATTAGTCGTTGGCCCGGCTACAACAGCACCCATACCTGTTCTAAAACCATAACGCCCGGTAAATAAAGAAGCACGCGTGGGGGAACAAATTGGATAAGCCCATACCTTATTAAACAGCACCCCATTATTGGCCATAGCTCTAAAGTTGGGTGTACTAGCAGTATCTGCCGTAGCATACATACCAAAGTAAGCAGGACTTACATCATCTGCAATTATTAATATCGTGTTTTGCTGTGACAGTGCTGCTTGGCTTAAAAGGAGAAGCAGAAATATTTTTTTCATGTAGAATTATTGATTGCGTTACGAACGAATTACTATACAATTAGACGACAGATTATGTCTAATCATGCTAATGTACAACTTGCCTTAGCAACAAAAGGTTTCAATCGGAACCTTACTACTATCGTATGAGTGTGAAGTTCCCTTGAAATGTATTTTTATAATTATTATCCCAAGCCGCCTCAATCAGATATACATAAGTACCTAATGGTTGCAGCTTGCCGTCATAGCGTCCATCCCAGCCTCTACCGTTAATACTATTTGTTTTAAAAATAAGCTCGCCCCATCGATTAAACACTTGCATATTAAATGAAGTAAGCGACTCAGATAATAATTGTCTTGGTAAGAAATAATCGTTCATACCATCTCCATTGGGAGAAAAGGCATTAGGAATATTTAAATAACAATCGCGCTTTACCCAAATACTATCAGATGCTTCACAAGCACCATTGGCCGCTGTGGCCCAATAATATCCAACATCGGATACGGTTAATGAATTACCCATTGAACCATCACTCCAACTTAATATTTGACTCGGGTTAGTTACATTATTTAATATAATAGCTCCTGTCTTACCGGGACAAATAGATGTATCCTCTCCCAAATTCAGTAACGGTTTATCACTGACAGTAACCACAGTAGTATATGTAGAATCTGGACAAACAGAATAAAAACCTGTGTAAGAAACTGTATATACACCTGCGTTATTATATGTATGAATAGGATTATTGCGGTTTATCAAAGAATTTCCATCCCCAAAATCATAAATCGTTCTTTGCACGCCCGAATCGGTTAAATTTGTAAAGAATATAGGCTCTCCTAAACACACTTCGGTCGGTGAAGCTTCTAGCGATACTAAACCAGGATTAGAAGAAAATTCATCCACATAAATAGTTTTGATAATACTATCCTGACAACCTAGACTATCAGTAATAACAAGCGTTATATTATACGTTCCGGCAGAAGAATATTTATGAAATACATTTAGCGTATTAAAAGTTCCGCTATTCCCATCGCCAAAATCCCAAAAATTATCGAATAATAAATACTCCATGTTGTTAGCCCCGATTGTAGTAGATAGATTTACAAACTGCACAGAGTCAGACACACAAATAGAGTCTTCGATTGCAATATAATTAGCGTCAATGGGATGGTTTAAGTCTATTACTTTATTCGTAGTATCATTAATACAAATAGGATGTTTCGCAACCAAGACCGCTGTGTACGCATTCTGTACTCCATAAATATGCGTTGGATTGGTTTGTGTATTAAAAGGGCTTGCATCTCCAAATGACCAGCGATAAGTTGTTAGTGTAGAAGGAGCTGTCAAATTCGTAAAGTCTACCGTATCTAAATCACAACCAAGTCTAGGATTATATAAAAAATCTGCATTCAGCTTTGGGATATTAAGGTTAGTCGTATCTCTAACAATGGAAGTATTGTTATTACAACCACCCGTTACCACAGCCTCACATACCAATTGTTTTGGAAACGGAGGAATAAGAATAACAGAAGGTCCTGTACCTAAAGTCGCATTGGTAGCTCCATCAATCCAAGTATAGCTTGTAGAGTAAGTATAAGGTGTTCCTGATGGCTGAAATCGCCAACTATCATTTGTGGCTGTCCATACCGTAGAGTTTCTTCCAGGTATTACATAAGCTACAGTACCTGTACTATTTTGTATCCCTTCTATTGACAAGCCGTCATTGTGTGCAATACACACTTCCTTATTAGCGATATTAATATCGATTTGATTGTTAAATTCATTAAGAACTACCTGTTGGGTATTAATTAAATTATTGCATAAAAATAAGGGGACAGTATTCCAACTGATAACCATTTTCCGACAAGGTGCAACACCATAAATATCCCACGAAATATTACCAGATACGCCAGGATCAATATCGTGAAAAGGAGCCATTATGGTATTATTCATATCAAGGCTTGTTGCATTTGGTGCGGTTACTATCGGCGGACCTGCCATTGTAAAGTCATCAAAAGTAGAAGCTAGTGAAAGGTCAAAAGAGATACGCCCATTAGCACCAACAACAAAAGAAGTATACGTATTGCCAAAAAAACAAAATGGGAAGGGCAGCGCAATTACATTACTCCAAATATCATCTTGATTGGCTAGAATGTTATTGGCACCAGCATACGGAAAAGGAGCATAAGGAATTTGAATAACATCATATGTATCAGATGCATTAGCAGCTGCATTAATTTGTATAGCCGCATTAAATGTCAGCGGATTAAAACCTGTTGAGTCGCAAGGGATAACCGCCGGTGCATTTGAGGTTATGGCAATTTCTACACATGGGTCTTGCCCAAATACTTCAAATCGAAATGAAACAAATAATATAAAAAAGATAATAAATAGTTTCATTTTTTACATAATCCTATTGAAACGTAAAAGTAATTCTTCATTTATTGAAAAAAGACTAACAAAAACTTAAAAATTAATACGCTCAGCTAATGGATAGAACTTCTTCCCCCAAAAAAAAAGGAAACTTTTGAAATTCTAAAAGTTTTCATAGTTTTGCCTTGTGGAAACACGCAACCAAATAATACAAATAGCCACCAAAGCCTTTCTGCACTACGGTTTCAAGAATGTTACCGTAGATGAAATAGCGCGGCAAGCTGGCATTTCTAAAAAGACGCTCTATAAAGAGTTTGTTAAAAAAGATGATTTGGTTCTTGCATCCGTTGAAAATTACAACGAAAAGCACTGGGACGAAATGTGCAACATCATGGGACAATCCAAAAATGCCGTGGAAGAATTAGTAGGTGTTTTTTATCATATGATGAAAATGTTTAAAGGAATGAACCCAGTATGCTTTGTAGATCTGCAACGTTATTATAGCAAGGCCTATAAATACATGGAGCATTTTAAACAAACAAAACTGCACGACTGCATCAAAAAAAATATTGAAGATGGCATAGAGCAAGGGCTATTTAGAGAAAATATTAACTCCGAAATTATTGCTCGCTACAGAATGGAATCCGTATTTATGATGTTGCATTTAGATGTATTCCCGAAAAAAGAATTTGACTTAATAGAAGTCAATAAACAAACATTTGCCTTATACATGTTTGGTATATCTACTCTTAAAGGACATAAATTAATAACTAAATACTTCGAACAACTTAATAAATAATAGCAATGAAATACATACTCCTTTTAATCAGTTTCATTACAATAAGCTTTGGCTCATCGGCACAAAGTGTATATTCCTTGCAAGAATGTATAGACTTTGCATTAAAAAATCAAGCAAGCATTGAGAAAATAAAACTGGATGAAGAAATACAATTAGAAAAAAATAAAGAAGTTAGCGCCTTAACAAGGCCACAAGTTTCTGCAACAGCTAGCTTGCAATATTTATTTATTGTACCTAAGCAGCGTGGTGATGCCAACGCATTTAACTTTGGCGATGCTTTTAGTTTTTTTGTAATAGACTCTGCCAAACTAGCTGCCAACCCACCGGCACCACAAACAGAATACGAGCAAGAATATAGTGAGTTCCAATTTGGCCTTCCTTTCTCTGCCTCCGCTAATGTGCAAGTGTCACAAATACTATTTGACCCAAGCGTTCTAATAGGACTACAAGCTCGCGAAAGCCTAAATGAATTAGCCAAATTAAATACAAAACGAAGCGAACAAGAACTAAAGATTAATATCAGTAAAGCATACTACAACTGCGTTATTGCGCGCAAAAGAAGTGAATTGCTCAACGAAAATATTTCTCTTATTTCTAAAATTGAAAACACAACCCAGAAATTATATGACGAAGGTTTTGTTGAAAAGATAGATGTAATAAGATTAACCGTACAGAAGAATAACTTACTTACAGAAAAAACAAAAATTGAAAATCTGATTAACCTAAGTTACTACTTACTAAAATTTCAAATGGGTATGCCATTAAAAAATAGCATAACCTTAAGCGACGATTTAAACAGTAACTCTATAACCAAAGATCTACTAGCCAACAGTGTTGTTGATTACGACCAACGAACCGAAATGCAACTATTAAACCTAGGACTAGATTTAAACAAATTAGATTACAAACGTTACGAAAAATCATGGTTACCTACAGTGGCTGCCGTAGGTCAATTTGGTTACGCAACGCAAACAAAACGTTTTGATGAATTAGTAACACTACCCTACTTTCCTACAGGCGCAGTAGGCCTTTCGATCAATATGCCTATCTACGGAGGAGGCAAGCGCAAGGCGTTAATGCGCCAAGCCGAATTGAAATTAAAACAAAATGAATTAGACATTCAAAACTTTCAGCAAGCAATGGATTTGGAAGTAAGTAATGCCCGCACCTCATTGAACAATAGCTTACTCTCATTAAAAAACCAAGAAGCCAATATTCAATTAGCTGAAAAAGTGTACGATATTTCGCAGAAAAAATACAAAGAAGGAGTAGGTACAAACATTGAAATTATACAAGCACAAACCGCTCTAAAAGAAGCACAAACAAATTATTTTAACTCATTATTTGATGCCATGATTGCAAAAATTGATTTGCAAAAAGCACTAGGTATATATAACTAAAACGTAGACAGATTACATTATGAAAAAGATATCCATTCTATTAATCGGAGCTTTAATTATCGCAACAGGTTGCGGCGATGGCGAAAAAAGTCTTGAAGACTTAAAAAAGGAACAAAAAGAATTAAGCACAAAAATTCGTGAGCTTGAAAAAGCAAGCGGCAAAAAAAATGAAGTACGCAAAATCCCTGTGCGCGTATTAAATATGTACCCAACAATCTTTAACACATACCTTGAGCTACAAGGTCGTGTTGATGCCGGCAACTCTGTAAATGCAACCCCAGAAGCACCTGGAGTAGTGCAAAAAATATATGTAAGCAACGGACAATTCGTGCGCCGAGGTCAAACATTAGCCACCCTAAAAGCAGAAACCGTGCAGAATGGGATTGCTGAATTAAATACACAAATATCATTTGCCAAGACCCTATATGAAAAGCAAAAAAGACTATGGGCACAAGAAATTGGAACAGAAATACAACTACTTTCTGCAAAGAATAATTACGAATCCTTGGTAAAAAAGAAAGCAACCATTCGAAGCCAAAGAAATATGTACGCCATAAAAGCACCAATAAGCGGTGTAGTTGATGATGTAAATATTCATGTAGGTGACATGGCTAGCCCAGGCATGCCTAATCAGATTAGAATTGTCAATACATCAGCATTAAAGGTTGAAGTAAATGTTCCTGAAAGTTATGCCGGCAATGTACGCAGGGGCAGTAGAGCAATGATTATTCTGCCAGACTCAGATGACACATTGGTAACCAACGTGAAGTATGTACAAAAAACAATAGACCAGGTAAAAAGAACATTCAAGGCAGAGTTAAACCCAAGCTCATTAAAAGGCTTACGTCCTAATATGATTGCACGCGTAAAAATCTCGACTTACGCAAGCCCTCGTGCCTTCGTACTACCTGCTAAAGTTATTCAAAAAATCAATGGAGGAGATTATGTATTCGTAGCAGATAAAGCAGGCAAAGCACAATTGAAAAAAGTAAAACTAGGCAAAAACTACCAAGGCCAAGTTGAGATAAAAGACGGTTTATTACTTGACGATAAAGTAATTATTGCTGGCTATGAAGAAGTAAACGAAGGAGATAAATTATCAATCACTAAATAAATAATTAAGGATGAAACTAAATCCAT
This sequence comes from uncultured Chitinophagaceae bacterium, assembly GCA_938017685.1. Taxonomy (GTDB): domain Bacteria; phylum Bacteroidota; class Bacteroidia; order Chitinophagales; family Chitinophagaceae; genus JAGNRR01. The sequence goes on from CALIIL010000055.1 coordinate 7,328, forward strand.
CAGCATGGCCCATTAAAAACCGTACGGCAATTTATGTCGTTACGATTTTATTGTCCATCATGGGCGTAAGTGCCTACAATAATTTACCTAAGGAACAATTTCCTGAAGTAAAGATCCCACAGATTATTATTCAAACAATCTATCCTGGAACCTCTCCTGCTAATATGGAGAACCTGGTCTCAAAACCTATTGAGAAACAACTTACAGGTCTTACAGGCATTAAGAAAGTGACGAGTAATTCCTTTCAGGATTTCTCAGTAATAACAGCCGAGTTTAATACAGATGTAAATATTGACGAAGCAAAAATTGATGTGCAAGATGCCGTAGACAAGGCCAAGCCTGACCTACCCAATAACTTGCCCAATGAACCAGAGATAAAAGAAATAGACGTATCTGATATGCCTATCATGTTTGTTAATCTCTACGGAGATTATGACATCACGCGTATGGAAAAATATGCCGATCGCTTAAAAGATAAAATTGAAGATCTCAAAGAAATAAAGCGTGTAGATAAGGTAGGTGGTTTAGAACGCGAGATACAAATTAATGTAGATCTATTTAAAATGAGTGCGGCTCAACTATCGTTTCGTGATATACAAAATGCTGTATCCTTTGAAAATGTAGAGGCAACGCCTGGTTCGGTAAAAGTAGATGGTGAGCAACGATTAATCAGTGTAAATAAAACATTTGATAATGCCGAAGATATAGGAAACCTCTTGGTTAAAAATCCATTTGGTGCTGGCATTTACATTAAAGATATTGCCGAAGTAAAAGACACTTATGAAGATGCAGATAGTTATGCTCGTCTCGATGGTAGAAATGTTATTACATTAAATGTTGTAAAAGGTTCTGGTAAAAATCTAATCAATGCTAGTGAGAAAATCCATGAAATTATTGATGAGATGCAAGCCAATGAATTCCCTGATGGATTGAATGTAATTACAACAGCAGAGCAAGCTGATAATACCAAAGTAACCCTGCATGATTTAATCAATACCATAATTATTGGTTTCATCTTAGTAACATTTATTCTTATGTTCTTTATGGGAACAACCAATGCTCTTTTTGTTGCACTGTCTGTACCTCTTTCTATGGCTATTGCCTTTATGGTATTACCTACTATTGGTTTTACATTGAACATGATTGTACTCTTTGCCTTCTTACTCGCTCTGGGTATTGTAGTAGATGATGCCATTGTTGTTATTGAAAATGCCCATAGGATATTCCATGATGAAGACCTGCCTATTGGTGAAGCTGTAAAGAAAGCCACGGGCGAAGTATTCATACCTGTATTAGCAGGAACAGTCACTACCTTGCTTCCATTTATTCCTCTAGCCTTCTGGAATGGAACCATTGGAGAGTTTATGTTTTTCCTACCGGTAACATTAATAATAACTTTAGTCGCCTCTTTGGTTGTGGCTTACATTATCAATCCAGTATTTGCGGTTGACTTTATGCAGCGCGATGAATATGATGGCAAGAGTAAAATTCGTTGGACAAAGAAAACTACATGGACAACAATAATAATGTTAGGTTTTGCATTTATGTTCATTTGGGTCTCATTCAGAATTGACATTTTCGGATTTTCACTTTGGTTTTCTGGAATGGACAATAGATTTCTTGGAAACCTATTGGTCGTACTTTGGGCATTAATTTTACTAAATAAATTTATCTTAACCAAGCTTATTTATAAATGGCAGCATAACGTTTGGCCTAAGTTCCAGAATTGGTATGTGCGTATTTTAGATAAGGCACTGACTTATAAGTTTATTACTTTATTTATTGTCATTGGGATTATTATATTCTCTGTCGTTTTAATGATGGTTCGCCCGCCTAAAGTTGAGTTCTTCCCGCAAGCTGAGCCAAACTTTACGTATGTATACCTAACCATGCCTGAAGGAACAGATATTGAAGAGACAAATAAGGTGCTTAAACAATTAGAAGATAAAGTGTATGCAGTTACTAATTATAAAAAAGACAGTACGGTAAAACATCCACTGATTAAATCAATTGTATCTAATGTAAAAGTGGGCGCAACTGATCAGAATTCTGGTGAGATTGGCGACTATCCGAATAGAGGAAAAATTACTTTATCCTATGTAAAATTTGCAGACCGAAACGGCCTTTCTACTCAAAATATATTAGACAGTGTACGCCAAGCAATACAAGGAATACCTGGTGCAAAAATTACAGTAGATAAGGAAAGCAGCGGACCGCCAACACCAAAACCAATTGTAATAGAAATTACAGGAGAGAACATTGATACACTTATTGCTACTTCAAGAAGTCTAAAAAAATACTTAGCCGACAAACAAATTGGTGGTGTTGAAGAATTAAAAAGTGACTTCCAAGCCAATAAGCCAGAGATTGTTTTTGACATACAGCGTGAGCGACTAAATAGTGAAGGTATAAGCACTGGACAAGTAGCTGGTGACTTACGTACCTCATTATTCGGATCAGAAATATCGCGCTTTAAAGATGCGAATGATGACTACCCAATTATGCTACGCTTACAAAAAGACCAACGCAATAATATAAGTATTGTCAAGAACTTACCAATCACCTATCGTGATATGGGCATGGGTGGTATAGTTCGTCAAGTACCATTAGGAAGTTTTGCCTCTTTAGAATATGGCAATACTTATGGCGGTATAAAACGTAAAGATGAAGAAAGAATAATTACACTTTCATCTAATGTAACCAGTGAGTTTAATGGAAACGAAGTAGTTGCAGAATTACAAGGAGAAATAGACGACTATCCTAAACCAGCAGGTGTACAAATACGTATGGCCGGTGAGCAAGAAGAGCAAGCTGAAACAATGAGCTTCTTAGGAAACGCCATGTTGATGGCCATCTCCTTAATCTTTTTAATTCTCTTAGTACAATTTAATTCATTAAGTCGTTCCCTGATCATCATGAGTGCCATAATGCTTAGTATTGTAGGGGTGCTTCTCGGTATGGGCATAACCGGCATGAACTTCGTTATTGTAATGACTGGTATTGGTATTATTGCCTTGGCAGGAATTGTAGTGAGGAATGGTATTCTTTTGGTAGAGTTTACCGATCTCAAATTAGAAGAAGGCCTCGCGCCAAAAGAAGCGTTATTAGAAGCAGGTCGCACACGTATGACACCTGTATTATTAACGGCAGCTTCAACTATTTCGGGATTAATACCTTTGGCTGTTGGTTTAAACATGGATTTTGTAACGCTCTTAGAAAGCGGCAATCCACATTTATACTTTGGCGGTGACAGTGTAGCATTTTGGGGACCATTAGCATGGACCATGATTTTTGGTTTAGCCTTTGCAACTGTTATAACATTAATCATTATTCCTGTTCTAATGCTTATGGCCTTAAATAGGAAAAAGAAGATATTGATTGCCTTAGGAAGAGACGCTTCTAAATTGTAATCTTAAAAATTATATAATTCCATCCCTTCATGAATTATCATGGAGGGATTTTTAATTAATGGTAATGATGTATTTTTAAAAGCTTGAAACATCCTTTTACAATATTCCTTATCCTAATAGTACACACCTCTTTTGCCCAAAACGTTCTTATTTCCAATATAGAAAACCCAAAAGAAGCTTGTATAAAAATCAATCCCAAAAAGCCAAATCAAATCATTGCGGGCTCAGTCATGAATGGCTTTCATATAAGTAACGATACCTTTAGTTTCGTATTCAGTAAATTTATAACTTAATCAACAACATAAAGAGTAGTGGCTAATTAGTAAGCGATGCAAGGTTCAATACCTATCCCCCGATTAAATCCACTACTCTTTTGATTACACAATGCTCCAG
>CALIIL010000056.1 GCA_938017685.1 uncultured Chitinophagaceae bacterium
TCAGGTTGAGCTAATGATTGTCAGGTTGAGCTTGTCGAAACCTTTCTGCATCATTAGCATTGGTGCATTTCGACAGGCTCAATGTGTAACAGTTATTTAAAATTGAAAATCTGACTAAGCTGTCAGATTGAGCTTGTCGAAATCAATTTGGAATATTTGCCTTGGTGCATTTCGACAAGCTCAAAGTGACAAAATTTAGAGAGCGTAAAATTAAGAGAAGAGAAAATGAGATTTGTAGAACAACATATTGCCCAAGCAGAAAAATTATTTGAAGTATATGATGGCACGGAGCCACTTCATTTGTATTTAAAGAAGTTTTTTAAGCGCAATAAAAAATTCGGGTCCAAGGACAGAAAAAATATTGCTGAGTACTTATACGCTGCTTATCGTTTAGGGCGCGAGAATAGACATTTGGATTTTAGAACGCGGGTATTTCTTACAATCTTTTTAAAAGGAGAAAAAGAAGTTGCATTGTTTGAGACTTACTTTCCTGACTTAGTTTCTCATTATGAAAAGCCTTTAGAAGAAAAGGTAGCATTTGTAAGAAACGAATATGAAGTGCGTGATACTTATCGTGGCATGGAAGATATTTCTAAAGAGGTAAATGCTGAAGCTTATCGTAATAGCTTTTATAGTGACCCTAAGGTTTTTATACGCTTGCGTAAAAAGGATGAAGCTTTAGAAAATAAATTACTAGAAATAGGCGAAAGCCATGGGAATGCTTGTTATTCCTTTGACGCTAAAACCAAGCTGAATGAGTTATTGGAGGAGAAAGATTATGTAGTGCAAGACTATAGTTCGCAACGAACGGCTGAATACTTTCCTCAGCTTAGTGGCGATGAAAGTGTATGGGATTGTTGTGCTGGTAGTGGTGGCAAGAGTATTTTATTATTAGATAAATATCCTGAGGTTGAATTGACCTTGACTGATATTCGTGTAAACATATTGGAGAGTTTAATTAAACGGTTTAAGCTTTATGATTTAGGTGCGGAAACCATTATGGAGCTCAATATCAATAAAGAAAAAGAATTGCTGAAACTAGAGCAAGACTTCGATTTTATTATATGCGATGCACCTTGCACAGGCAGCGGAACTTGGGCACGCACGCCAGAAGATTTTTACTTTTTTGATAAAAAGCAAATTGAAAAATTCCATAAAAGACAATTGGATATACTTACCAATGCAAGCCAAAAACTGAAAGGAGGAAAGGAAATATTGTATATCACTTGCTCAGTATACAAGCATGAAAATGAAGAGGTGGTTGAAGCTTTTTTGGCTGCCAACAGCTCATTTAAGCTTGTGCAACAAGATTATTTGCATGGTACGGAATTGGGCGCTGATACGATGTTTGTGGCTCGGTTAATAAGAAATCAGTAGCGTTTTACGAAGTCTTTAAAGACAATAGGTATTTAGCAGCACCTTTTTTCTTGATGAGAATCTCTAACTTTAAAGCATCGGAGTGTGACATAAAATCACTGTTCCATATGCGCTCATAAGGCACATGTGGTCTGGTAGATTTTGCCGATCCTTTGTTGTGCTCGTTTAACCTGCGGTCTATATCTATACTAATGCCCGTATAGTGTCTGCCATTTTTAAGACTACGTAAGATATATACTTGATAGTTCATATTGCATAAAAGTACGCCAGGGTATTATCTAATTGCTTGCTTGAAGTTGTATAAATTATTGCAATCATAATTGGAGTAGAATGGCTGATGGGCTTAGTACTTTTGTATTGAAATATTCTAATAGTATGAATTATAAAAGTTTTAGTAATCAGGAAATCGTGGATATGGATAATCGCTATCGTATTCAGTTAATTAATTCTATTGGCGGTTTTAAATCTATTTGTTTAATAGGTACACAAAATGATGAGGGGCAGAATAACCTAGGAATATTTAATTCTGTATTTCATATTGGTTCAGCGCCGGCTTTATATGGGTTTTGTTGCAGACCTGCTGATCGTGAGCGCCATACATTAGAGAATATTATGGAGACAGGTGTATACACTATGAATCAAGTAGATGAAAGTTTTTATAAGCAAGCACACCAAGCTTCGGCTAAATATCCGCGAGAACTTTCTGAGTTTGATCAAGTTGGATTAACGCCACAATTTGAACATGATATCAAAGCGCCTTTTGTACAAGAAGCTAAAATAAAATTTGCATTAGAATTGGAAGATGATTTGCTTTTAAGTAATAAAAATACCTTGGTTATTGGAAAGGTTGTGCATGTTTTGGTTCGTGAAGACTTAATAGATGAGAAGGGTTATATAGATTTAGCAGCGGCTAATACCATTACTGGAAGTGGCTGTGATGCTTACTATACAACAGATACACTGGGTCGCATGCCTTATGCTCGACCTGAAAACACGGACAAAAAGTAATTGACACCGCCTTGATATCTTATGCACAATGCACTTATTGATTTTTTATGACTTTCTTGTGATATTAACGTAACATTTAGTAATATTACATATCAAAGCTAAAGACCGATCTATGCTCAAAAAGTTAATACTAGTGCTGCTTTTGTTTCCCGTGATTGTCAATGCGCAAAAGCGACATCATGAGGTTGGAATATTTGGAGGAACATCTTCGTATTTCGGTGATTTAAGACAGGAGTTATTTCCTGCAGGTGGCTACAGAGCCTGCGGAGGCTTAACATATAAGTATTTTGTTCATCCTAATGTTGGTTTTCGATTTGGAGTAAATTATGCCAGCTTATACGGTGCCGATAGTTTGAGCAACAGCCCAGCCTTGGTAAGACGCAACCTTGACTTTCAGACCAATTTATTAGAAGTAAGTGGTGGGGTTGAAGTTAATTTATTACCGGTTGAGAAAGATCAATACAAGGTTTCGCCTTATGTATTTGCACAAATGGCTTTATTCTATTTTAATCCTTATACGACTAATCAAGATTTAGAAAAACTATATTTACGTCCTTTAGGAACTGAGGGGCAAGGGCTTCGTCAGTATCCTGATAGAAAGTTATACAGCATGGTTAATGTTGGCTTTCCTTTAGGTGTTGGTATGCGCTTCTTTGTAGGTAAGCGTGTAATGCTTAATCCTGAAATAGGCTTTCGTTATACCTTAACTGATTATTTGGATGATGTAAGTAAGTCATATGTAAATATGGATACGCTTTGGAAGTATAAAGGGCAACAAAGCGTTGAGTTTAGCTTCAGAACAGATGAGTTAGAAGGTTGGGATGGTAACTTCCCAAATGAAGGTTTTGTACGCGGAGACAATAGAACCAATGATTGGTATTGGTTTGCTGGTTTGAGTGTTTCTATTTACTTTGATTCAAAAGGAAATTCATATCGTCATAAGCAATCTCGCTGTCCGCGAAGAGTTTTTAGCTCGCGCAAATAATTTTTTATACTACTACTAATATATATAATGAAAAGCACAGTTTTGAACTGTGCTTTTTTTTGTGCATTTGGTTTGAATAAATATTTATTGGTTGATTGTGTATTCACTATATAGCTCAAAGCAATAAGCATTCATCATAATTCTTGCTTCACATTTCCATAGTTTAAAAGGCTGTTGTACATTTCAATTTGTAAAACAAGATAAGATGAACAAGGCAATATACGGATATCAGATGCTGATGATTATTTCTGCTTCAGATGGCGAGTTTCAAAAGCAAGAGGAGAAAGTAATCAAGGATTATGTTGAAACGGAATTTGGAACACATAAAGAACTTGAACAAGCGGAGAAGAAGTTAAAAGCTGCAAGTGCTGAAGAGTGGGAGAGTTACTTCTCTCATTGCAGAGATGAGTTTTATAAATCATCGACACCAGAGGAGCGTAATAAGTTCTTACAGTTTGCTATGAACATGGCTAAAGCTGATAAACAAATTACGGAAGAGGAAAATCACTTCTTAGCTAAGTTGTTCAACATCTGGGATCCAGAAAATGAATAGAGCTTAACATCGCTCATATTGAAGTTTTTTTCTTCATCACCTATATTAAATAAATATAGTGACAACTTGTTGGCTGCATCTTCAGCATCTTTATAGCTAAAAGTTTGTTCCTTAACAATGATATTTTTTCCAACCACCGTTTGGTACGTAATGGTATTATAAGCATCTATATGACCAAATGAAATACTTGTTTCTACACAATTGTTACCTTGGGTAGTCCAGTTTATTTTACGCTCTTTAAGTAGAGATAATATTTCTTTTTCCGTTTTAGAACTTGCTTGCGCGTTCATTTTCATTTTCAGTTTCATACCACAATATGGTATGAGTTGTGGGTATATAGCATAGGCCTTTATCAAGTGCTCGGCGCTTAAAGCGTCATTATTTAGCTCTTTGTAGCATTGAGCTTGTGCTAAATGTATACGACTGAGAAAGAGTTTTTCGGCAGCAGGATCTATATTGTCTTTTGATAAAGCCTGATTAAAATATTTTAAGGCCGTTGTATACTCCGCCTTTTCTAAGTAGAGCTTTCCTGCAAAATAATTATAGTAGTTTCTTATCAATGGTCGTTCATCGGTCTGTGCAAATTCCTGATATTTTTTCAAGAAAAAATTAGTGCTAAAGTCCTTAACGAGGTACCATATTTCATCAAAGGATACCGTATTTTCCGTTGAAAATAATTTGTATACAACAAGCTCACGTTCAGGATTGCTAGCCAATTGATTGATAATAAGAAATTGCAAGGCATACTTCTCAGTTGTAAGTTGTGTTAATGATGCTAAATCTGATAATGAGTACCACCAGCCTTTGTTCATGAACTTAATTTGATTAATTTTTTTCTCCTTAATCATAAGCTGAATAAGTGCCACGCTAAAATCATAATGGCTTTGTCCCAAGGTTGTACCTCGGTGTATCTCTTTAAATTGTTCTGCTCGAATTATATATTTTTTGGCAGCGTCTAATTGACCATCATAACATAAGTCTCTTGCCAAGCCAATATTGTACCAGCCAAATCCTGGGGTCGTTCCATTGGCTGAAATGATGTCTTTCATTTCCTGAATGCCTTCTTTGGGCGTGGCTGAGTATGCATTTAAAATGGATGAGTAATAAAAACTCTCCTTCATACGTTTATCGCCTTGATCTTGTGATTTGGCAATGTCGTAGTATTTTTTTGCTTGCTTAAATTTGCCTTGGATCGCATTGAAAGTAGCGTAATTATTTTCCGGGAAGTAATATGTTGGTTTAAGATTGTTGTAATATTTTCTTGCTTTCTCAATTTCTAAACCATAACTATATATGATAGATTTATAATGCCATACGGAGTGTATTGAGTTGTCGTAATGATTACCACTAAATAGTTGGTCATTCAATTTGGCATCTTGTCTAATTTTCCAAACGGCAGAGTCTAAAAGTTCCTCGGCATATATTTCATTTTCCTCAATAGAGTTTTTTAGAAAGCTAAATTTGCTAGAAGTGTAAAAACGATTGCGGTGAACAGTCCATGCTAAATAGTTGTAAGTATCAGAATATTGTTCATCTTGTAAATTTACTTTCTGGCAAAAACGTAAATGCTGCCACACTAAATCCGGTCGCTCCATGTTGCTATAGGCATTCATTAGAGTATAAGCGATATAGTCAAAATCTCGATGTAGCTCATACATCGGGTAAAAGGTCATGATATCACTGGTACGTGTTGTGATTTCTTTTTTAAAGTCACGGTATAAAAGGTCAATGGATTTCTGTAGTTGCTCGGCCGCTAATTTAAAACCTAAATAATCCGCTGCGCGTTCATAACGATAGGTGCCTTCGAACATCCAGCCTACATAATAACTACTATCAATTCGTTTAAATTCACGAGAGCGAACCAAGGCATTTTCAGAACTATACTCAATGCCTATTCTTTTTGCATCAATTTCATAACGCTTTTCACTTTTCGTTTTTGCTATTGCAAGCAAAGGCGCAAGTAAACAGACAATAAGAATAATATGTAGGCCTATAGCTCTCATTTAAAATAATTTGAGCTGGGTCAGTCTCGTCATTTCTGTATTAATGATTTGCGTTAAACTTTCTTTTCGTGCTTCTTTATTTTTATAAATTAAACGATGATCAAGAACAGCAAAGGCAATGTCTTTTAAATCATCTTCAATTACGTAAGTTCTATTGTCAATTAATGCATAGGCACGCAGGCATTTTAATAACGCAATACCCGAGCGAGGCGAACCGCCCAAGCTAATGCCCGCATTGTTTCTAGTGGCTCTTACAATATTAGATACACTTTTAATAATCTCTTCATGCACAACTACTTGATGTGCTTCTTTTTGCAATTGTACAATTTCATCTAAGCTTATTACTTGGTTTAAGCCTGTCAGATTATTATGAATATTCTGATAGTTAGTATAAATGTCTAGTTCAGTTTCTTCATTGACATAACCAAAGTATATTTTCATAAAGAAGCGGTCAAGCTGAGCTGAAGGAAGGGGGTAGGTACCTTCCATTTCAATAGGGTTTTGAGTAGCAATCGAAAAGAAAAGCTTCTCTAGAGGAAAAGTTGTGTCACCCATTGTAATTTGATGCTCGGCCATAGCCTCTAATAAGGCAGACTGCACTTTAGGTGAGGCACGATTTATTTCATCAGCTAAAAGAATGTTGCAAAACAACGGGCCTTTTTTGAAGGTGAAGTCTACATTTTTTTCATCAAAAATGTAGGAGCCCAATAAATCCATAGGTAATAAATCGGGGGTAAATTGTACACGCTTAAAACTAGCGCCACCTCCAATGGATGCTGCCAATGTTTTTGCCAAGACAGTCTTACCTGTTCCAGGATTGTCCTCCATAAGTACATGACCTCCTGCCAGTAGGCATGTAATTACATGTTTTATCTGTTCAGGTTTACCCTTAATAACTGTTTGCATATTGGCTATGAGGCGTCCAATTGCGTTATGTTGTTCTTCCATTTGCTTCCTCTAATTTAGGTAAATAAAAATATTGTACATACTTATTGAGGTTTAAGAATTTCTTAAAGCTCGTTTTCTTATCAAATTTCTTTTTGCTTTCTTTATAAAAGATTGACCAATAGTCATGTATAAAGGCTTGTTCCTCTTGGTTCAAATTTTGCTTAGCGTACTTAATCTTTAAATAATACTTAGCAAAAGTATCGTATTGATTGTTAAAGGCAGGAACAACTTGTTGCTTAGCAAATTGTAAGAACGATTGCGACTTCCTTGAGTAACCTAACTGATTTAGATAAAAACTGGAAGCGCGGAATATTCGATAAGCTCTCTCTTCCTCAGATTTAGCTTTTTTAATTCGCGCTGCAAATAACTTAAAGGTTAGGTACGGTAAGGATAAGATAAAAATAATCAGTAAAAGCAAAGCAACAATAGACCAAATGATATAATAAGTCCAACTTTTTAACTCTTCAGTCTTTTCCTCAGGTGTAGTTATCTCTTTTTGGTTTTCAGTTTTTACATATAGCTCGTCCATAGGTATGTTCTTCGGTAACTTAGCTAGCAACTTCTCAATAGTTGATGAAGGGTAAAAACTAATTTTGGGGTCATAGCTTACACTCATAACGGTATCTCCTTTTTTTAATTGAGCAATGGTTATTTGTAAGCTGTCTTTCCATATTTTGGTAGACGCTACATTCAATGATATTTTTTTATTAATATCCTTAAACTCTTTTTTATTATAGATTAAATGATTGCTCTTTAGGCGAATGACGTTTTCGATAGTATCTATAGTTTGAAGCTCGCCGGAAACAACTAGCACTGGTTTAGGGGGTTGTAGTGGCGGTGTTCGATCAGGCTCTGGCGATTGCTCCGCTTCTTCATTGCCAATAGTAAAGTCAAAGTCTAACCAGCCATATTCTGGAAAGTATACTTGTACCCAAGCATGCGCCTGATCTTCGTAGAACCAATACCAACCTTTGTTATTGTCACTTCGGTCTACTGTTAGGAAGCCTACAGAAATGCGAGAAGGAATATTCATGGCACGTAACATGAGCAATGTAGAGCCTGCATAATAAGTACACCAGCCTTTCTTTTCTTGAAACATGAATGTGCTCAACTTAGAAGCGCCCGGCAATCCTGGAATGCCCGGGTTGTCGGAGTAAGAGTATACTGCTTCGCCTAAAGCGTTTTTCTGTTGAAAGTAATTTCTTATTGCAAGTACTTTGTCAATTGTGTGTTTTTTGCCTTTGGCTAAACTATCTGCCAATGATTTAAAGTTAGAAAATTTCTTAGCACTTGGGAAATGTGTGTAATAATTTAAAAAACGTTCTGGAACGTTCTTATAACTTTTTGCACGACGCAACTCGGCAAAGCGTTGTTCCTGAAACTGCTGAATATATTCATTATCTGAATTATATATAAAATAAGCACTGTTCAAATCAGACACATATGATTTAGCACGATAGGCGTATTTAAATTCGGCTTGGTAATCCTTCTCAACGGTAATGGGTTGTATTTCAAATGCTGTGCTTGGTGCTAAGAAAGCATCTTTTGCCAAATTCTTTTTATACACCTCAATCTCTACTTCCTTTCTGTTTTTGTTGCTTAGCCCGCTATCTATTTTGTTGCGTTGTGTTTCAATGGAGAATAATGGTATTTGTGATGGATCAGGAGTAAACTCGTCATTAAAAGGAACGTTCTTGTCGCGCTCAAAGGTTTCAGTTAAGGTGTCAAATTTGGTGAAGTAATATGAGTTCATGTACAGCGGATTGGGTATGTCCATATCCTCCAACATATTATCTATAAAGGCACAAAAAACAAGCTTGTTGGTTCTGTTGTTATTCTCGTTAATTTTTAATTGCTCTTGATTGCTTACGCTGCCATCTTTGTTTTTCTTGAGCATGGAGTTGTCCTCATTGCTTTCGCCTCCGCCATAGTTCTCAATTTTTTCAACTATTTCATCATACATCACAGCTATAACGGCTGTACTTACTACGCCCATTAATAATAGAAAAAAGAATAAGCGCTTAATTAAATTTCGATAAGAAAGGAAGTTACTCTGTTTGGATTTATAAATTTCGTTAGAGCTAAAGAGAAGGTAAATACCATAAAATGTAATAGGTAAGAGGATAAAGAAAATAGTATTGAGATTAAACTCACCCGTCTTAGATATCAGATAAATCCCTAACAAAAAGAATAGAGATGAAAGTAGAATAGGGAAGTAGCGTAAGCGCTGAAACCCCCAGCCGCATATCCAGCCAAATGAAAATAAAATAGCAAATACAAGGAATTGCTTGGAGATAAAAAAGGCATCAAACTCACCAACGGCTATATTATCTAAGAACTTATAGGCTACAAAAAAGAGTAAAATAAGTAAGCTAAAGGTGGTAAGGAAACGAAATCGTTTAATATAAAAGATAAGCGCAATAACCAGGCCTGCAGAATAGTATATCAATTGTTCTACCCATTGGTCTCTTAATATACTAAAATAGGCATTGGCGCGCCATAACAAAAACGCTGCAACAAATATCGTTGGCACCGCCAAGAATATAAATTGTGCTGCAAAGCGTTTTAATTTTATGTTGTTTCCAAATTCCATTTAGATAATCTCAACTTCAGCTGATGTTTCGTTTAGTAATTGTAAGTTCTTTTTATGATTGTCTTGTATTAAATACTTCATGGGAGAAAATGGCCATGTTTGCTGTAACTGTGACAGTTCATCTTGCTTTGGTTTTAAGAATATTGATTTTAACCAGTTTTTGGCCACGTCACTTACAAATGGTTTTGATAAATCAACATAGAATATTTTAGTATGCACATCGCATTTTTCTAAAAGCTCCTCCACATCATGAGAGGAAATTAATGAATGTAAAAATATTATACTGCCCTTACGCGGATCAAACCAATCTTGCACATGTGTATCTTGCTGCCAATCGCAAAGTGAAATTTTTTCAGCTTTTGATTCATCATCACTCGAAGCAGCATTCGGTTTTATAGCTTGATCAACAATTAGTTTAATGTCAAAATTCTGTTGCAATAACGCATCATAGACTGACCAGCTTACATTTTTGTAGTAATTAGCCATCAATTGTAAGTGACTAGGGTGTAAATAGCTTTTTTCATTATCATTATAAAAACTTAGATAGAAATAGATATGAGAGGCAAATGGATTTAATGTTTCCTGCTGTCTTACCATTAGCTCACGGTTCTTGGCAAATACTTTCCATACGATTCTTCTGATGTCATCAGCTGCTTCAAATTTCTTGTACTCTAGCCATTCACCATTTACGCGGCGTAATTTCTTTATTCTTATTTCTTCAGCATCTGTAGCTTTGGGTTCACTCTCTACTTCAGAGATATTCATTTTCTTAGGTAAGTTACTAAACTGCTCATTGAGCTTAGTAAATGAAGCTAAAGAGAAAAAGCGAAATAAATCTTCAAAATAAATGAGTGCACCTTTAAACTGGTATTCTTTAATATCTGGTAAATGGATAGTTGTTGCAGAACTTACCCCAGGTCTTAAACTCAGAAACTTCCTTTTGTGCTTTTTATGTAAAATGAACTTTTGACTAAGATCTAGATTGTTGTAAATAAAACGTGTACTAATGCTGCCAAGAATGGGCTTAAATATGTTGGCAATAGAAGCTTGTAATTTCAAGCGTTTGCCCTTACGGCGAGTTTCTTTTTCGAAAAAATGAATATCTAGCTTGTTACCAGCATGCCGATAGTAGAAATAAGATATTATTGTGGAAAGAAAGCTGACTAATAGTAAAATGATAATAAGCCAAACAGCAATTTTGCTCATAAGTATAAGAAACCCAAAGAATGAAGAGGTCTCAGCTTTATTCTCAGAAATGAAAAAATAGATGATGAACGCTAGCGCACCAAAAATGAAGAAGTTCAAACGCAAAGGCATGAACTGCATAACGTATTTGAGTTGGGATAGAAACTTCTTAACAGTCATCTGAATACTTCGCTAAAATACTACTAATACTTTGTCCTAAATTTACTTTAAGAATTATTTAATTATGTCTCAAATCATTACTTGTCCACACTGTTCCGAAACTTACGACCTAAGCGAGGTGCTAACCAAGGATATAGAAAAACACCTCAAAGAAGGTATACAGAAGGAATTGCGTCAAAAAGAGGCTCTTTTGAAAGAAAAAGAGCAAGAATTTGAAGAAAAGCGTAAAAATCAGAATGACTTATTTAAGAAAAAACTAGAAGATGAACTAGCCAAAAAACAAAATGATCTTAAAAAAGAGGCTGAAGAAGGGCAGGCTGCCATAATGAAGGCCATGAAAGAAAAGCTGGAAGAGGAACAAACGAAGCTTAAAGCTTTGCAAAAAATGGAAGTTGAAAAGATGGAGCTCGAGAAACAGTTGAAGTCTAAAGATGAAGAGCTTGAATTGAAAATGAGGAAAGAGAAACTTAAAATGGAAGAGGAGCTTACCGATCATTTAAGTAAAAAAATCCTTTCTCAAGAACGTGAGAAATTTGATCTGGAGAAAAGAGCTTTAGAAAAACAAGTAGAAGATCAGAAAAAACTATCGGATACTATGCGAAAAAAATTAGAACAAGGAAGTATGCAAACGCAAGGAGAAGTCATGGAGCTTGCCTTGGAAGAGTTGTTGCGCGATACATTTCCCTACGACCAAGTAGATGAAATTGGTAAAGGAAGAAAAGGTGCTGATTGTATTCTCATTGTAAAAAATAGTGCTGGTCAAATGGCAGGACGGATTGTATTTGAAAGTAAGCGCACCAAGGATTTTAAAAAAGAGTGGTTACCTAAGCTTAAAGAAGATACACTTGCTGACCAAGGTGATGTAAGCGTATTGGTTACACAAACAATGCCTAAGGATATGGACATGTTTGATTTAAAAGATGGTGTATGGATCTGTCAGTTTAACGAAGTGGTTAGCTTGGTTAAGTCATTACGAGAAGGAATATTGCGAGTAGCTAGAGCTAAGCAAAGCCAGGAAAACAAAGGAGAGAAAAAAGAAATGCTTTACGATTATTTTAATAGCAACGAGTTTCGTCAACAAGTAGAAACGATTAACACAGCTTATCTTTCCCTCAAATCAGGAATAGACAGAGAGCGTATGCAAATGGAAAAAATGTGGAAGGAACGCGAAAAGCAGATTGACAAAGTACTACTTAATAGTAATCATTTGATTGGTTCTATCGAAGGGATTACAGGTGCTAATGACCAACACTTAATAGAAGACTAATGCGTTATTTATTATTGATGGTAGGGCTGTTTGCACTTTCTTGTACGGAAGTAAGCGAGGCAAAAGTTATAAAAGGCAAAGTGATTAAAATTGCCGATGGGGATACCTTTACTTTACTTACAAGTGATACACAAAAGTATAAAATTAGACTCTTAGACATTGATTGTCCAGAGAAAGGTCAGCCTCATGGTAAAGGAGCTAAGCAAATGCTAGCGTCTTTCATTTTTGGAAAAGAAGTGTGGGTAGAGTACAAAAAGAAAGACCGGTATGGTCGAATATTGGGTCATGTATATGTTCAGGATGTTTTTGTAAATATGGTTTTAGTTGATTCAGGTTATGCATGGCACTTTAAGAAATATTCTAAGAATGAACAATTTGCTATTGCCGAAGAAAGGGCTCGCGAAAATCGGCTAGGATTATGGCA
>CALIIL010000057.1 GCA_938017685.1 uncultured Chitinophagaceae bacterium
TTAATGAGTAAACTCCTAAAGAATACTTTCGGGCTTTATTTAAAAATCGTTTTCTGCTTTAACAGGTACACCTTAGGAATATATTTTACTAATTTAAAAATTATAGCACTAAAAATAAGACGTTTTTAAGGGCCGACTATAATAGCCAATTGTCCATTAATGATTTGCGCATTTTCAGGTCGAGCTGTGTAGTATTGTAATTCGTTATTTCCCCAGCCGCTACTTCCGGTGCCTATTTCCATTGTCCAGTTGGCTGAGTTTATTGTACTGCTATTAAACTCATCGGCCCAAACCATGTTCCAGAATTGCGCTTGTGTTGCACTTGAAAATGAAAGGAGTAGTGTTATAAGAAGGGTTATTTTTTTTGTGTTTTTCATGTGTTTTTATTAGCCTTTATTGGGTTAAAAAAATGCCCAAGGTGTATTTTCCCTTGGGCATATAAGATACAAAATTATTGTCTCTTATTGTTTGATTAATTGAGTTATTTGTCCGTTTTCGAACTGTACAAAATATACACCTGTTGCATAGCTAGAGATGTCTAATTGTGTGAAGTTGTCTTGCGTATTTACTTGCCCAACGGTTAATCCTAATGAGTTATAAATAGTAATCAATTGCTTATCAGCAGTTGCTGTAACGATATTGATTGTCCCTTTTGATGGGTTTGGAAATACATTATTTACTTCGTTCTTTGTTCTGTTTATTTTTACAACATTAGAATAAGTGTAGGTGCCATCAAGATCAATCATTTTTAATCTGTAGTAGTTTTTATTCGTTTGAGAGTAATCAGTAGTTGCGTAATTGTTTTCAACTTCGTTGTTAGCTTTTACAATATCGAATGTTTCAAAGTTTATACCATCATAACTATGCTGAATTTGGAATTCTTTGACAAATTCTTCATCTTCTGTATGCCAAATAAGGTCAACCACATCTCCATTTAATGAAGCATTGAATGATGTAAGTGATAATGGAGTAGGAGCTAAAGGTCCAGCGGTAATGCTTCCTAATGCTGCTTCGTTAGCAGGATTAGCATTAATGCCAAATATTGTGAAACCATATTGTACAATTAAACCTGGAGTTGCAGGGATTGCTGCTGATACAGTAAATGGTCCGTTGGCAGGTAAAGGAACCGTTGGTTTATAACCGTTGCAAAACCCATAGCTGGATCTAATGCTTTTACAAATGCAGTTCTTGTGTAACCTGCGTCTAATGTATTGCTTAATACATTTCCTGTGAAAGTAACCGTTTGTCCTGTTAGTCCTGTAGCTTCTAAATAAGTATTAGCTTCCATATTTTTATTTCCCATGGTACCGTTTCTCCAATAAGGGTCTCCTGGATTATCAACATAGGTATTAAAGTTAGGCTGCAATGTTACAGCGTTCATCGGTGCGTTTATTGTAGATTTTACATCTGCTAAGCCCCAACCTGAACCAAATTGGTAATTATTAGCTAGGTCAAATACATTCATATAGGCCAACCAATTCCCAGAACCATCGACCGTTACAGTAGTCTGAGCTTTGGAGTTAAAAAAAATACTAGTTAAGCAAATGCTTAGTAGTAGTGTTAAGAATAAAGGTTTTTTCATGATTTTGTTTTTTAATTTTTAATAATTGTTTTTGTAGTAAAATAGTTGTCACCAGATCGAACTCGGATGATATAAAGTTGATTGCTGTTTAACTCAATTGGAATATTTTGGTTGGCTAATATTCTCTCTTGAGCACTGAATATCTTTTTACCCAATAGTGTTGTTATTTCTAATTGATCAAAAGAACTAAAGTCACTTGTATTGATTCTTACAAATTTGTTTCCGGCAAGTATTTCAACATTTTTCTCCTGAATATCATTTAATGATAATGGGTTGCATGATAAGCATGTTTGCCATATGTTACACAGGGTTGTGTCGTTTGCTCCTAGTTGTGTTAATCGATTAGTAAATTGACTATTACCATTTGTACATGCCATACTAGAGTCTAAAACTTCCTTGGTATTTACGCCATTGACAAATAGGTATTCGATAGATGTATTAGGAGCTAAAGCAACACTTGCTTCATAATTACCTGTAGTGCTATTAAGCGTCATAGGTGCTCCTGGAAAGTTGCTCCAATTGTCCCAGTTACCAAAAAGGAATACAGGAGTTGAATCTGTATTTTGTACGGCAAATGTTACATTGATTGGTGCTGTAGGTATGCCCATTGTAATATTGTCTATATATGATATATTATTGGATGTTCTTCCTGCCAAATCAAAATCAGGCAAAATTACAATCTGATCAATACCGATCATAGCTGGATGACCAATTAGACTTGTAAAGTCAAATGTCAATTCTTCCCACTCATTGGTTAATGTATTAGCTACTTTTAACTCTCCTGTAGAAGCAGATGATGGCGTTACAAATTTTACACCAACATCACTTATCACGGATTTGAAGACCATTACTTTGACCACACTATTACTACTATCTAAGGTAAATGTGCCAATGCCTGCGCCATGTAAGCTTTCAAATCCTGCCCAAGGCTGCCCTGCTTGTAATGATGTAAATTGTATTGCCGTACTAGATGTATTAATACCACTTGTGCTCGGGTTGGCTACAATTTGCGGTGCTGGGTTAGTTGCATTTTCAAAGGTTGTCCAATTCCAAGTTGCTCCATATCCTCCGGTTTCAAAATCGATGGGCGTTAACTGGGCTATACATGTAGTACTGATTGTAAATAACAAAATAGCTAGGCCTGTTATCTTTAGGAGTTTCTTGTTCATATTTTTATTTTATAAATTGAGCAGCCTTCACTGGGAAGGCTGCTCAATAATTTTTGATTATTTAATAATGGTTGATTTGATTATTTAATAATGGTTGATTTAATTGTTTGGTAAGCGTTACCGTTACGCACTCTAATTAAATACAGCTTGTTCGATAATAAATCTACATCTATGTTTTGGTTTGTTTTTACTTTTCCTTGAGAAGCAAATACTGTTCTTCCTACCACGTCAAATATTTCTAAACCATCTACTTCGTTTAATTCAGTAGCATTTAGGCGTATATAGCTTGAACTTACCATAATGCTTAATTCATCTTTTGATATTTCATTTAAACTTAATGGAATACAAGCATCACAGGTTTCCCAAGTATAGCAGAAGGTTGTATCATTTGTTCCAATTGTAGTTGCACGATTAGGGAATTGAGTATTCATATTTGTACACGCTAAGGTTGGATCCAAAACTTCATTGTCCTGTACACCTCCTACAAATTGATATTCAATCGTTGCACTTGGATTGATTTGAAGCGTTACCTCATAAGTGTTATTACCAATTGAAGTCATTACATCACCAGGGAAGTTAGACCAGTTAGACCAGTTGCCAAATACATGTACAGGCAATGAATCAGGACTTTGCACCTGGAAAGTTACATTTAGTGGTGTTGGAGGAGGAGCAACAGTGCATGCTGTGCAGTTTTCCCACTCAAAACAAATGGTAGTATCATTAGCTCCTAAGCTCAATGTGCGATTAGTATATTGTGTATTCATATTTGTACAAGCCGTGGTTGGATCCATGCTTTCTGCTATAGGAGAAGTTGCCCCATTTACATATAGGAATTCATAAGCCGTAGAAGGATCTAATTGAAGTGTAACTGCATATTGGTTAGGACCAACAGAAGTCATATTAGGTCCTGGGAAATTTGCCCAGTTCCAGCTTCCAATTAATGAAACAGGCAAAGAATCGGGGCTTTCAACTTGGAACGTAACATTAATTTGTGCCGGAGGAGGAGGAGGAGGAGTTACTGTACAACTCGTACAAGTTTCCCAAGTATAACATACTGCCGTATCAGCTGTTCCTACATTTATTACACGGTTTGTATATTGTGTATTCATATTCGTACAAGCTGCTGTTGGGTCCATAGACTCCGTTGCAGTTCCATTAACGAATAAGAATTCGTGCGTAGTACTAGATGCAATTGATAATGTTACCGAATATTTATTTGGTGCGATTAACGTCATAGCGTCTCCAGGGAAGTTACTCCAGCTACTCCAACTACCAAATACGTATACGGGTGTTGAGTCTGGGCTTTCAACTTGAAAGGTTACCATTTGCTGAGCAAAAGAGGTTGTTGCCGACATAAGAATGACTGCAATCAAAAGTAGAAATTTGTTTTTCATTTTGTTTTTGTTTTTCATTGTTTAAAAATTTAAGTGTGTAATTATTAGTCTATATATGTGTGTTTATTTTTTTTAAAGTGGTTGGTAACTAAATGATGAAATAATAACCTCATGCTCTTGATTATTGGTTGGTGCGACACCATCAAGTAACCAGAAATTAAAGCGCACATTCGTTGAGTCACTTGGCGCAGGAATAATTATTGGGTCAGAGGTATTAGGTCCTTCCATTTTTTGTCGTGCTACATTATCTTTTGTAAATGTCCATTCTGCAATCTTATTAGCTCCCGGATAAGTGGTTCCTGTATAGCTTTCATAATGCACACTATCTGGTGTCCAACGCATCATGTGTGTAATAGGTTGCTTAAGCACAGAAACAGGCGTAACGGCTTTATAACTTCTTTCTGCATTAGGAATGGGGTTGCTAAAGATTACAGGCTGTACAGCATAATTAATGAGCGTTGTATCGTTCGGGTTATTCCAACGAGAAAATTCTACGTCTACTTCACTATTGGCTTGTTCTTGGAACGAGTAACTGTCCCATGTAAAGAAACCAAAAACTGCTTTTTCATTAAAGACACTAATGTCACTCATACAAGTCATAATATAAGTGCCGTAGCCTACAACCTTGGTAGAAATGATTTCGCTACAAGTCCAGAAGTTACCATTCTGAGCAATTTTTAAGTGCAAATGTCCATTGGCATCTACCCAAGCAAAATCACTAGTGCCAGAAAAGCGATTAGGGCCCGGTCCAACAGGATTGGGTGCATCTTTATATCTCCATTGATAACCTGAGAATTCTAAGTCGCCTGGAATAACAGGTGCAACTGCCTCGGGTGGTTCTCCTTGCTTGCAAGAAAAAACTAATACAATGGATAATATGGTGAGTAGTATTTTAATATTATTCAACATATATCTTCTTTTTTTGTCCGTGCAACATCAATTCAATTTCACCCGATTCGGTTATCCTTTTTAATTTCTTGTTTATAAATGAGAAGTCTTCTTTTCTTATATCAAAAGAAATGGTTTTTGTCTCTCCAGGTACTAGTTTAATTTTTTCATAAGCCATTAGTTTTTTTACTGATGGGGTAATTGATGCAACCAAATCGGCATAGTAAAGTTGTACTACTTCCTTTCCGGTTGTTGTACCTGTATTTTTTACCACAACGCTTAACGTAATTTTTTCTGTTTTGCCTAATGTTGTATCACTGAGTTTAATATTAGAATAGGCGAAGTCTGTATAGCTTAATCCAAAGCCAAAATCAAATTGTGGGCGATAGGCATTCGCAGAAAAATCAACATCTTGGTCTTCTGAAAATTTGCGGTCGTAATGCACAAATGAATTAACATGTCTTGGGTAAGTAAATGGAAGCTTACCACTTGGGTTTACTTTGCCATAAATACAATCTGCAATAGCGCGTCCACCTTCGTCCCCCGATAGGTAAGCATATAGTATCGCATCAACCTTTTCCACTACGCTATTTATTATACGCGGTCTATTAAAGTTGCATACTAATATGATTGGCTTATTTAATGTGCTCAATTCATTGATTAAACCTAACTGCGGAGCAGTCAATGTAAGGTCATTAATATTACCTGGTATTTCTGTACAAGGTGTTTCGCCAATGGCTATAACAATTTTGTCAGCTTGCTTGGCTTGTTTAACGCATTGTTTAATATTTTCTACACTATCTATTGCAACTCCTTTGGCATAACTAATATTGCTTGAGTTGCTTTGTAATGCGGCAAGGATTGTTTGCTTGCCTTTGGTATTGTAAGTAGTATCTATACCTTGCCAAGTATGCGTCCATGCACCATTTAATAAGTTTAAACTATTTGCCGCAGGACCGCACACAAATATTTTTTCATTTTTACTTACTGGAAGTACATTTTTTTTATTTTTTAATAGCGTAAGACATTCAGCCGCTACATCATAACTTGCTTGTGCATGTTCTTCAGAGCCAAATAAAGAATAATAGCTTTTGTCATAACTTGTTTGATAGAACAGACCTAAATCTTGTTTTAATTTTAGAATTCTTCGCACCGAAAGGTCTAATCTGCTTTCTGGGATAGTACCTTCTTTTACAAGCTCAATTAATAATTTTGTAAACTCAAAATCATTGGGCGTCATGCTTATATCAATACCCGCCATGATAGCCATGCGCACGGCCTCTTTTTTATCCTTGGCTACTCTGTGCACATTCACTAGTTTATAGGATCACGTGATAACTGTGGGGAGTAAATTATCTTTGGGGTTAAATTTTAAGATTTGGCAGAACATTTTATATCACACTTTCTTCCATCTGGCATTCTAGCTTATTTTGTAATAACAGATATTAAAGAGCTAGGCTATG
>CALIIL010000058.1 GCA_938017685.1 uncultured Chitinophagaceae bacterium
TTAATGAGTAAACTCCTAAAGAATACTTTCGGGCTTTATTTAAAAATCGTTTTCTGCTTTAACAGGTACACCTTAGGAATATATTTTACTAATTTAAAAATTATAGCACTAAAAATAAGACGTTTTTAAGGGCCGACTATATAGCATTTTAGCACTTTCATGCGCATTGCTCGGCATTCTATTAACAGCAGCCACTGGTTTTTTGGGCATTCCATTTTTTATTGCTGCTGTAGTCTTGGGTATTATAGGTCTAACGCGTGGAGAAAAGTTTAAGGGGCTAGCTATTGCTGGTATTTGTATTGGCGGCTTAGGCTTGCTCGCATTGCTTGCCCTTATCGGAGTGCTCATTGCACTTTTTGGTTTTTAGTTTCTATTCAGTCTAATATATACTGTTTGATCCTTCTTAATATGCGTTATTAAATCACGCTGTATTTTACCATCCGAAAGAGTTAGTCTTGCTGTATTAGGTGGCGCCTTCCCTTCGGCATTTGCTACAATTTTTATGATATTTTTTCTAGTAGGATCTAAGGTGAGTGTTATTGCTTTTTTTGTTTTCTTTAAAGTATAATTGTCTACTGTTTTTTGTCCATTGAAGTAGATAGTAAGCACATCGCCATCGGCATTATAATCATCCCATACAGCTAGATCAATGGTTTTTGCTAGCCATTTATAATCGATTATTTTCTTCGCGCTTATATTACTGTATAGCGTATCTATTTTGGCTTTTATAAGCTGGGGTTTAGGCTTAGTTATTATTTGTTCTTTTCCATTGAGTGATATTTTCCCGCTTGCGCACTTCTTTTTTGTGCCGCGAATAAAGCCAAGGAAGTTGCCTTTAAGGGTCACTTCATTCCCTTTTTTCTTTTTATATAATGTGCCTGTAAGCAAGCAAAAATTTAAATTTTCATACTTGGCTCTGCTTGAAAGAACAACCGTCTCATAAAAAAAAATTGAGTTTGTTTTTTTGTTAAAGCGCCCTTTTATTCGGCTTTTGGTTTCATCTTTTGTGCCTTTTCCAGTTAGAGAGTAGCCGTTTACAACACGCTTTGCATTAATATCATAGTGGAGTTCAAATTTTATTGTTTGTCCGGCAGTTACTAGAGTGCCTTCGTAATTATAATTGGTTCCAAAGCAGCAAGTGCTAATACTAAAAAATAATAAAACGGTCAATCCTCTCACGATGCATGAAGTTAAATCGTCTCTATTTATTACTTTACTAATATTTATTTAAAATGAATAATAATTTGCTATTGGCCTGCTTATTTTTCTTAATGACATCTTCTAGCGCCCATGTTATGGCGTCTATTCCGATTGAGGCAAAGAATGCAAGTAAAATCACCAAGACTATATTAGGCGAGAAAGATAAAAGGTCAAAGTCCAAAAAAGTCAAATCTACTAAAGCTAGCAACGCCCTTTTATTTGGCATTTTAGGTATGGTTCTTTTTCCTCCATTGGGTATTTTGGCTATAATATATGGTTCTCTGTCTATAACAAATCATGAACCTGAACAGAAATTAGCTGTTTGGGGTTTGGTATTAGGCGGCTTAGCCACACTGTATACTTTAGCCATAACCGATTTTTTAATATCGGGTATTTAAGAATTAGAAGACTATTATTTATTTACAATATGTTTGGTTTTGGCAGTATGTCAATCTAAATTCGAATGCATTATGAAAAAACTTACAATACTTTTTTTGGGACTATTTCTTTTTAGCTCTTGTACTTTTTTACAAAAATCTAATTATTCAAAAAATAGAGCTAAATCCAATGCGCTTAAGAGTAGAGATACAATTACAGGCAATCATATTCAGCTTATGAATAGTAAAGAGGTAATAAAGATTGATAAACCGGAGATTAAGCAAAAGTTTATTGGTCAAGCAACGATTGCATCTGATGACAAAAAGTATCCTGTTAAAGATGTTGTTGCATACCAGAATGATAAAGCCTATTACAAGAAATTATTTTTAGGTTCAACAAAGAAAAAAGATATGTATACTAATGATTTCGCTACAAGGGTGAAGTTTGGAAAACTAAATATTTATAAAGAAATTCAAGTTAGAACAGAAGTATCTACTAGTCAAACGGGAAATGTAAAAACGAAGAAAAGAAATATAGTTTTAGAGTATGTTGAAAATCCCGAAACGGGATTATCTGCTCTAACTTCAGATTATGATTTTGTCAAACCTTTAGTGTCTAATGACCCATTATCCAATCGATACTTAACTAAATATCCCAACCAAATGAAAATTGTAAAAAGACATAGATACGCTGCTTGGGGTGCTTTTGGAACTTCGATTGTCTTGTCTATTATTTCTGGAACTTCTAAGAATAATACAGTTAGTAGTTTGACAGGTGTAACTTCAGGTGCATTATTTCTTGGTTCATTTGTTGATGGTGTTTTTCTGAATACTCTAAGACGAGGCAAGGCAGCAAATTATGTAGCAAAGTCCGTTTGGGTTTACGATAAAAAAACAAAGACATTCAATTAGTGTTTATTTTTTAATATTTGCAGCATTTTTTTTACTATTGAATAAAACTTTTTTTATTAAAAATAATTTATCCGCTCAATTGCATTATTCTTTTCTAGTTGTGCATTTCATACTGGCTATATAAGTAATTCAGCGGCACTTAGTCAAAACAATTTCTCATATGTCAAAAAGAACTTAGCTGGGGAGTCAACTGCTACCTACATATTTGGATTTGGAGGATTAGCGCGAAAAAATTTAGTTGAAGATGCTAAATCGGACCTTATGAAAAATTCTAATTTGACTGATAGACAGGCATTGGCCAACATTACAGTTAATTTCAAGAATACTTTAATTACTGGTATTTATAATCAAGTAAAATGTATAGTAACTGCTGATATTGTTCAGTTTAAATAATTCCATTAATTTTTCACTAAAAAACACCCGCCCATGGCGGGTGTTTTTTTATCCAAAAATTAGGATTGCACCCCACAAAAACATATTACCTTTACGCACTTTCAGCCATATTGGCTCAAAATAGAAAGTTTGTATAAAATTTGATTAGATATATATAATTATGTTCGGATTATTAAATAAAATATTTGGCGGTTCTAAATCAGAAAAGGATGTAAAGAAGTTACAGCCTTTGGTCAATGAGATTAATGAGCTGTATAGCCAGTACCAATCACTCAGTAATGACCAGTTGCGTAATAAGACAGCCGAGTTTAAAGGCATTATTGCTCAGCACTTAAGTGAAATCAATAACGAAATTGAAGCCAAAACGGCAGCAGCCGAAGCTGAAGCTGACATTCATCAGAAAGATGCAATTTTTAAAGAGATTGATGTCTTAACAAAATCGCGCGATGAGCAATTAGAAGTGGTGTTATTAGAGATATTGCCGGCAGCATTTGCTACAATGAAAGAAACAGCTCGTCGTTTTACTGAAAATACACAAATACGCTCAAGCAAATTCTATAATGATGAAGACCTAGCGGTATCTCGTGAGTATGTAAATGTAGAAGGGGATGAAGTAGTATATAATAATACTTGGAAAGCCGGTGGTGCTGATATCACTTGGAACATGATACATTATGATGTACAGCTTATTGGTGGTTATAACTTACACGAGGGTAAGATTTCTGAGATGGCTACGGGTGAGGGTAAAACCTTGGTATCAACCTTGCCTTCTTACTTAAATGGCTTAAGTGGTTTGGGTGTTCATTTAGTTACTGTAAATGATTACTTAGCCCGTCGTGATAGCGAGTGGAATGCTCCATTATTCGAGTGGTTAGGACTAACAGTTGATTGTATTGATAAGCACCAACCACATTCTGAAGAAAGAAAGCAAGCCTATAAAGCAGACATTATTTACGGAACAAATAATGAATTTGGTTTTGATTACTTGAGAGATAATATGGTGCAAAACCCGAATGAAATTGTTCAAGGGAAATTACACTATGCCATGATTGATGAGGTGGATAGTGTATTAATTGATGATGCGCGTACACCATTAATCATTTCTGGTCCTGTTCCTAAAGGAGACGAACAAGAGTTCCATACCTTAAAACCAAGAATTGAATTATTGGTCAATACACAGCGTAAGGTAACCAATGCCTTTTTGGTTGAAGCCAAAAAACAAATTGCGGCCGGGCAAGATGATAAAGACACAGGAGGACTTGCATTATTTAGAGCCTATAGAGGCTTGCCTAAGAATAGTTCTTTAATCAAATATTTAAGTCAGCCAGGGCATAGACAAATATTGCAGAAAACGGAGAATTTCTATCTCGGTGAGCAACAAAAAAATATGCCATTGGTAGATGAGGAATTATACTTCACCATTGATGAAAAAAATAACCAAGTTGATTTAACAGATAAAGGTCTAGCCTTAATTACTAAATCAGGCGATGATGCTAACTTTTTTATCCTGCCAGATATTGCTACAGAATTAACACGTATTGAAAATCAAACAGACGTAAGCGAAGAAGTAAGAGCTCAGGAAAAAGCCGATTTATTACAAGACTATTCTATCAAAACGGAGCGTATTCATACCTTGCAACAATTACTTAAAGCATACACTTTATTCGAAAAGGATGTAGAGTATGTGGTGATGGATAAGAAGGTAAAGATAGTTGATGAGCAAACTGGGCGTATCATGGACGGTCGTCGTTATAGCGATGGACTACACCAAGCGATTGAAGCTAAAGAAAATGTAGATGTTGAAGCAGCTACACAAACATTTGCCACGGTAACCTTACAGAACTTCTTCCGTATGTATCACAAGCTTTGTGGTATGACTGGTACGGCCGAAACCGAAGCGGGTGAGTTATATGAAATATATAAGTTAGAGGTAACAACTATACCTACCAACTTGCCTATTATACGTGATGATCGTGACGATAAAGTATATAAAACCAAGCGTGAAAAATACCGTGCGATTATAGATGAAGTTGTGCGATTGAGTAATGGTGGTCAGCCAGTATTGGTGGGTACAACATCCGTTGAGGTAAGTGAGTTACTGAGCCGTATGTTAAATCAAGCGAAGATTAAACACAATGTATTAAATGCGAAACAGCATGCCAAGGAGGCCAATGTGGTTGCTGAAGCAGGTATAGCAGGTAACGTAACCATTGCAACCAATATGGCGGGTCGTGGTACGGATATTAAATTAGGCGAAGGTGTAAAAGCTGCTGGAGGTTTGGCCATTGTAGGTACGGAACGTCATGAAAGTCGTCGTGTAGATAGACAGTTGCGTGGTCGTGCAGGACGTCAAGGAGATCCGGGTAGCTCTCAGTTCTTTGTTTCTCTAGAAGATGATTTAATGCGCTTGTTCGGTAGTGAAAAACTAGCGAATGTTATGGATAAAATGGGTCATAAAGAAGGTGACATGATCCAACATAGCATGATTTCTAAATCAATAGAACGTGCACAGAAAAAAGTGGAAGAAAATAACTTTGGTATTCGTAAGCGATTATTAGAGTATGATGATGTAATGAATGCGCAGCGTGAGGTTATTTATGCTCGACGTAGAAATGCATTATTCGGTGAGCGTTTAGCTATTGATATTGACAATGCTTTTTATGAAAGTTGTAAAGTAGTTGCCGATGAAATTCAGGGAGATAAAGATTACGAATATTTCAAAATTATTGTGCGCAAGCAATTTGGTTTTGATCCAAGTTTTGGAAAGGAAGAGTTTGGTCGATGGAAGGCAGATGAATTGACGGATCATTTATATAATGAGTTAACTAATTTTTATAAGCACAAAAAACAAACATTAGTAGAACAGGTACTACCTGTATTGCAGAATATTGATGCGCAACAAGGCAAGCAAGTGGAGCGTGTATCTATACCATTTACCGATGGAGAAAAGGGTATGAATGTGGTTGTAAACCTGCAAGATGCATTAGCTAGTGAAGGACAAACGGTGGCAGATGCGATTGAAAAACAAATGACGCTTGGTCTAATTGATGATGGTTGGAAAGTTCATTTAAGACAAATGGATGAGAGTAAGCAATCGGTGCAGTTAGCCAGTTATGAGCAGAAAGACCCACTCTTAATTTATAAGTTTGAAGCCTTTGATTTATTCAAAAGCATGACCAACGATACGAATAAAAATATTGTAAGCTTCTTATGCTTGTGCGGGATCCCTGCAGAAGAAACGAATATCAATGAAGCTCGCGAACGTAAAACGGACATGAGCCGCATGCAATCGAATAAGGCAGAAGTTGATGAGCGTGGTGATGATTATGCAGCCAATGAAAATGACTACCATGATCCAACACCTGTAAAGCAAGAGCCCATTCGTAGAGAAGAACCTAAAGTGGGACGTAACGAACCTTGCCCTTGCGGAAGCGGTAAGAAGTTTAAGCAATGTCATGGTAAGGCCTAGATTGATTAGTTGATATAAAGATTTGATAATTTGATGATGCATTACCCTATGCTTGTCATACTGTCCCGATAGCTATTGAGACTGTTAGCGTATTCTCTTTATGCCGTTATGCTCCGCGAGGAACGAAGCGGTGTTGTGCATCTAGTATAGGATTGTATTCCCACTAAAGGGGACAAACTATAGCTCGCAAAGCTCTGCAAACGCAAGAACAGAAAAGATTAAAAAATGTCACACTGAGCTTGTCGAAGTGGGACATTTTTTTTAGTTTCAATACGTGCATATTCTAGAAGAATTTAAATCTAGGTTGGATAATGAGGTTTTAATCGAACTCACGGATCATTTACATGATTTGGCTATGGAGTACCCGCATGTAGAATTGAAGAAGAAATTTAATATCCCATTCTATTATGGCAAGACTTAGTTGTATTATTTAAATGCTATCAAAAAAGGCAAGACAGTTGTTGGTGTAGAATTTTGCTTCGTGCGTGGTCGAGAATTACTTAGTAAAGAATTATTGGACTTTAAAAAACGAACGATGATTGGTGGCTTTACTTATGATAGTATTGCATCCGATAGTGTCCAAAAAAGTGTGTAAAATCCAAAAGATTAATTTTTGTAATTGCAACACAAAAACACTTAAAATATGGACTTTACACAACAGCAAATTACGACTATTTTTGATGAAATAGCACAAGGAGAAAATGGTTATCA
>CALIIL010000059.1 GCA_938017685.1 uncultured Chitinophagaceae bacterium
ATACCTTGAACCCACCGCAGGGTCAGAGTACGGTGTTCTATGCGCGCATAGATAGTATTCCTATCCTGAGTATTGATAGTAGTGTGGCTGTTCGTGATTATGTGCTTAGTGATAATGCTTGGTCGGTCTATCCTAATCCGGCCAATAACAAAGTGCTTGTAAGACTGCCGCATACTTTATTGAATAAAGCAGCAACTATTGCTGTTCTGAATATGTATGGTCAGGTATTGTTAGAACAAAGTATAAATAGCACGCCTTATTCGCTTCAAGCATTAGCCTTGGATAATCTGAGCGCGGGGGTATACTTTATAAGGCTTAAAGGAGAACAACATTTGGGAATAAAGAAAATTATTAAACAATAAAAAAGAGCGACTACAAGTAGTCGCTCAATATATTTTAACGCTTCGACCACACTAAAGGTGGCAAGCAAGGCTCAGCGTGACAGTAAGCGTTAGATAGAATCTACTTCACCATTCACCCATTTCTTCACCATACGTGTGCTGATTGATTTAGGTCTTTCTAATGGCATACCCAATGCTCTATCCCAACACATACCTGCTAGTATTCCTAAAGAACGAGAAACACCGAATAATACCGTGTAAAACTCTTCTTCTACCAATCCGTAATGTTGTAATAATGCACCAGAGTGTGCATCTACATTTGGCCATGGGTTTTTAACTTTCCCCATTTCTCCTAAGATACCAGGCACTACGTTATAGATGTTCCATACTGTTTGTACCATATTGCTATCTGGAATGTATTGCTTGGCAAATTCCATTTGAGCAGTAAAGCGAGGATCTGTTTTTCTTAGTACCGCATGACCATAACCAGGAATTACTTTTCCATCGTCTAATGTTTTACGTACGTATTCTGCTATTTGTTCTTCTGTTGGTTCAGTAGTGTTTAGCTCGCTATACATTTCCTTAATCCAACGAATTACTTCTTGGTTAGCTAAACCATGCAAAGGTCCTGCCAATCCGTTCATCCCAGCAGCAAATGCTAAGTAAGGATCTGCTAAAGCAGAACTTACAACATGACTAGTATGTGCACTTACATTTCCTCCTTCATGATCACAGTGAATACATAAGTACACACGCATTAATTCATGAAATTCTTTATCGTCATAACCCAACATATGTGCAAAATTGGCTGCCCAATCTAACATACCGTCTGGGTGAATATGATCCGAATTTTTATATTTTCTTCTATAGATATAAGCTGCAACGCGAGGTAAGCGAGCCGTTAGGTTTAAGCAATCTTCGAAGATATGAGACCAATATTCACTTTTGCTAATTCCCTCTTTATATGCTTTG
This sequence comes from uncultured Chitinophagaceae bacterium, assembly GCA_938017685.1. Classification (GTDB taxonomy): domain Bacteria; phylum Bacteroidota; class Bacteroidia; order Chitinophagales; family Chitinophagaceae; genus JAGNRR01. The sequence goes on from CALIIL010000059.1 coordinate 1,314, forward strand.
GCAAATACACTTTCTGTTTGCATGGCCATAATACCAATGCTAAACATAGTCATTGGGTGCGTGTGCAATGGCAATTTATCAATCGCTTCAAATACGTGATTAGGTACATGCGAACGGCGACCCCAAGCAGCAGAAATTTCATCCGCATCTGCTTCATCTGGTAAGTCTCCGATTAACATTAGGTAAAAAAGGCCTTCAGGTAATGGTTGTGTACCACCCTCCGCTTTTGGTAATTTTTCTACTAAGTCTGGTATTGAGTATCCCTTAAAATGAATTCCATCTTCAGGGTCTAAAAGGGATGTTTCGCATACTAACCCTAACATTCCACGCATTCCTGAGTAGATTTGAGAAAGTGTAGTCTCTTGAATCTTTTTATTGCCGTGCTCTTTTAAAAGTTCCTTGATTTCAGAACCAAGCTCCTTGGCGTTTTTTTCAAATTTTTGCTTTAGTTTGTTCATGGTTAATGGACTAAATTGTTTAAAATAGACGTTCGCGAATTTACATTATTTGACGTTCAGAATAAAAGCTTATATCATAAATATATATCAACATTTCTTACCGCTCATAATTAACAGGTCGTTTGGCTAATTCTGCCGAGTCTAGGGGCTTAATTTCTGTGGGTGGTTCAATAGTATTTTCTTCCTTAATTGTACTTAAAGTGGCGAGAGTTAAGTCATATACTTCATCGAACTTTGTTGGTTCATTTCCATACCAATCCAATGCCTCACTGAATTGTTGCGTACTTATCTGATGGTTATCAAAAATATATTGATAGTGGGTGTAGATAGAGTCACGGTTTTTAATCATGTATCCGCCGGAGTCAATCGGACTTAATTGACCGAGTGCTTCTGCCAGATGCAAGTCCGTAAGGATTGCAGCCATTGCTGATTGATTAATGGGTGCTTTTTGTTCTTGGCACCCACAAACTATAAATAATGCTGTAATTAAAATGAGTGCGCGCATTAATTTTTCATTAATTTGAAGTACTTCTGAGCGTTTTGAACATTCATTTGAGACAATAATGGAATAAGCTGCTGTTTTTCGGCAGGCTTAGCATTAGTAATGTAATCCATGATTTCGTCACTCTTGGCATTGAAGAAAAACTGCAGTAAAATGGAAGAAGGGTTCTCTTGATTAACAACCGAGAGTTGTTGTATCACATTATTAATGGTCGTACGAGCGGTTGCCGGGTTAGAGGTTAACTCATCCATCCCTTGGCGATGGTAGGAGTAAAATGCTTTTCTAAAATTAGCAAATCGATTATTTAATAATTGATCGGTTAACCAATAGCGGTTTCTATTATTGCCTTCATTGGCTTTCCAGCCAGAAATTCTCTTGTTCTCAGGTGCATTATTTACAATATTAAGTGCTTTGTTAAAATAGGAGGTGCCGCCCTTCATAGCAAAGCTATCGTAATCTAAGCCAATAATAATGTAGGTGTAATAAGCCAATAGAGCAGGTAGATTAGAAGCTAAAGCATCCGAGCCACTCACACGGTTATCGTTAAAATCTAAGGGTTGGAATTGGATATACTTTATGGCTACTCTATTATCTACATAATTAGTAATAGGGCTTGCGTAGGTTGAGTTAAATACTGGTCGAGTGGATTGTATGGATAGGTTGCCCGTATAACCTCCTTCAACTCCTTCAATTTTTCCACTTAGAACCAGAGAAACTACTACGTCTATTTTTTCATAGTTTTCATAGGAGTCGCCTGTCCAACGTCTTGTATTGATAAATGTCTCTATGGATTGCTCAAGGGTTTTAAATATTTTTTTATCTACCCCTTGAATTTGATTCGCATTGACAATAGCCTTACACTTTATCTCTTGAGCTTGTGCTATTAAAGGGAATATTAGGATTATTATGATATGATATATTTTTCTCATGCGGGTAGTAAGCTTATTATTTTTTCTACAATGTCTTGTGCAACTTCAGTTTTAGGTTTTAGACTGAAAGGAGTTTCTGTCCCGTTTTTTTCAAAAATAGTTACTTTGTTGGTGTCGTGACCAAAGCCAGCACCTTTGTCTCTTATGGAGTTTAGAACGATAAAGTCAGCGTTTTTTTCTTCTAATTTTTTTAATGCGTAACTTTTTTCATTTACACTTTCTAGAGCAAACCCAACAAGTAGTTGATTGTCCTGTTTAATAGCACCTAGGCTTTTTAGTATGTCTTTTGTTTTAGTCAATGTAAGTTCTAAGTCTTCACTTTTTTTCTTTTTTATCTTCTCTGTTGCTGTATTGGTAGGAGTATAATCTGCCACGGCAGCGCTCATTACGGCAATGTCCATTTTCTCAAATAAACTTATGCTCTGTTCATACATTTCATTGGCGGAGCGAACGTTTATAGTCTTTACTAGTGCGTTGCTTGCTTTTTGATTACTGGGGCCAAGTATTAAATGTACTACACAACCTTGATCTGCTAATGCATCGGCAATGGCTACGCCCATTTTTCCGCTTGAATAGTTGCCTATAAAACGTACTGGATCTATATTTTCGTATGTTGGACCCGCTGTAATTAGCGCTTTTTTTCCGCTAAGTCTTTCTTTTTTTTTAAAGAAAGTAGTTATTTGTTCTACTATTTCCTCTGGTTCGGCCATGCGCCCCATTCCGACTAAGCCACTGGCTAACTCTCCGTGACTGCTCGGAATAATATGATTGCCGTACTCTATTAATTTGTTTAAATTATTTTTATGTGATGGGTGCTCATACATATCTTCATCCATGGCTGGAGCTACAAATACCGGACAGGTCGAAGATAAATAGGTTGCTAGTAATAAATTGTCGCACAGACCATTGGCCATCTTAGCTATCGTATTGGCACTTGCTGGTGTTACAATCATAATATCGGCCCAGCGTCCAAGCATTACATGATTTTCCCAGGCATCATCTTCAAATAATTGCCATGTAACATTGTGTTTTGATAAGGTAGACAGTACGAGTGGGGATACGAAATCTTTGGCGGCAGGTGTCATTACAACGCGCACTTCGGCATGCGCTTTAATTAATAGTCTTACTAGTATGGGTATTTTGTATGCCGCAATACTGCCGCTGATGCCAATAAGTATTTTCTTCCCTTTCACATCGTAAAATTACGGAATTTACTTGTCTCCTGAAGTCTTTACAAAAGATTTAGCAGTCATTGCAGACTTACTGCGTACAAACCAGTCGAAGTGCCCTCGAAACACCAGTTTGTCATTTTCATCAAATACATCTGTAACTATTGTAAACTTTACTTTGTCGCTCATATTAAGCCGAAAAGATACCTCGGATGTTGAGTCGTTATGTAGGTGTGCTTTGGCAAATAGCTTGCCCTTGGCTGGTGTCGAGTATTTGCCTTTGATGGTTCTTAAGAGAGGGAGTGTTGTCTCTTTTTCTTCAGGGAAATATTTAGCTAAAAAACATCCGCTACATATCTCAGCAAATGAGAATATTACAGAGGCATGAATGTAGCCAAGATGATTTATCTGTTCAGGATCAAAATCACGTTCAATCAGATAGTCTGGGTTCGAAGAATTGCGAATGCCAAAATTCTTCGAAACGGACATTTTAAGTACGTCTTTCACTTTAGTAGGTAATTATTATGTAACAACTACCAAATATATATCTAACTTATTGGAACTAAGCGTTTTCTTCCGCTTTTTTGTAATAGACTTTATCGTCTAAGAACTCTTTGGTACCTTGGATAGCCGGGTTAGCCATACGCTCATAGAAACGTGAGATTTCTATTTGCTCTTTGTTCTCACTTATTTCTTCTAAATTATCAGTATGACTACCAAATTCCTCTAATTTCTTAATCAATTCGTCTTTGATACGCGTATTTATTTGATTAGCACGCTTGCTTATGATTGCCAAAGATTCATACAAATTGCCTGTAACATTTTGTATCTCATCAAGGTTTCTTGCTTCTATTGAAGGGTTGGTTGTATTGATAAGTAATTTTTTGCCTTGCATCATTTCTTAGAAATTTTAGAGATAGCTTGCGAAGATAAAGCTTTTATTGATTTTAATTCTGAACTATAGGTATTATTTGGGTTTATTTCCTTGAAATAGGCATAATCGCGCAATACTTCATTGAAACGTTCTTTTTGCTTGCTCATTATACTTTGCTTAGCATATCTGTATCGTGATTTTAAAACCATTAATTGGTAGTAATCAATATTCTTAGAATCAGGGTATTTATTCATGATTTGCTCAAAGTATACCGCAGCTGCGCGGAATTGAGCAATCTTGAAGTATAGTTCCGCCGAGTATTTGTCTTTTTCTTCCAACTTGATTAATGTGTTATCAATCATTTTGTTGGCATCATCCAGTTTCTTAGATGTTGGGTTCGTATTAATAAAGTTCTGCAGTTCGCTCATGGCTTTGACCGTATTACTTTGGTCTAAGGTGTATGCTGGCGATATTTTATAAAGACATTTACTATGCAAAAACCTTGCTTCGTCGGAGCTCTTAGACTTTGGAAATAAATCAGAAAAGTTCTTGAAGTGATAAGAAGCTCTTAAGTAGTTTTTCTGCAGGTAGTAACCCATGGCATACTTATAATAAAGCCCTTCAAATGTCTTGGTTCCTTTATAAATGCTTAACAGCTCTTCGTAAAGCGTTACCGCTTTGCCATATTGCTTTTTGTCGTAAAATTCATTAGCCTTTTGCAGCTTATATTCTGTATTCTTACTCTTCTGTATTTTTTCTAACTCATTGCATGAGGCTAGTAAAAGTACAATGGCGATAATGACTGGATAAACTTTCATTAGATAATTGGGCGCAAATATAGGTAAAGAGCTAGAAGGGTCTCAAAAAATTATGTTATAGATTAGGACTTACTCGTATTGTTTGATCCAGTCCAAGAAATCTTCTTTGCTCATCTTGCCACGATGCTGTCCTACTAAGGTGCCATCTTGTTCTGTAACTATCAGGTTAGGGTGTCCGCTGAGGCCATAACTTTCAAATACTGGTTGTCCTGGCTCAGTCTCTGTATCGAGTGATGCTCCTATAAATGTTGCTTGCATGTAGGCTTCAACTTCGGCCTCATTGAGAACTTCTTCTTTAAAATCAGCACATAGCTGGCACCAATCGGCATAGAAGTGTACGAATATTCTGCGCTCATTGTCTTGCGCTGTGCTTATTGTTTTATCCCAATCATTTTCAATGAAACCATCTGGCAAGGGTATTTTGGTTACTTTATTTTTGCTACAAGCGCTTAAGCCCATAATGCCTGCTAGTAATGCCAAGGTTATTATTTGTTTCATTATATCAATGTTTAGCTAGTAAAAATACTAAATCTAACTTAAATCAAATCTTTAAATATTATTAAAGCTTTGATAAGAGCTACCTTTGTGTTAATGGAATTGAGACCTAGAGGCTACAGCATTTTACCGCCCATTGTTAAAAATTTAATTATTATTAATGTGCTATTTTTCATAGCTACATTTATTTTTCAACGGAGTATGAATATAGACTTAAATCAATACCTCGCCTTAAGACATTGGGGCGCGGTGGATGCCGATGGGACGACCCTATTTCGACCTTGGCAATTGATTACGCATATGTTCATGCATGACAGTAGAAGCTTGGGGCATATATTCTTTAATATGTTCGGTCTTTGGATGTTTGGTTCAATTATTGAGAATCGATTTGGTCCCAAACGATTCTTACAATTATATATATATGCAG
>CALIIL010000060.1 GCA_938017685.1 uncultured Chitinophagaceae bacterium
TCAGTTCTTCGATACATTTGACAAGGTTTTTAGCGAAAAAAAAGAATAACTTGCAATTATATGATACTAGTTTTCATCATTTTAGCCTCTAAATGTGCATAAATACTCAACTCCTGCTCTTTTTAAGGGACGACTAATTAACATAGCTGGTATAGCTTTATACACATAAGAAACCAAATACAAAATCAACTCCAATTCTTACGCTAACTAGTGAGAGCAATGAAGATTACTAAAGTTTTTATTTATTAAAGCACAAACTCAAAAAAATTATCTTGATTGATTAGATCAAATGACGCAGTGTCGTAAGTAGCCAACCATGTTTTTGGCACACGGGCTTTTTTATTATTCCATTTAAATTCAAAACCTAATAACTTTCCATCGCGTTCCTCTACATAATCTAACTCAGCGCCCGAATAGGTTCGCCAAAAATACGGTGTGTACGCTATGCCTTGATAAGCATTTTTCTTCTGCCGTTCCATGAATAAAAAATTCTCCCACAGCGCGCCAACATCATTGCGCGTATCCAAATTATTGAAATTTTCTATGAGCATATTTCGCACGCCTAAGTCAGTGAAATAGACTTTATCCATTTTGCTTACCTCTTTGCGCAAGTTGCGACTAAAACCAGAAAGCCTTTTTATGATAAAGCCTTTCTCTAATAAATCAATATAATCATTCACTGTCTCGTGACTAATTTTTAGACTAACGGCTAACTCCTGGACGGATACCAAATTCCCAATTTGAAACGCTAGTAATTTTAGCAGTTTATGTATTTTGTCAGAATGGCGAATGTTGCTCAACTGTAAAACATCTTTGTACAAATAAGAAGATGTCAACTCTAGCAAATGTTGTTTTTTATCTGCTATATTATCAATCGTCAGTACTTCGGGGTACATGCCAAAACGTAGATAGCTTTCAATATTTTGACGAAGGTCAAAAGTGTTGTAAACATCTTTTAGTTCGTACAACGACATTGGGTACATATAAAAAGTACGTGTTCGCCCTGTAAGTGCTTCTTTGGTTTTGTTGGCAAGTTCTAACGCCGATGAACCCGTTGCAACAATTTTCAAATTCGGAAACTCATCATATAGAATTTTCAAACTCATGCCGATGTCCGGTACATTTTGAGCCTCGTCTATAACCAAAAGTTCTGCGCCATCAACCAGCTCTTGCAACTTGGCCAAATCTCTGCTTGACAATACACCAATGCTCGCCTGCAAATCTGCATTTAGTCTTTTGTATTTGAGCTTCGTATTACCCAATAGCGTATTGAGCAGGGTGGTTTTGCCCACTTGCCTAGCACCCAAAATCGTAATCACTTTACGGCTTTTGCTTAGTTGATGTTCTATATTTTGTACTAATGCTCTGTTGTACACAATACAAAATTAATAAATAAAACTTGAATTATTAGAGTTTAGTGAAATAATTCGCTTGAATTATTAGAGTTCAATGGTTGGTTTGAGCGATAAAGTACGCCCAAGATGCCCGCGCTAAAGGCTGTGCTTCAATCTTGGGCTAGCTGGAATATGGTATGTGACTTATATATAACTGACACAACTTCAAATGAATTGATCAAAATAAAAAATGGAATAGATTACCCTAACTTACACTACGATGAAAAATTCAATAAAATTTCTTCAGTTCGTTTTTACGGCGGAGTATCCATTCATTTTTTATCAATATTAGATGATAGTCTTCAAGAACAATTTAATATCGACTGCTGGAAAGAAGATACATGCGAATGCTATGAAATAATAAATAATCAAGAAGTATTAAGAGGATTTGCACTACGAAATTACGATTGCATCCTTCCCACAATTGAAAGTTTAACTCCATTTAAAATAAGCGACAGCTGTAACTAACTTAGTTTAATCTTCAAAAGCTCACCATCTTTCCAAACCTCAACCAACTCAGCGGCTTTTAAACCTTTTACGGCTTTGTCCCACTTAGAATTACTCAACCCTGCTTTTTCTTTAATCGCTAATAATTCAGCCTCTTCAGCGGAGAGTAATTCATAAACCACTTTTTCATTTTCATTTAAATCAGCAGGGGCTTCATTAACAACAACTTCTTCTCCCAAAGTTTCGGGATTTTTCTCACGGCCTTGTTCTGGGCGCATTTGAGGGAAGAATAATACATCTTGAATAGAAGCATTATTGGTCATGAACATACACATACGATCAATCCCAAAACCAATACCAGATGTTGGTGGCATACCATATTCTAGGGCGCGCAAGAAGTCTTGGTCAATAAACATTGCCTCATCATCACCGCGCTCCATGAGCTTCGCTTGATCTTCAAATCGCTCTCGCTGATCTATTGGATCATTTAACTCAGTATATGCATTAGCTAGTTCCTTTCCATTTACAATTAGCTCAAAACGCTCTACTAAACCTTCTTTGCTTCTATGCTTTTTAGTCAATGGGCTCATATCTACCGGATAATCAATAATGAATGTTGGCTGTATGTAACTCGTCTCACACTTCTCACCAAATAGTTCATCAATCAGCTTACCACGACCCATCGTGTCATCAACTTCAATATTTAGTTTTTTGCACACATCAAATATTTCACTCTCGCTCATGGCGGAAATATCAATGCCTGTATGTTCCTCAATCGCTTCGTATATACTTACTCTTTTATATGGCGCTTTAAACTCAACCTCGTTATCGCCAATCGGCAATTTTGTTTTTCCATTACTATCCATGGCTACTTTTTCGAGCAACATTTCTGTCTGCTCCATCATCCAATAGTAATCTTTGTAGGCAGTATAAAACTCCAGTACAGTAAACTCAGGATTGTGCGTTCTATCCATCCCTTCATTTCTAAAGTTGCGACTAAACTCATACACCCACTCAAAACCTCCAACAATTAATCTCTTTAAATAAAGTTCATTGGCAATGCGCAAATACAAGGGCATGTCCAACGCATTATGATGCGTAATAAACGGACGAGCCGCCGCTCCACCAGGAATAGACTGCAACACAGGTGTATCAACTTCTAAAGCACCACGCTCATTTAAAAACTCACGAATGCTATTGATAATTTTAGTTCGTTTAATAAACGTTTCTTTCACACCTGGATTTACCACCAAATCAGCATAACGCTGTCTATAACGGAATTCTGGATCAGTTACTTCATCGTATACTTCACCATCTTTTTCTTTTACAATCGGTAAGGGTTTCAAGCTTTTACTTAAAAGAGTAAACTCATTTACATGGATTGTCGTTTCACCCATTTTGGTTGTAAACACATAGCCTTTGATGCCAATGAAATCTCCGATGTCTAGCAGCTTTTTCCATACTTGATTATACATCGTTTTATCTTCACCAGGACAAACATCATCACGACGTATGTACATCTGTATCTTCCCTTCACCATCTTGCAATACCGCAAAATTGGCTTTGCCCATATCACGCACACTCATAATACGACCTGCCACACATACCTCCTTAAAGTCATCGGCATTCTCTTCTCCTTTATAGTTTTCTAGTATCTGTTTCGAATTAGAATTTACTGGATATAAGGGTGCCGGATAAGGATCAATGCCCAAATCTCTTAATGCTACTAACTTTTCTCTACGTATTATTTCTTGCTCTGATAATTGCATAATCGGGCGCAAAGATAAACGCCCTTGCGGGCAAATGAGCAAAATACAAATAGCAAATTCAAAACCAAAGTAATAGAAAAATAGAAAAAGTGCTAATATCGGATAATAAATAAAATAAAATATCCGATATTTGTAGTGTGTGGCATGAATATGCAAAAAATATAAACCCGAACGATTACCCCTTAGAGCGGATTACTGAAAAGAAAGACCGCTTAGACAAGCTACGTCCATTACCCAACGCCATATTAGAGCAACTCCAAAAAGATATTGCATTAGAATGGACCTATAATTCTAATAGTATAGAAGGCAATACCCTTACCTTGGTCGAAACCAAACTGGTATTACAAGATGGCATGACCGTCGGTGGCAAAAGCTTGAGAGAACATTTTGAAGCATTAAACCATGCCGATGCCATTGAATATCTGGAACAAATCGTTTCTAATAATTATTTATTTAATGCACGAGATATACTCGAAGTACATGCCCTTGTTTTAGATAAAATACAAAAAGATATTGCGGGTCGTTTTAGAACGGGAGCGGTGAGAATAATGGGTGCCAATTTTGTGCCGCCCAACTACATTAAAGTGCCTGATTTGATGGATGAATTAATTGACTACACCAATCAACATTTTGACAAGATTAATCATGTGATACTTTCTGCTATCTTTCACCATCGATTTGTATGGATACATTCATTTTCCGATGGTAATGGACGGAGTGCGCGCCTACTTTTTAATTTATTATTAATGAATGCTGGCTACCCGCCTGCCATTATACTTAAGAATGATCGCAAGAAATATTACACCGCATTGAACCAAGCCAATAATGGTAATTATGCTAAGTTTATCTTACTTACTTGTCAGGCGGTGGAGCGTAGCTTGGATATATACCTGTCGCATTTTGATCAAGATAATTATGATTACTCGCCTATTAGCACCTTAGAAGAAGAAAACGCAACCTATGGTTACTCACAAGAGTATGTAAGCTTATTGGCTCGTCAAGGAAAAATTGATGCTTACAAAGAAGGGCGTATTTGGTACACTTCTGAAGATGCGATAAGTAATTATATAGCTAATCGAGAGCGTAAGCGATAGGATATTACCCTCTTACCTCAGCACCCACTTTCTCCAAGGCACTAATAATTTTTTTCATCTCAGCTTCCACAACTTCATCGGTGATTGTTTGTGTTGTATCCAAAAAGTTCAAACGTATGGCGTAGGACTTTTTATTAGCCCCTAACTTTTCACTTTCAAATACATCAAATACATCTAAGCCAATCATTTTATCAGAAGCGACTTGCTTCACCGCTTTTTCTAAGGTAATATATTTAACCTCTTTATCTAACACCAAGGCCAAATCTCTATTCGTGCCTGGATATTTTGGAATTTCAGAGAAGCGCTTATTTTGTTGTTCCACAGCTTGTTTCACCGCTTTCCAATCTAAATCAACGAACCACACCTCTTTATTATTAATATCAAATGACTTAGCTTTTTTCTTGTCTACTAATGTGATCGCACCCACATTTTTCTTACCTAACTTTATTTCGTTCTTTTCTGTAAATGAAGCCATGGGCAATAATGCAGCTACAACACCTCGACAATAAGCAATGTCAATGGCTTGTGGTTTTCTGCTCCAATGTGGCGTAGACTGATCGCCAACCAAGTATAAACACAATCGTTCACTTTCAATATAGTGACCTTTGCGGTTGGCGTAAGTTTTTCCAAACTCAAAGAATTTTAAATGCTCGTTTTTTCTATTAATATTATGCGCAATAGATTGCAAGGCCGTTTCTAACATTGCAGGACGCATAACGTCTAACTCGCTCGAAAGGTTATTCATGAGCTTTACTACACTTTCATCTTCAGGGTAAAAATTGCTATTGGTAATAGAGTTCGTAATTATTTCATAGAACCCTTTACCAACTAATGACGCAGTCAGTTCGCGCTTTACATCCGCCTTAAACTTGCCTTGTGCATTTACTTGATAATTAATATTTCCAGTAAAAGGAATATTATCCAAACCATCAATACGCATGATTTCTTCTACCACATCCGCTTCAAATTCGATATCTGTTTTTGCAAAAGGCACGAGCACTTCAACCGTATCCTCTGTTTCATTTTTTAATTCGAAACATAGAGAAGATAGTATTCGTTTTACTTGCTCTTTGTCATAATTTTTTCCAGCCAAGGCATTCATTTTAGAAAAAGAAACTTTTATACATGTCTTCTCTTTTTCCGCAGGATATACATCCATCACTTCAGACGCTACTTCACCTCCTGCTAACTCGCATATTAATTGCGTGGCTCTTTTTAATGCATAGTTCAAGTTTGAAATATCAGCACCTTTTTCATAACGCACAGCAGCCTCAGTTCTTAAGTTATAATGCACGGCTGTTTTACGAATACCTACGCTTTCAAAAAAGGCACTTTCTAAAAATATGTTTTTCGTATCGTTTTTTACACCCGAATCAATACCGCCAAAAACCCCAGCAATACACATTGGACCGGCAGGATTAGCAATAACCAAATCTTCATTACTTAACTTTCTTTCTTTTTCATCTAGGGCTAAAAACACTTCATCATCTTTGGCTCTGCGCACAATAATATTATGTGCATCAATCTTATCATAATCAAATGCATGTAATGGCGAACCGCATTCTTGCAATACAAAGTTGGTAATATCTACCACATTATTAATCGGTTGGATATCGATAGATTTTAATTTATTCTGCAACCATTCTGGCGAAGGACCAATAGTTACATTGGCAATACTTATACCTTGGTAACGTGGACATTTTTCCTCGTCTTCTATTTTTATTTTAAAAGGCAAGTCGGCCGTTTTAGCAGGCAATGTTGCTTCTGGCACATCCATCGCTACCATGCTTTTACTTTCATTTGATAAGTAAGCAGCAACATCTTTTATTGCGCCCATGTGGCTCATGGCATCCATTCTATTGGGCGTCAATCCAATATCATATACAACTTCAGCTTCTGGCAGTTTGTAATATTCAGCTGCTGGCGTTCCAGCTTTTACATCTTCTGTTATATTAATAATACCATCATGACTTTCCCCCAAGCCTATTTCATCTTCGGCGCATATCATGCCAAAACTTTCCTCACCTCTAATCTTGGCTTTCTTTATTTTAAAGCTATCTCCTTTTACAGGATAAAGCATCGTTCCTACTTTGGCAACAACAACTGTTAATCCTGCGGCAACATTAGGGGCACCACATACAATATTTGCGGGGCTATCTTCTCCAATATCTACGGTTGTAATTTTAAGCTTATCTGCATTGGGGTGTTTTTCACAGGTCAATACTTTACCAATCACAATACCCTCTAAGTTGCCTTTTACAGCTTCCTTTTTTTCTATGTGCTCTACTTCCAAGCCAACAGAGGTCAATATTTCAGACATGCGCTCCGGCGAAAGCTCCACAGATAAATAATCACACAACCACGAATAAGATAATTTCATTTAATTCTTGTTTTGCGGTTGTAAAATTAGCTTATTATATAGGGAAGTTAGGGCATTTCATGGCAAATGTTAGTTTAACCCTTTAAATTTACATCAGTCCTAAAGATTAAGCCATGAAAAAAAAATACAAATCTGAAATAAGTAAATCTATCGTTCTAATTCTGGCTATTGTGTTAGGTGGTTCACTCATTAACTCTTCCTTTTACCCGCCTTATTGGATCGGTGCAGCCTCGGTTGGTCCTGTTATTCTTTTTGTGATTTATTTATTTAGAACAACGTATTACACGATTGATGAAAATATATTGCATGTAAAAGCAGGATTTTTAGTGAACCTTAATATTGACATAGACAAGATAAAATCTATATCAAAAAGTAATAGTATTATGAGCTCGCCCGCACTTTCGCTCGATAGGATTGACATTAAATATGGCATGGGACAAAGTGTACTTATTTCACCAAAGGACAGAAAGGATTTTATAGCTGATTTATTGGCTAAAAATCCAACGATTGAACTTATTGGATTGGATTAGAAGCCTAAATAACCGACTGCATAAAGAAGGAATAAATCCTAGTATTAGCACAATAATATTTTTAAACGGAGGCTGTGGACAAAGTTGGAAATACGCGGATAAGAAGAAATATTTGTGCACAAGCTATCCTTTTTAACACAATAGCTGTTTAAGACCTGTGGATTATGTGTTAACTTATGTGGGATAACTAATTAGCTAGTAAAGGTGCCGGCCTTTCAAACTTTGCCTTTACATTCGGTTAGTCATTCACCTATAAACTCATTTATTTAATAAAAAAAATCCATGGATACGCTCAAAAAAACGAACCTCTTTAAGAACAAAAAAGAAGACAACTCAAGCCTGATGTATGGCAAGGTAGCGCCGCAAGCTCCTGAGTTAGAGGCAGCTGTATTGGGAGCCATCATGCTAGAACCACAGGCCTTAGCCGATGTTATTGAGGTGGTACAGTCTCCTGAATGTTTTTATAGCGATGCCAACCAACGCATATATGCTGCAGTGCGCCGCATGTTTGATCGTGGTGCACGTATCGATTTTATGACCGTATGTGAAGATTTAAAAAAGAACGGTGAGTTGGACTTAGTGGGTGGTAGTTATTATGTAACAAGCCTTACGCGCGATGTAGTGAGTAGCTCTAACATTTTAGAGCATGCACGCATTGTCGTTGAGAAATATATCATGCGCGAATTAATACGCATGAGTGGAGATGTAATAAAATCTGCCTACGAAGATAGCTCAGATGTATTTGATGTGTTAGATAAAGCAGAAGGTAACTTATTTGAAATTACAGATAAGCACTTACGTCGTAACTTCTCAGAGATACGCACCATTATCGCAACAACATTAAGTGAGATTGAAGAGCAAACGAAACGTAAATCAGACCTTACTGGTGTCCCTTCTGGCTTTGCCAATTTAGATAAGATTACAGCCGGTTGGCAAAAAACGGATATGATTGTATTAGCCGCACGTCCTGCAGTTGGTAAGACAGCCTTGGCGCTGAACTTAGCATTAAATGCAGCACTGTATCCTACACCTGTACCTGCTGCCATATTCTCATTAGAGATGAGTTGCGGACAAATTGTAAAACGTATGTTGAGTGCTGTAACGGATGTTGGATTAGAAAAAATTACAAAAGGTAACCTAACGGAAACTGATCTGTTGTTGCTAAACGATCGAATGAAACGCCTGCAAGACGCACCTATTTTCTTAGATGATACTGCCGCCTTAAATATTTTTGAATTGAGGGCAAAGGCTCGCCGATTGAAAAAGAAGCACAACATTGGTTTAATCTTGATAGATTATTTACAATTAATGACTGCTGGAGATGGTAATAAGCAAATGAACCGTGAGCAAGAGATTAGTAAAATATCTCGTGACTTAAAAGGATTGGCCAAGGAGTTAGAGGTACCCATTATTGCACTATCTCAGTTAAACCGTAATGTAGAGAACAGAAAGTCTGATAATCGTATGCCTCAGTTGAGTGATCTTCGTGAGTCTGGAGCAATTGAGCAAGATGCCGATATGGTTATGTTCTTGTATAGACCAGAATATTATCAGCAACAAGGCATGGATCCTGAATCAGCTGAGCAAAATGGATTGACTGAAATTAATATTGCTAAGCACAGAAATGGTGTAACAGGTATTGTTAAGCTAAAAGCTGAGTTAGTGTACCAAAGATTTACAGATTGGCAGGAAGTAGGTGGTGGACCTGTTGATTTTAATAGAGAAAACTTTGGTAAAGCAGATGCAGGTATGTCAGCATCACATTTAGGTGGCGGTGATAGCGCAGAGCTAAATATTGATGAGCAATTTACGAACCTCCCATCTAAAGCTAATGATATTAGTTTTGATGATGAGCCAAGTACTGATGAGCCAGATGAAGATGTTCCTTTCTAAACAGCTAGCGCACTAGATTACTCATCTCGCTTTCTACATGGTGGCGATTTAAGGCTGTAACACCATACTCTTCGCTTCCTTTTCCTATAATTACATAATAATTATCGGCAGTTACTTTTACTAATTCTTTACTGTATTCGTGACGACCGTTTACAATTTTATATACGGCATATTGTGCATTTGGATCATCACTTTTAAGCCATTTGATTAAACGCACACCTTCTTGACTGTAATTAATTTGTAATTGAATAGGCTTTGGTTTTTCACTATTTAACCATGGCATTTCCGGTAAGAGTGCAGGTGTTTTATAAATATCATTCTCAAAGTAATGATTGATATTGAAAATGTTTTTTCTAAAAAACTTAGCGCTATAAAAAGCACTACCTTGTACTTTAGGATAACGACGAGTTTCTTTAATTTGATAATCTATTTCATCTAAATTATGCCAAGGGGTTTTACCAGGCTTTAGTTTATAAATGGCATGTCCGATATACATATGTCTATCAAATGCATTGTCATTCCACCATTTAATCAATGTATTATAATCAACTGCCTTATGCCCTGTTTCCCAATAAAGCTGAGGCAAAGAATAATCTATCCATCCATTTTTTTGCCAAAGAATTACATCGGCAAATAAATCATCATAATTTGTTTGACCAGCGGTTGTATTGCTTCCTCTAAGTGAGTCAACATTGCTATTACGCCATACGCCAAATGGGCTGATGCCAAATTTTACATGTGGTTTTGTTTGCTTTATGACTCTATTAAGTTCTCGAACTAAAACATTTACATTTTCTCTACGCCAATCATCTCTGCTCAAGTTGTTCTTGTTATACCTTCGGTAGGCACTTAAGTCTGGAAATTCGGTTTTACCAATACGATACGGATAAAAATAATCATCCATATGTAGGGCATCGATATCGTAACGCTTTACAATATCGCGCATCACTTTTAAGGTATAATTTCTTACCTCTGGCAATCCTGGGTTAAAGTATTTTTTCTTCCCATAATTTACAAACCAATTAGGATGCTGCTTTGTAACATGACTCGATGGATTATCATTTCTATAAGCACTCATTAAAGCACGGTAAGGGTTAACCCATGCATGAAATTCAAGACAACGCTTATGTGCCTCCTCAATCATAAATTTTAAAGGATCATAGTAAGGAGTAGGCGCCACACCTTGTTTTCCGGTTAAGTATTTACTCCAAGCTTCATAGGGAGAGTCGTAAAAAGCATCAGCCACAGGTCTAATCTGAACAATTACAGCATTAAAATTATTCTTTTGAAGCCGATCGAATAGATATAATATTTCCTGCTTCTGTTGATCAACACTTAAGTCTCGGCGGCTAGGCCAATCAATATTTGCTACAGTAGCTATCCAAGCAGCTCGAAACTCGCGCACAGGCGCCTTGCCTTCTTGCGAGAAGCAGGTTAAGAAACAGCATAAGCAAGCTATAAGTAGAAGCGATTTTCGCATAAAGGCACAAATGTATAAGTAAGACCTTGCGCATTATGAATAGTTATAAACAACTATGTTAAGAGGTACGTTATTAATGTATAAATGCCTTCTCTAATGGTGAGCGTGCGGCAACTTAATAAAGTCTTCTAGTGCAATTTCCTTTTCCTCTGTTTCTACTTTACTTTCTAAGAAATGGAAAAGCTTGTGACCTAATACTTCACGATATGTTTTCTCGTAAGTACCTCGATCTTGCATTTGCTTATTAATAAAGCTTTGCACCCAATCCGCATCACTGTCAAATGGTTGTCCGCCAAAATATTGTTGTAACTGAGCTTTTACAGAACCTTCAATCTCTTCACGGCTTACATCAATATTATTTTCTTCTACTAATTTTTTCATGATTAGCTCCCAACGAATGCCGTGTGTAAAATTGCTATACTCAGCCTCCACATCTTCAGGGGTTTTATATTTTTCCTCAGAAATTAGTAACCAACGCTTTAAGAAGTTATCTGGTAGGTCAAATTCAGTTTCGTGTATAAAGCGCTCATACATTTCATTATGCAAGAAGCTTTTGCTTTGACCAGCCCAGTAGTTCTGTATATCTTCTTTAACCTTTGCTCTGAAGTCTTCTTCTGTTTTAATATCCATACCTGGATATATTTGCCCAAAGAAAACTTCAGTCATTTCTGGCTTCTCAATTAAGCCTACTTTATCAATCTTAATTATAAATGATTTTGATGTATTCTCTTCCAGTGCTGGATCTAAGTCTAAATCTTTTACAATGGCAGGAAGCACATCTTCATTAATTGCATCCTTAATTTTCATATTAACTTCATCACCCGCTTTTTTACCCATTAAAGCATCTTGTGCTTTCTTGGTAAAATATTTAAGCAATAAAGAATTTTCTTTATTTAAACCATCTTCTGCAGTTTCGCCTTGATCGTTCGTTTCGATAAATGTAACATTTAGCACATTATCCTCAACCGTTATAGTTTCTGGCTCCGTCATATTACCAGCCTTATATCGGAAGCGTTCTACTTCCTCAGTAACCATTTCGTCAGTAACCGTTACTTTATACATTGGCCACTTCTCTTTTTTCTCTAAAAGAGTTAATTCCATTGTAGGCACAGCTCCTAATTCATACTCAAATACGTATTCCTTATCAGCATCCATATCTAAGTTAAGCGCTTGCTGCGACTCGGCTGGAACAGGTTTTGCCAAGAATTCAATCTTGTTTTCTATTAAATATTTTTCCAACTCAATACCTGCCATACGCAATACTTCTTCTTGAAATATACCTGGACCATACATTTTCTTAAGCATTCCAGCAGGCACCTTGCCTTTTCTAAAACCTGGCAAGCTTGCTTGCTTGGCTTGTTTCTTTAGCGTTGATGTAAAAACAGGTGTATAATCTTCCTTTGCTAACTTAATCACGATTTTTTCGTGTAGAGTTCCAATGTTTTCTTGTGCTACTGTAGCCATAATCTAGTCGTTTTAAATTCCAAACGCCGTATGCTCTTCGATAAATAAAGAGTTACAGCGTTTAAAAATAAGTGCGGGTGAAAGGACTCGAACCTTCAAGCTGTTAGGCACTAGATCCTAAGTCTAGCGTGTCTACCAATTTCACCACACCCGCAGTAAATTTGGAGGACAAAGGTATTATTTTTTGCATTAATTGCAAGAAAATCTTATTTTCATTTACAGCAAATGTATCCAGCCAATATTACACGAATAAGCGAGGAGCCCATGGAAGAGCCAGAGGCTGAATTTATTACGCGTAGATATAAAGAAGAAAGTAAAATTTATATCCGTACAATGAACGTATTCCTGGTTATGGCCGCTTTTTCACCCATGATTGTATGTATTATTATGCTAAGCCTGCGTAATGATATGGGCTGGGGTGATATGGTGGTTATTTATTTTGGCGGGCTTGCTTTTATGTTATGTTTTGTAGGACTTATTGCGTGGTTTAGCTATAATAAAAAAGTAAAAGCGCTCTATAAAGATCATAAAGCGCATATTCGTATTGTAGAAAAATCGACGATTACACAAAAAAGAGCCATGTCTTTAAATAATACCTACCACTGTTACTTGGATAGTGCTACGCTTTATACCATCGAAGTTAGCCCAGAGGATTTTGCTCGCTTTGAACTAGGCGATGAGGTAAATATTGAGTACGCAAAGTACTCCCTGGAATACTTTGGATATTTCTAAAGCGAGGAATTATTGCCATTTACATAGCACTTCACTTATATTTACTGCTCAATAAATTACTATGAGTTCTGGTTTATTAATTGCGTGTGTTCTTGGCTACTTTTTAGTTTTAATTATTATTGGGTTTATTACTTCTAAGAAAAGTGATAATGAATCCTTTTTCATTGGAAACAGAAACTCTAATTGGGCATTGGTGGCCTATGGCATGATTGGGGCATCTCTATCGGGTGTAACATTTCTATCTGTGCCGGGTGCTGTTGGTGATGGGGCATTTTCTTATTTACAAATGGTCTTCGGTTACATACTGGGCTATATTGTTATAGCCAAGATATTATTGCCTTTGTATTATAAAATGAACTTGACGACCATTTATACTTACCTCGAAAAAAGGTATGGCTTTTGGGCGTATAAGACAGGTTCGGTTTATTTTTTAATATCTCGCATAATCGGCGCTGCTTTTCGCTTGTTCTTAGTGGCTATGGTTTTAGATCGCTTTATACTGAGCCAATACGGCATCTCATTTGAAGTAACAGTGGCTATAACTATTCTTCTTATCTGGATCTATTCATTTAAAGGAGGTATTAAAACTATTGTGTACACGGATACATTACAGACCACTTTTATGCTCGTATCAGCCATTGCGGTTGTATTCTTTATTGCCAGCGAATTAGAATGGAGCACGGTCGAAACTGTAACCGAGGTTTCAAAAAGTCAATTCTCAGATGTATTTGTTTGGGATTGGGGACCGGGCAATAATTTTTTCAAAAACTTCTTTAGCGGTATGCTTATTACTATTGTAATGACTGGTCTGGATCAAGATATGATGCAGAAGAACTTGAGTTGTAAGAATATAAAAGATGCGCAGAAAAATATCTATTGGATGAGTGGTGCATTGGTCATTGTAAATGTTTTGTTCTTGGGTTTGGGTGCTATGTTATATATGTACGCCATTCAAAAAGGGATCGGTGTTACCAACTTCGCTAATGCAGATTTGATGAAAGAAGGTTGCCAACTTAGCTTAACAGACCCAGATGGCATTACAGCCTGTTTCAAAAAGGATCAGTTATTTCCGTTTTTATCGGTAACCTACTTCCCAGCATGGATAGCCGTATTTTTTATTTTAGGTTTAATGGCGGCTGCTTATTCTAGCGCCGACTCTGCTTTAACCGCCTTGACAACTAGTTTTTGTATAGATTTATTACCTACAAAAAATGAAGACATACAACCAAAAACGCGTTATATGGTGCATATTGGTTTTTCTCTTGTATTACTCGTTGTCATTATTTTATTCAAAAGAATTAATAACGACTCCGTTGTGACGGAACTATTTAAAGTAGCAGGTTATACTTACGGACCATTACTTGGGATGTTCTTTTTTGGTATATTAAGCAAGCTTAAACCAAAGGATAAATTCATTCCTATCATTTGTATTGTAGCGCCTATTCTAACTTTTTTAATAGATTTAGGATTATCAAATCAAGGATTTAAACTTGGGTTTTTAGTTTTACTATTGAATGGGTTATTGACCTTTGGGTTCTTGTACTTATCCTCCATATTGAATAAAGATTTAGAAAATGCTTAAAGACGATTTAGAAAAAATATACGACTATGCTGAAAGTCGCTCTACTCCAGAAAATGAGATACTGCATGAATTGAATAGAAAGACTAACTTAGAAGTAGCTATACCACAAATGATCAGTGGTCACTTGCAAGGCGCCTTTCTTAAGTTTATGAGCCAGATGCTCCAGCCCAAACTGGTATTAGAAATTGGGACCTATACTTCCTACTCGGCTATATGCATGGCACAAGGATTAGCCGAAGGAGGCAAGGTAATCACCATCGATAACAATAAGTATTTAGTGGACATTCAGGAAGAGTATATAGAGCGTGCGGGCTTTAAGGAACAAATTGCATTGCATTTAAATGATGCAAGCAATGTAATCCCTACTATTACTGACCCAATAGACCTAGTATTCATTGATGCGGACAAAATAAACTACGGTTTGTACTTTGACTTAGTCATAGATAAAGTAAGAAAAGGCGGAATAATCATAGCCGATAATGTTCTATACGATGGAGAAGTGCTTTCTCCTGAAACGGCAAGCAAGAACGGTAAATCCTTAAATCAATTTAATAAAAAAATTCAAGACGACCCTCGCGTTGAAAACATGTTGTT
Source organism: uncultured Chitinophagaceae bacterium (assembly GCA_938017685.1). GTDB lineage: Bacteria > Bacteroidota > Bacteroidia > Chitinophagales > Chitinophagaceae > JAGNRR01. The sequence continues at coordinate 15,360 of CALIIL010000060.1, forward strand.
ACCGCTGCGAGATGGGCTGATGCTTATGCGCAAAATGTAATATTTTTGAATATATATTTTTTTTCTATGAAAAAGCTTTTTTCTTTCTTTCTATTTATTGCATCATCCATTACGGTTCTTGCACAAAATGATTTAGATAATAATGTTATAGACTACATATCCCAATACAAGAAACTTGCTATGGCAGAGCAAAGACGCGCAGGTGTTCCTGCAGCCATAACACTAGCACAAGGAATACACGAAAGTGCATCTGGCCGAAGCGAATTAGCGGTGGATGGCAATAACCACTTTGGTATTAAGTGCAAGAAAACATGGACTGGTCAAACGATACTACATGATGATGACAGAAGACAAGAATGCTTTAGGAAATATACAAGCTCTGACGAATCTTATATCGATCATTCTAACTTCTTAAGAAAGAACAAGCGTTATGCGCAGTTATTTAGCTTAGAAAAAACAGATTATATTAGTTGGAGCCAAGGATTACGAAAAGCTGGTTATGCTACCAATCCTAAATATGCAACACGCCTCATAGACTTAATTGAAAAATACAACTTACAAGAATATACTTACAAGGCAATGCAAGCTGTAAAGCAGCCGGAAATAATTGCCAAAGTAGAAGAAGTAATTCCAAAAAAAGACAAGGTAGTTGCAAGCCCTATTATTAAAAAGAAACGCAATTATTATAACACAACAACCTATAAAGGGTTGCCTGGTTTTTATGCCAAAAAAGGAGATTATCTTTTAAAACAAGCTATGGAGAATGATATGCGATTAGCCAAGCTATTCAATATTAATGATCTGGATAATACTGAGCTGTATGATGATATGTTCATTTATTTAAAAAAGAAAAATAAAAAAGGTACCCGTAAATATCATATTGTAGAAGAGGGAGAAAGCATGCACAGTATATCTCAAAAAGAAGCTATACAATTAAAATACCTATACATATACAACAATCTATACGATACTGATGAACCTGCAGTGGGCGAAAAATTATATTTACAAGAAAAATCATTAAGTACGCCACGATTAAGAGGCGAAGAGATTATTGCAAAAAAAGAAAAGGCAAAAGAGATAAAACAGCAATCAAATACAGCGCCCATAAAAGTATCTAAATCTGAGAAAATACAATTTATCGCAGAGCCAGGAGATGTTCCTAGAGTAAAGAAAAAAGCAAAAGTGGAAAGAGAGTCCTTTGCTCAAAAAGACTTAGCAAGAATAAACAAAGAGTTAGCCATTGCTAAAGAGAAAAAAGAACAAGCTATTGCTAAAGAAAAAGCAGAAGCCGCAAAAGCTGCAGAGCTACAGTCTAAAAAAGTAGAAGTGATTACTCAAAAAGCCGACGAATCGCGTTGGATAAAGAAAAGTACTACTGGAAATAAAGGAACAAAATTTATAACAAGCAATCCTAATATTATAGATATAACCAAAGCCAAAAGAGTAGAGCGCTTATTAGACAATGGTCATACTGAAATAGATATTACTGTGGTTCCGATAGAAGAAGAAACAACTGAAAAAGTAGAAGAGAACAAAAAGAACGACTTGAAAAGTGCTGAAAAAGCTGCTCAAGCGGCAGGCGAGAAGGTTAAAGAAGAAAAGAGAGAAGTAGTTGAAAAAACTACTGAAAAAACAGTTGAAGTAAAAGAAGAAATAAAAAAGAAAGTAAAGCCTGCTCCGAAAAAAGAGAAGAAGAGAGAGTACAATGAAAAAAACGTTGGTGATGATGTAAAGGATTTGAAAAAGAAATTTGACTCAATAATTTATAGCGGAGATGAATAATAGTTTTTTATTAAAGCGATATCACGACAAAGAATTTAGGCCCTTTATTCATGCTGCGGATATCAACAAACGTGTAAAAGAGATTGCTAATGAAATCAACGAAGAATATGAAAATAAGGCTCCATTATTCTTAGGAATTCTAAATGGCGCATTCATGTTTGCTTCAGATTTATTTAAACATTTAACAATCGAATGCTCCATAACCTTCGTCAAGCTGGCGTCTTATGAAGGCACAAGCTCTACAGGGAAGGTGCTTACACCAATAGGTTTAGAAGAAAATATTAGCGGAAGAGATATTATCATTGTCGAAGACATTGTTGACACTGGTAACACTATGCATGCATTTCTTAAAACATTAGAAGGCAAGCAACCCAATAGTATAAAAATATGCACCCTACTGCAAAAGCCAGACGCTTTGGAGCACGATATTAAAATGGATTATGTGGGCTTTGATATACCGGATAAATTTGTGATTGGATATGGTCTAGATTACGACGGTCTTGGAAGAAATATTCCAGCTATTTACAAGATTATTACAACAGAAGAGGATTTACACCGCTTCGAAGATGATTAAATAAACTATAAGTTTTTTAGGCTTGAGAAGCGTAATAAGCTTCTCTGCCGCTATATAAATGCTTTTCTGAGTGATAAGACGAGCGTACCAATGGACCACTCTCAACATGATCTAAACCTATTTCATAACCAACTTTCTGATATTCAGCAAACTCGTCTGGATGAACAAAACGATTCACTTCCAAATGCTTAGCTGTTGGTTGCAAGTATTGACCAATGGTTACTACATCACAACCATTGTCGTATAAATCCTGCATAGTTTGTATCACCTCTTCGCGAGCTTCTCCCAAACCTAACATAATGCCACTTTTAGTGCGCATACCCGCCTCTTTAAGCGTTCTTATTACTTCCATACTTCTATGGTACTTGGCTTGTATTCTAACCTTACGAGTAAGACGCTCTACAGTTTCAATATTGTGTGATACAACATCAGGATGCACTTCTGCAACTCTAAGGATATTTTCAGTCTCACCCTTAAAGTCTGGTATTAAAGTTTCAAGTGTCGTTTCTGGGTTTAATGCTCTAACAGCCTTGACTGTATTAGCCCAAATAATACTCCCCCCATCTTTTAACTCATCCCTATCGACACTTGTCAATACAGCATGTTTTACTTTCATTAAATTAATGGCTTCGGCAACACGTTGCGGCTCATCCCAATCAACCGGATCGGGCCGTCCTGTTGCTACAGCACAAAACCCACAAGATCTTGTGCAAGTATTACCTAATATCATAAAGGTCGCGGTGCCCTCGCCCCAGCACTCGCCCATGTTAGGACAGTTACCACTTTGGCATATAGTATGCAAGTCATATTTATCTACTAGGGATCTTACATGCTTGTAATTCTCTCCAGTTGGAAGTTTAACTCTTAACCAATCAGGTTTTTTATATCGGGGTCTATCGCTAGCTACAGGTCCACAACTCATAAGTACAAAGTTAGACCAAATAGAATTTTAAACGAGTACTGTGCTTTACTATTTATTGATATTGAATTAGCAGATTTTGAGCATAAAAAAAGGCGGTCTATAATAGACCGCCCTTAGAATAAAATATTATTTATTACTTAGCAATAGTAAACTTAGAAGTTCTAATGCCATTATCAGTAATCACTTTTACAAAGTAAGAACCATTAGCCAAGCTTGAAGTATTTAAAGTATATACTTCATTTTGAACGTTCTTTCTTTTAACAAAAGAAATTGTTTTACCAGTGATATCTAAAACTTCATATTGAACATCTTTGCTCAATTGATTCAATTCAACAGAAATATTCAACTCAGAAGTTGCTGGATTAGGGAATACAGAGATATTACCTGCAAGGTCTTGTACATCATTTAATGCAGTTGGATCAACATCTTTACTCATGTGTAAAGCAACTGCTGGAGCACCAGCATTAGCAAAACCACCGGGGAATATCTGAGCATCTGTTACACTGCGTAATGGACAACCGTGAAGATTTACCAATTGCTCATCTAAGTTAGATGCTGAATAATCAGAGAAATAATCTAAACCAATACCGAAAGCATCCGTTTGTAAACCATTAAATGAAACAGTAACCCAATAAAATTTATTTGCGTTTAAACGCACTGGAGCACCAGGAGTAACGGCATTAACTACCTCCGCTTTTACAGGAAAACCCGTAATAGGTACAATATCAGTTGCAGTCATAAAGTACTCAGCAACACCTAATTCTGTAACCTCACCTGGGTCATTTAGAGATCCACTTAAATCATCATCACTCCACTCGTAAATACGCATTGTAACTGCTTGACCAGCAAATACTGAATCTTGAATAACATCGCGCATGACTACACATTCGATTTGCTTAGCTGTATGACCACCGTTTCTAATATATAATAAAGGACCCCACTCGTATTCACTAGCTGTTAAAGCTATATAGCTATTAATCTTAGGCTGTCCTAAAGCTACATCATACTCACATTTGGAGTATACTGAGTCTGTAACTGCAAAATTGTATTCGAATGAGTTATTTTCAACATTCAAACCTGTTTCAGAATACACCGAAGGCATTGCAAACAATTCGTTGTACATCGTATACTCTCCTACTGGAGCATCATTTAAATCAAAACCAGCAATATCTCCATTTAAAGAGTCAATAACAGGCCCGATAATAGAATCTGTAGTTGTAACACCAGGAGCATTATAAAAGAAGTTAATGGCATTAGAATCAACACCTGATGGAGTTGTTAAACGACCTTTGATTGATAATGTATCAAAATCTTGTGTACTAAAGTTATAAAATCTACCACCTGCATATAATCTAAAGTTTTCATCAAAATTTACAGTAGAAACTAACTGCTTTGCAGGCATTGCTCTACCTTGTGGAAAGATTACACCATCATTCTTAATACCAACATCAATGGGGTTAACTTGAGAATCAAAGCGCCATCCTGTTAAAGAAACAGTAACTGGATTAGATAATGCCAATTGATTTAACATCGCACCACCCGCTTCATTTGTTACCATAACAACAGGAATAGTTACGTTACCACCATCAGCACCTGCACCCATTCCTACAACTCCCAAAAGGTTATTTACTAAAATAACACCTTCAGCACCGGCATTTTGAGCAGCTAAAGCTTTGGAACCAAACTCACAGTCACCTCTATATATTAAAGCGAAGCTTCCTGCAAAAAAGTTTGCCGGAAAACCAGCTGTAGCACATCCATTCAAGTTAGCAGGATCATATTTTACTGGCATATTTTCCCATATTGAGTCAATAGCCGTACCCCATGGAGCTGTACCTTGATCATCAATTTCTTCAATAATTTTATCACCTGCAAGAGCTGCAGGAGCATCTACACGTAGTGTTGATCTACGCACACTTTGTGCATTTACAATGGATGTAATACCAATTGCGCACATTAAGAATAAAGTAATTTTTTTTATCATAATTTAATAATATTATCTACCAAATATAAGAAAATCAGTTAAAAAAACTTAGAAACAGATTGAAAAATAATAAATTTTACAATTCCATGTATATTGGGATGCTTCAAAGAAAAATTAACCTCTCAAAGGGTTACGACGCGCAATAAGTATGTAGCGCTTCATATTTCTCCAAAATGCTAATATGAAATAAACTATAACTGGCGACCCAAAGGTAAAAAATGAAATGTAGATAAACCACATACGTATTTTAGAAATAGAAATGTTCAATCGCTCACCTAAAGCAGTGCAAACTCCAAACAAAGGAAACTCTATTAAATGTCTAAAACGGTTCATTTCAAATCAAATTTAAGAAATAAACTCCAATTTACCTTTTTAATATATATGTAAAAACAATTCTTACATTTGCCAAAATCAGATTTTTATGGCAGACGAACAAAAACCACAAGACCCAAACCAGCTAAATATAGAACTTTCCGAAGAAATGGCTGATGGTACTTATAGCAACTTAGCTATTATAACTCACTCCAACTCTGAGTTTATTGTAGACTTTATTAACGTAATGCCCGGACTACCAAAAGCAAAAGTAAAATCCCGTATTGTTCTAACACCACAGCATGCTAAGCGTTTAATGAAAGCATTGGCTGATAATGTTCAAAAATTTGAACAAGCCAACGGGCCAATTAAAGATTCAGAACCACAAGGGCTGCCCATGCAATTTGGCGGACCAACAGCACAGGCATAATACAATATGAACGAAAGAATAATAATATTAGATTTTGGCTCACAATACACGCAACTTATAGCGCGAAAAATTCGTGAGCTCAACACTTACTGTGAGATACTCCCATACTCAACGACTATAGAGTATGACGAGCATTTAAAAGGTGTAATCCTCTCCGGAAGCCCTTGCTCAGTTAATCAGGAAGACCCACCGATGGTTAACATTGAAGAAATCAATAATAAGGTGCCGGTTCTTGGTATTTGTTATGGCGCTCAATTAAGCACTAAAATGCTTGGTGGTACCGTAGGTAAATCTACTACAAGAGAATATGGTCGTGCGCAATTGACCGAATTAGATAGTGACAATGTATTATTACAGAACATCCCTGCTTCAACTGTATGGATGAGTCATGCTGATACCATTGTTGCATTGCCAGACAATGCCCAAGTAATTGCTCGCACAGAAAGTATTCCTGTAGCTGCCTTTGAAGTTTTAGAAAGACCACACCCGTGGTTTGGCTTACAGTTTCACCCTGAAGTAACGCACAGCGAAAAAGGCTTAGACATATTAAAAAACTTTGTAGTAAGCATATGCAAGTGCCAACAAGATTGGACACCAGCAGCTTATGTTGAGGAAAGTATTGAAAGCATTAAAAAGCAAGTGGGCGACAAGAAAGTAATTATGGCCTTGAGTGGCGGAGTAGATAGCACAGTTGCTGCAACACTTGTACACCGAGCCATTGGCAAGAACCTTACTTGTGTATTTGTAGACAATGGCTTGTTGCGCAAAAATGAATTTACACAAGTACTTAAAGCATACGAAGTGCTTGGACTAAATATTATTGGAGTAAATGCTTCAGAACGTTTTTACGCTGGACTTAATGGCAAAAGCGACCCAGAAGAAAAACGAAAAATTATTGGTAACTTATTCATTGACATTTTTCAAGAAGAAGCTAATAAAATAGAAGATGCGGCTTTCTTAGGTCAAGGAACAATCTACCCGGATGTGATAGAAAGCGTATCGGTTAATGGGCCATCTGTTACTATTAAGTCTCATCACAACGTAGGAGGCTTGCCTGAGAAAATGAACTTACAACTGGTAGAACCACTTCGTTACTTATTTAAAGATGAGGTACGCCGTATTGGAAATGAGCTAGGATTAGACCCAAGCTTTGTGCAGCGTCATCCTTTCCCAGGACCAGGATTAGGGATAAGAATCCTCGGAGAAATGAGTAAAGAAAAAGTACATATGCTTCAAGAAGCTGATGATATTTTTATTCAAGGATTAAAAGACCACAACCTATACCATGAAGTGTGGCAAGCAGGTGCTATGTTGCTCCCTGTGCAAAGTGTTGGTGTTATGGGTGATGAAAGAACGTATGAATTTACACTAGCTTTACGCGCCGTTACAAGTGTTGATGGCATGACAGCCGATTGGGCACACTTACCACATAAATTCTTAGCTAAAATATCTAATGATATTATTAATAAAGTACAAGGTATTAATCGTGTGGTTTATGACATTAGTTCAAAACCTCCAGCCACTATTGAGTGGGAATAATTGTAATATTTTAATACGTTTATTAAAACAGCATTTACATAAAATCTAAATTTGAACAACACAGCCGGCTAAGCCGGCTGTGTTTATTTAAATCTAAAAAATATATAGGTTATGAATGTATGCGACTTAATCTTTTCATGAACTTAGCTTTTACAATTAAGCTATTCGCAGCATTTTTATTGAAACCATTACTTCTAAGTTTATGTGCATGCTCCATGGCTTGTTCTGGCAATTCTAACATTAAGTATATTGTACTTAAGTTGTATTGAGCGATGTATCTCATCTTGCAATCTGCTTTAGAACGACCAGTATATTTCTGCTCAATATTTTTGAGGTAAGTTATACTATGTTGCAAGTCTCTCTCAATATCCTGCAATTCAATATCAAGGTTTACTTGATCAGAGATATTATTAAATTGGTTCCAAAGCAATTGCATTCTGCTGTACTCTTTATGTTTTTTATTACGCACAATTAGCAATGCTTCTCTTTTTTTAATGGGATAAATACCAAACTGATGATCTAACATGGCATTGGTCTTAGCGCTTAGCTCGCTATAAAAATCGATCATCATATCACGCTGCGCGGCCATCCCTTCTCTAAATGTATAGCGCTTAGCAGCTTTTCTTCTTCTAAACTCTTTCCCTTCGAACTGTCGTGCAGCATCAGGAATTACCGTTGAGAACACTATCTCATTTTGAGCATTCAATACTTCTAAATGGCCACTAGCAACACCACGATATATATTTCTGTAAAAATAGATGGTATCAATAATAACATCAGCAGTATCCTTTATATACTCACAACGCTCCACTATTCTTGGCATATCAAAAGCAACGTTATGCAAGAGCACATCTACCATATACTCAGACTGATCAACTGTCTTTGTCCAACCAGGAATATTTATTTCGTCACTACGCTGTATCGCAATGGGTCCATACTCAGCTGCTGTTTCTACTGCAACCGTAAAGGTTCTATTACTCGGCAATTTTTGCATCGGAAGCTTCAAAGCTTCATAGGTAAACCCTTTCTTACTAAGACGCGGCGTACGTGCATGGGTAGTATATAAGGTCGTTAGTAAAAGGGCTGTAACTAGTAAAATTTTGCTTTTCATAATCTTTGATTTTAAGGTTCAAATGCCTCCTTGTGGAGTTGATCTTTCATGTATTAATATCTTGTTTCCTTTTGGACTTAACACATACTCAGAAGTTAAAAGACGCCTACTAAAAAGTTGTTAGCAGGAATATCTCTTAAATAAATTACCCTAACTTTAAATTATTATAGATATTTATGAAACACTCCGTTTTATTCTTTAGCATTATAGCCATCACGCTTACTTCGTTTAATGTCATGAGTCCAGAAACCAATTTGCGCGATGACTTTGATCAATATATTGGCTTTATTATGGACAAAGATTTTAATACTTGCACAAAGTTTATGCCCGAAAAAATATTTAACCTCATTCCAAAAGATAAACTTGTTACTATGATGAACAAAACAATGAATGACCCGAGTGTGTCTTATGAAATGTTCGCACCAAAAGTGACTGACTTAGGTCAGATACAAAAAATAGATGGAAACCACTATGCCATACTGAAGTACTCCATGAAAATGAATATCAAGTACCATTGGGATAAAATGCCTGACTATGACGAGAAAGATGGCGCTCCAGATAATGAAACCATACTAATAGCTCTAAAAGCACAGTTCGGCAAGGACAATGTTACATACAATGAAGCAACTTCTTTCTTTAATGTAATGTCCTATAAAAAAGTGGCAGCGATTTCAAAAAACGGAAACACGGATTGGAAATTTGCCGTGCTGGATCCCCAACAAATTCAATTGGCCAAAATGATACTTCCTACAAAAATAATTGAAGAAGGTCTTGATTAAGTTAAAACGACACGCCCCTATTCTCATCATCTTGCTATTCTTAATAGCTTGTTCTAGTGATGAAAATAAAATTCCAATTCAATCAGAAAACTTTTGTGAAAACATTCATAGAAATGATTCAGTCACCTTGTCTGATGAATTAAAAACTCTTGCAGATTCTATAAAAGATAAGACGGCTGTATTTGTATTAGAAGACGGCAATACCGCTATGACCAGCCGTGCTTGGCTGAGCGAATATGCTGAGAAAACAATAGATATCCAATACTTCATATTCTCAACGGACAATGTTGGATTAATTGCTTGCGACTATATTGTACGCGCCGCTGACCGAGGTGTAAAAGTGCGCCTTCTCATAGATGACATTCTCGTTGATGCGCGTATCGAAGATATATTAACGCTTGCCTCCCACCCGAATATTGAACTAAAAATTTACAACCCAGGTGTAAACCTTGGCAAGAATATTTTTCAAAAAATAAAAAGCTTTGCAACAAATTTTAGAGGTGCTAATCAGCGCATGCACAACAAAACATTTATTGTAGATAATAAAATAGTGATTACGGGTGGTCGCAACATTGCCGATGAATATTTTGATTATGACCACGAATATAATTTCCGCGATAGAGATGTATTTCTATTAGGAAAAATAGCTCCACAAATCACGCAGTCATTTAACCAGTTCTGGGAAAGCAACTTAAGTGTAGCTGTTGAGCAATTAGTTTCATCCAAAGAATTAATTCCTACAGACACAAGTCGATTTGACAACCTGCACTTATACGCTTGCAATCCAAATAATTTCTGGCCGCAAGTACGAGAAAAAATCACCCAACTGCCGCAAGCATTTAAAGAAATACAACAGAGCGGTGAGTTAGTATGGTTAGACAGTTTAAGCTTTGTATCGGATATTCCGGGCAAAAACAAAACGACCAAAGGTCTTGGCGGCGGCGGCAATACAACAGATGCATTAATTAAGTTAGTCAAAAACGCAAAACATAGTATTGAAATCCAATCACCCTATTTAATTACAAGCGAGCAAAGCAGAGTATTATTTAAACAAGCTACGGACAGAGGAGTAAAGATTAGAATACTTACCAATAGTTTAGCATCAACTGATAATGTAGAAGCCTTTAGCGGCTACCAACGTGACCGTGAGAAACTACTAGCAACAGGAGCGCGCATATTTGAATACAAACCCGACGCACTTATTCGTAAAAAAATCATGACTAGCGCACTGCAAAAAGAAATGGACTTTACACCCATCTTTGGATTGCATGCTAAATCTATGGTTATAGATTCAGCAACAACAGTGATAGGCACTTTTAATTTAGATCCTCGCAGCGCTAACCTCAATACAGAATGTATCGTAATTATTCCTTCAAAAAAAATTGCATGCAAAGTGCTTCAAGGAATGAATGAAGAATTTGAAAGCGACAACTCGTGGGAAACAACCAATAACTATAACCCGGATAGCGAAGTAAAAAATATAAAGAGAATAAAATCTTGGACGCGCAAAATTGTACCTAAAGGAATATTGTAAATAAGAACTTTATATATTCTTGAACACAACTATGTAATACCTTTGTATTAAAATCAATAATTATGTTATCACAAAAAATGAAAGACGCTCTCAATGAGCAAGTAAAAGTAGAAGCTCAATCATCACAAGTTTATTTGGCCATGGCAAGCTGGGCGGAAATACAGCCAGGCATTGATAATGTTACATCATTCTTTTACCGCCAAAGTGATGAGGAGAGACAACATATGTTGAAACTAATTCACTTTATTAATGATCGAGGTGGCTTTGCCAGCATTCCTAACTTGGAAGCTCCTATGCAAACGTACCCGTCAATAAATCATGCTTTTAAATCTTTATTAGAGCATGAAATCATGGTATCACAAAGTATTAATAATCTTGTAGAACTATCTCTTAATGAAAAGGATTATACTACACACAATTTCCTACAATGGTATGTAGCTGAGCAAATTGAAGAAGAAGCGCTAGCAAGGACCTTGTTGGATAAGTTGGAATTAATTGGAGATGAGAAATCTGGACTTTACCTTTTTGATAAAGATATATTAGGTGTTATGGTTGTTAGCTCAAACGACGCAGGGCAATAATACATTTCGCTAATAGAATAAATAAAAAAGCCACGTGGAAATCCCAAGTGGCTTTTTTGTATAAATGTTTAGACTTATTAAAGTACTGCGTTAATCTTTCCAACAGCTGCGATACGCTCTTCAGCCATTTTAATAGCCGCTGCCTGATTGGTCATCCCTTCAGCCTCTGCTTTATTAAATATCATATGTAATCGATCGTAGATGCCTTCAACATCAGCTGTTACTTTGTCTTTATTATAGACATTGTAAGCTTCTGCTCCTACATTCATTAAACCACCGGCATTAATTAAAAAATCAGGTGCATACAAAATACCTTTTTCCTTAATAGCTTCTCCATGAGTTTTCTCCACTTTCAATTGATTATTGGCCGCACCCGCAATAATCTCACAAGTTAGTTGCGGTATTGTTTCATCATTTATTGTTTCACCCATCGCACATGGCGCATAGATATCAACGGCTGTCTTAAACATTTCCTCTGGTGTAACCACTGTTACTTTATTAGCAACTTTTGTTTCTTTTAATTTCGTATCATTAATATCACATATAAATACTTCAGCACCAGCTTTGCATAAATGATCTACCAAATATTGTCCAACATGTCCTACACCTTGAACCATAATTTTCTTACCCGTTAAATCATCACTGCCCCAACGTTTGTTGGCACAAGCTTTAATCCCACAAAATGTTCCATAAGCCGTAAATGGAGAAGGATCACCACTACCTCCCATATAATGAGGAATACCCGTTACATGCTTTGTTTCCATATGGATATATTCCATATCCTTGGTACTTGTATTTACATCCTCAGCAGTAATATATTTTCCATTTAAAGAATTGACAAACTTGCCATAGCGACGCCACAACTCCTCACTCTTCGTACTAGGATCTCCTATAATTACAGCTTTACCACCACCTAAGTTCAAGCCCGAAATAGCCGCTTTATATGTCATGCCACGTGATAAACGCAAGGCATCCGTAATCGCATCTTCATGCGAACTGTAATTCCACATACGCGTCCCACCCAAAGCCGGACCTAATGTTGTATCGTGTATAGCAATAATAGCCTTGAGGCCAGTGTGCTTGTCGTTGCATAAAACGACTTGTTCATGCTCTAGTCTTTCAATTTGATCAAAAATTGATTCTTTCATAGTTTTCTTTCTAAATGTTTAGTCTTCTAAGTTTAAGTTCAAACCTTTTAAGGCTTCGCCCAACATCGTTTTCTGTGGACCTTTATTATCTCTAGGTTTAAAATCTTTTTTGGTTCTACTCTCTTTTCTTGCCTTAGCCTTCTCTTCTCTTTCCTTGGCTTTTTGTGCGGCTAATTCCGGATTAGCAGCCATTTCTTCTTCTTCCTTTTTCTTTTGCCAATAGTAAAGGCGACCACGTTCTTTTTTGTTTACGTCTACTTTGGCCTGTACATCGTCTATTTTCTTTTGTAGCTTTTCTATATTTTGCTTTGCCTCCTCAATGGTTTGTTCATAGCGCTCTTTCTTTTCAAATGAACTTGGGCTTAGCGATGCTTCTTTAATCTTATTGGTAAACTCCGTTACAACATCTTGTTCTTGAGCGAGCTCTTTTTTGATCTTGTTCATAAAACCAATATCACGTCCAATCTTATCATTGATTTCTTCTAGCAGTTCTTCTCTGCGACCATCACGCCACTCATCCTTGCGTGCAAAAAAATGTTTCTTAGCCGCAACAAATAACTCCCATTGCTCGTCGCCTTCCTTCTTACCAGCATAACCTGTAGCTTTCCAATCTTTCATTAACTCCTGATATTCTTCAGAAGCTTGTTCGAAATCGTTGCTCTCTTTAAGCTCTTCGGCACGTTTGGCAATGGCTTTTTTCTTTAATAGATTATTTTCTAATTCTAGTTTTCGTGCAGCAAAAAAGTTTTTCTTGTTTGTAAAAAAAACATCACGTGCTACATTAAATCGTTTCCACACTTCATCGTTTATTTCCTTGCCCACGCCGCCGATTTTTTTCCAAGTGTCCATAAAACCATTCATTTTTTCAGTGGTTTTCTTCCATTCGGTGCTGTCTTTTAGGGCTTCTACTTGAGTAATAATTTCTTCTTTTGCTTTTAAATTCTCTTCAAGATTGCCAATAAGCTCACCATAAAAAGCTTGCTTTCTGGTATAGAAATGATCTTTGGCATTATTAAAGCGCATCCATAACTCATCGCTCTTATGTCTTGGTACAGGACCTACTGCTTTCCATAACTCTAATAATTGAGCATAGGTATCAGATGTTTTGCGCCAATCGTCGCTATCTTTTATCCCTTCGGCACGCTCACACAATTGCATTTTACGATCTAAGTTAGCGGCCAACTCAATTTTAAATCCATCGTAAAATTTTTCTTTTACATCTAAGAAATGAACGACTGCTGCTTCAATTTTTTCTTTAGCCGGTGCATCATCTGGGTGAGGTACTTGTGGCAATGAAAGGAATGCTTTTTTAAACGCACTCATTTGGCTCGTAGCCTCTTGCCAAGCTTGATGCGTTTTGGGTGCTTCTTTCGTTAAGTTTTCAATTTGAACAATAAAGGCTTGTTTTTGATTAATTACATCTGTTACACGGGCTTCAATTTTTTGTTCTACTTCTTTTATCTCCTTGAAAATGGGCTCATAATCTCCAATAGCTTTTGCTTCTGAGAAAAAACTTTTTTTTCTGGAAAGTTTACCAGCCAATTTTGTTACTTCTTTTTCTTCATCAAACTGCGCTTTAAACTCAGCCCATTCTTTTTGAATTTCTTCAAATTTCTGAATGAGCGTTTCAAGAATTGCATCTTTTGTTTCGTCAGTGATTATTGCTAATTCTCTTTTAGCTGATTCTTTAGTTTTATTTAATAAAATCTTATTATCTTCTATTGTATAAAATTTTCCAACTGACATTTTTTCTACTTTTAATGAGGTCAAAGGTAATGCTTTTAATTAGTATTTTTCTCTATCCGTTCAATGCACGACTGTAAATGCCCAAGTGATTTTTTTTATTTATGTCTAATCTTTTTATACAATCGAATGGCTAAAAAAAGGACCGTACTAAAACCAACTATTCCTAAGATGCCATAAAGCATACTTATCTCTTCCTTAACTATTACTAACATAACAATTGAAATTAAAAAAATAGTTGCCACCTCATTCCATAATCTATATTTAAAACTACTCCATTTAGCTTGCTGTTTTTTTTGCAATAAAACCATTCGGTGTAATAATATTTGATACAATAAAAGACAAAGTACTAAACACAATTTTACCCATAACCAACTAGGTATATTTATTCCAAATAACTTATACAATAATGCAAAACCGAATATGAATGTAAGGACGGCGGAGGGCCAAGATATTCCAAAGAGCAATCTTATCGACATCAGACTGAGCTCTTTATGCAGTATTGTTTTTTCCGGTTCTAACTTACTATAAGTTTCACTTAAATAAACCAACAATCTACCAAGGTAAAAGAGTGCACTGAACCAAGTAACTACAAAAATAATATGGAGTGCTTTAATATACAGAACATTCATACCTCATTAATTAGCTGACTTAGCGTCTTTACCCATTGGGGCTGTGTGTTTAAACAAGGAATATATGTAAACTTTTCACCTCCTGCTTTCAAGAAATCCTCCTGACCTTCCTCCATAATCTCTTCCAAAGTTTCAAGACAATCGCTTACAAAAGCTGGACAAACAACAACTAAATTCTTAATTCCGAGACCTGGAAATTTTTCAAACTGTTCTGCTGTTGCTGGGCTTAGCCATTTATCTCTACCTAATCTTGATTGAAACGAATTGCTATATTTACCGTTGGGCAATTTTAGTCTATTGGCAACCAATCTAGTGGTCTCTTTAACTTGATGTTGATAGCAAAACTTATGCGCCTCGGAAGGTACTTCACAACAGTTCTCACACTTTGTGCAATGTTCTAAGGTTGGATCCGTCTTACGTACATGTCTTTCAGGAATACCATGGTAGCTAAAAAGGATATGATCATAGTCGTTTTGCAAATAGTTCGAAATGCTATTACTTAGAGTTTCAACATATCGATCATCATTATAAAATGGAGCTACTACTGAAAGTTTACAATGAGGTCGTTTAACTTTTTTAAAGGCTTCTTTGAAATGTTCTACCGCACTTTCATAACTACTCATAGCATAGTGTGGATAGAGCGGAACAGCTACAATTTCTTCTACATTAGGATTTTCTTGTATTATCTTATTAAGAATATAGTCCGGTGTAGGATTGGCATATCGCATACATACGTAGGTTGGCAATTGCATATTTTCATTTACTAACTCTGCTAATTTATTTGTTGTATGTACCAAAGGAGAACCATCTTTTGTCCATATTGTTCTGTATTTCTTAGCGCTTTGCGGTGCGCGTAATGGAACAATAATCCCTTTGACTAGGACACTACGCCAAAATGTGGGAATATCTATGACTCGCCCATCCATTAGAAATTCATTGAGATAAGTTCTTAAATCTTTTACACTTGTTGAATTAGGCGAGCCCAAATTCATTAATACTACTACTTTTTTATTCATTCTACATTTCAAATTTTTTGCTTATTTCTAAAATTTTATCTATTTCATTAGCCTTTATATCCTTGCATATAAACCAAGTTTCAAAAGCCGAAGGCGGTAAATAGACACCGTATTTTAACATAAAATGAAAATATTTTGAAAATAAATTAATATCCGAATTACTAGCGTTTTGATAGTTTACAATTTTCTCATTTGTAAAGTGCACACTCATCATGCTACCTAATTGATTAACTGTGTTCGGAATATTTTTTTTCGTAAATATTTCTCGCAAGCCATTAGACAACTCTTTAGCTACATTATCTAATTCTATATAGACTTCATCATGTTTATTAAGATGACTTAAGGTCGCTAAACCTGCACGCATACTTAATGGATTACCACTAAGTGTTCCGGCCTGATATACTTGACCTAATGGAGCAATTTCTTGCATAATTTCTTTTCGTGCTGCAAAAGCTCCTACTGGCATTCCTCCGCCTATTACCTTTCCGTAGGTAACAATATCAGCAACAACATTATACATTTCTTGGGCACCTCCTTTTGCCAATCTAAAGCCAGTCATTACTTCATCAAAAATCAATAAACAGTTATACTTGTCACACAAAATTCTTATTGCTTCTAAATAACCTTCTTGTGGTGGGATACAACCCATATTACCCGCTACTGGCTCAATAATAATAGCCGCTAAATCGTCAGAACACTCTTTCATAAGTTGCTCTAATACATCTAAATCATTAAAGGGTGCTACAATAGTATCATGAATATTAGCATTAGTAACCCCAGGTACTTTCTGAATTCCTAATGTCGCTAGCCCACTGCCTGCTTTATTTAAAAACATATCAGCATGTCCATGATAGCATCCTTCAAATTTAATAAACTTATTCTTTCCAGTATAGCCTCTGGCTAATCTAATAGCAGTCATACATGCCTCAGTACCACTACTAACAAAACGAACCAAATCCATATTAGGCACCATTTCTAGCACTAGTTTAGCCAAGGCTGTTTCTACTTCGGTAGGTGCCCCAAAGGAAATTGCTTCTTTTAGTTGCAGCTCAATAGCTCTTATGACTTCAGGATGGTTGTGACCTAAAATCATAGGCCCCCATGAGTTAACACAATCGATATAAGCATTATCATCTACATCGTACAAGTAAGCACCTTTGGCTTTTTTCATAAAAACCGGGTGACCACCTACACTTTTAAAAGCACGTACAGGAGAATTTACCCCTCCTGGTATATATTGCTGTGCAAGCTCAAAGTTATTTTTACTACGAATCGTATGCATTATTTTGATTTATTTTTTTAGCTAATTCTTTGGCGTAATAAGTTGCAATTAAATCTGCCCCGGCTCGTTTTACAGATAAGGTTGTTTCAAACATTGCCTCTTCTTCATTTAACCAGCCTTTTTCTGCTGCTGCTTTTATCATTGCATATTCTCCACTTACATGATAGGCCGCTACAGGCTGGCGACTTATCATTTTTACTTCTCTGATAATATCTAAATAGGATAATGCTGGTTTTACCATCACTATATCTGCTCCTTCTTTTATATCTAATTCTATCTCTTTTAAAGCTGACATTCGATTGGCAGGATTCATCTGATATGTTTTTTTGTCCCCAAAACCTGGTGCAGAGTCAAGCGCATCTCTAAACGGTCCGTAAAAGCATGAGGCATACTTAGCACTATAACTAAGAATTGCGGTTGTATGAAACTTTGCTTGTTCCAAGGCCAAGCGAATAGCTTCAATACGTCCATCCATCATATCACTGGGTGCCACAACATCGGCACCTGCTTTTGCATGACTTACTGCCATTTGAGACAACACACTCACACTTTCGTCATTGACAATCTCATTATTCTGTACAATTCCATCATGACCGTAGGATGAATAGGGGTCCATTGCCACATCAGTCATCACAATCATTTCAGGTAAAGATTTTTTAATACCACGAATAGCTTGTTGCATTAGACCATTAGGATTCAGTGCTTCTTTTCCTTCATTATCCTTTAAATGCTCGGGACATTTTGCAAATAATAAAACTGCTCGTATTCCTAAAGAATATAATTCTTTTATCTCTTTAAGAGCTTTGTCTAAACTATATCTGAAGTAGTCTGGCAATGAAGCGATAGGTTCTTTTATACCACTGCCTTCTATAATAAAAACAGGGGCAATAAAGTCTGATGGATGTAAGCGAGTTTCTGCTACCAATGATCTTAAAGCACTATTTTTTCTTAATATTCTTGGTCTTGTAATCATATTTCCTTTCATTATATCCAATCTTTGGGTGTTTTTAACACTTGAACAAGTTTATCTTCTTCACTATTAGGTTCTGGCTTATGGTCGTATTCCCATCGAACAGTTTTGGGCAAGCTCATAAAAATTGACTCAATCCTACCATTTGTTTTCAACCCAAATAAAGTTCCTTTATCATGAATGAGATTAAACTCGACATACCGCCCTCTTCTAATTTCTTGCCACTTCTTTTGCTCCTCATTATAGTGTAGGTTTTTTCTTTTGAGAACAATAGGAAGATAAGATGCTGTAAAACTGCTCGAAAGCGCAGTAACAAATTCTAACAAAAAACTACTTGAAACCTGGCTAGTTGGTTTTAAGTAATCAAAAAATATCCCCCCAATACCGCGCGCTTCTTTTCTATGATGGTTATAAAAATATTGATCACAGGCTTTTTTATATTTTGGGTAAAAGTCCGTATCAAAGGAATCACAAATGTCTTTTTGAACTTGATGAAAATGAGCTGCATCCTCCTCAAATAAATAATGGGGTGTCAAGTCAGACCCACCTCCAAACCATTGGCTCACAACTTTTCCTTGTTCATCATATAATTCAAAATAGCGATAGTTAGCATGCACAGTTGGAACCATTGGACTTAATGGATGCATCACTAAAGACAAACCACATGCAAAAAAATCTTGATACTCTGTCTTAAAATATGCTTGCATACTTTCATTTAATTTCCCGTGTACTTGCGAAGTATTTACACCCGCTTTTTCAAATACCTTTCCGTTGTTTAATATGCAGGTCAGACCTCCACCGCCTTCTTCTCGGACCCAATTGTCTTTAATGAATTTTTCGCCACTTTCTATTTCTTCTACAGTAACAATTATTTGCTGCTGCATATCTAGAATATGCTTGACAAAAATCTCCTTTTTATTATTTCTTATGAATTTAGACATTATAATTCTGTATAGTTTCTACAAAAAGCTTGACATGATCAACAGGTATATTTGGCATCATGCCATGTCCTAAGTTGGCAATATATTTATTTATTCCAAATGCTGCTATCATTTCTTTTACCTCTTTTACAATACTCTCGGGCGTACCTAATAGTTTACTAGGGTCAAAGTTGCCTTGTAATGTTATCATATTTTGCGTAAGTTCT
>CALIIL010000061.1 GCA_938017685.1 uncultured Chitinophagaceae bacterium
CAGAGCTTGATCATCCCTTGCATGGCATAAAACTTAAAGTAATATTAGAAAGCCTAGTAGAACATCATGGCTGGGAATACCTGTACAAGGAGGTGAACATTCTCTGCTTTAAGCACAACCCGAACATGAAACATAGCCTAAAGTTTCTACGAAAGTATAAATGGGCGCGAGAGCATGTCGAGGATATCTATATGGATATGGTGGAAGATGAAGCCTATCAAAAAAAGCATAAACAATAAAGACACCCTTGCCAACAGAAGTACAACAGCCAAGAATTAAATGTTACCAATGCATGCGACCGACCAGCACATGTATCTGTAAGCACATTCGTGCGCTGCATACGAAGACGCGCTTCATTATTCTTATGCACCCCAAAGAGTACCGTAAAGAAAAAAACGGCACAGGACATATGACCCGGCTTCAACTTAACAATGCGGAGATTATTGTGGGTGTAGATTTTACCCATAACCAACGTGTCAATGAAATACTGACGCAAGAAAGCAGTTCATGTTTTCTACTCTATCCAGGAAAAGAAAATTTCAACCTATCCATAAGCCAGCCTGCGGAAATAAATTCATTTCTGGGCAAGACGCCACACATCTTCATACTCGATGGCACCTGGCCTTGCGCGCGCAAAATGCTTAAACTAAGCACGAACTTGCAACAACTAAAAAGAGTAAGTTTTGATAATAAAATAGTTTCAAAATTCATCGTGAAACAACAACCAGCACCGCTTTGTTTGAGTACCATTGAGTCGGTCTATACCGTTCTAAACTTATTGAAGGCAGGCGAGTTAGAACAATGCAATACCAAGGACTTCCTATTACCTTTTGAAAAAATGCTTGAGTACCAACTCGAGTATTTTCAGTCAACAGCTAAAAGAGCATACGCTCCGAAGAACAGATACAAGACCAATCTTGAAAGAAACATTATTTTTGAATAAGAATAGGTTGGCAACAAGAAAAGCAACTACTTATAATCCAACAAGCGTACCTTCTTATTACAAGAAGCATATTCCTTGGCATCATTACTTGCTACAATAACTATTCTGTTGTTCGTGTACTGATCTAATAAGCGCGCGTATAATTCAAAGCCTTTTTCATCGAGATTAGAACAAGGCTCGTCTAACAAAAGAATAGGCGTATCCGAGAAGAAAGCTTGCGCCAATGAAACGCGTTGCTTCATGCCGCTGCTATAGTTTTCTATGAGCATATCTTCATTACCCGCTAATCCTATATATTCTATGATTTCAGGAATGGATATTAATGATTTTTTAAAAGAAAAATGAAACTTAAAAAACTCACTCAATGTCATTTCCTCAATCAACTCAACATAAGGAGCACTAATTGCAATGGATTGAAAGACCTCCTCTTTCTTTAATACGTTATCATTTAAAGTAAAAGTAATGCTACCATCATGCGGCGATAAATAGCCTGAGCATATTTGTAATAATGTAGATTTACCCGAGCCATTGTCGCCCAAGAATACGACTTGATCATTTAATTGAAACTCGGCACTGATGCCCTTAAATATCCAACGCTTATCGTATTGCTTGCTTATGTCTTGCAGCGATAGTTTCATACTACTCCTCTTCCTTTCTAGGAACGATCTGCGCCATTAAATCTGCTTCGCACACGAGCTGCCCTGCTACATAAGCCGACCCACGCATCTCACAGATACCGCGACGTATTGGCCCTTTGAGCTCTAACTTCATAATCAAGGTATCGCCCGGAACAACCATGCGCTTAAACTTAGCGTTATCAATTTTTAAAAAGTAAGTATCAAATTTTTTCTCTGGACCACCTTGTGAGTTCAACGCCATAACGCCACCACATTGCGCCATCGCTTCTAACTGCAATACTCCTGGGAAGATCGGATTATCAGGAAAGTGCCCCGTAAATTCTGGCTCGTTAAACGTAATATTTTTTACACCCACCACATGCTCATCGCTCAGCTCAATAATTTTATCGACTAATAAAAATGGGTAACGGTGTGGTAATAATTTAGCAATATAATTGACATCAAAAATCGGTGGTTGTGTAGGATCATAAACCGGCACACCCAACATTTTTTTATTCTTACGAATGTATTTTTTTATAATCTTAGCGAACTCAACATTCGTTTTATGCCCTGGACGGTAAGCAATAATATTGGCCTTAATCGGATAACCCGTAAGCGACAAATCACCCAATACATCTAATAACTTATGACGTGCTGGCTCATTCGGGAAGTGCAATTTTATATTATTTAAAATGCCAGTTTCTTCTACTTTAATATCTTTTTTATTGAAGATCGTAGCAATGCGGTTTAGCTCATCTTGCGCTAATACGCGATCTACAACCACAATAGCATTATCAATATCGCCTCCTTTAATTAAATTATTAGCATGCAATTGTTCAATCTCATGCAAGAAACAAAAAGTACGACAAGGTGAAATTTCTTTCTTAAAATCTTTAATGTTTTTCAAGAACGCATTTTGCGTACCCAACACATGTGAGTTAAAATCAATCATGGTCGTGATACGTAAGTCAGCGGCTGGCGTAGCCACAATCTCAGCACCCTTCTCTTCATCAATTAGCTCAATGTTCTCTCCTATAGAAATAAAGACACGCTTCGCATCCAATTCTTCTAAGCCTACTTTTTCAATAGCCTCCATAAACTGGAACGCACTACCATCTAAGATAGGTACCTCGCCGCCGTCTATTTCTACCAAAGCATTATCAAGACCTAAACCATAAAAGCTGGCCAATAAATGCTCAACCGTCGCAACACGTGCGCCATTGTGCTCCAATGTAGTCCCTCTAGAAGTGTCGACCACATAATCCACATCGGCTTTAAACTCAGGCTGACCTTCAAGGTCTGTACGCTTAAATCGAATGCCGCTACCGGCTTGTGCAGGCTTAATGGTCATATACACTTTTTCACCCGTGTGCAAGCCTACCCCCTTTATTTCTACATTTCCTTTGACGGTTTGTTGATTCTCTTGATACATTCCTTTTCTAATTCCTATGTAATTTAAGTTGCTTTTTTTAATTCTTCCAATTTCTGCTCTAAATCTATAATTCTGCTCATTAAATCAGGCAATTTTCTAACAACCGATTGACTACGCAAGCTCGCTGTATAATCATAAGCCGGTGAGCCAGTGACCAATTTATTTTCTTTCTTAATACTCTTTGTCACGCCACTTTGCGCATTGACTTTTACTCCATTGGCTGTGTATATATGACCTACAATACCCGCTTGACCACCAATCATATTATTACTACCAATCTTGGTACTACCGCTTATGCCTGCTTGAGCAGCAATGACCGTATTAGCACCAATAATCGCATTATGCCCCAATTGAATAAGATTGTCCAACTTAGCACCTCGTTCTATAATTGTACTACCCATGGTCGCTCTATCTATGGTACAATTGGCTCCTAGCTCCACATAATCTTCTATCACTACATTACCCAATTGAGGTATTTTCTGGAATGTTCCATCAGCCTGTGGCGCATGACCAAAACCATCGCAACCCACCACCACACCAGAATGCAGGATGCAAGTAGCACCCACTTCACATCTATGGTAAATACTTACATTGGCGTAAAGTATACTCCCCTTGCCTACCTTAGCATGATCACCAATGTAAGTATTTGGGTAAATCTGTACATTATCTGCAATTCTTGCATGCTCATCAATGACAGCACCTGCACCAATATAAACATTTTGGCCAATCTTAGCTGTTTCGGCTATTATTGCTTTATCACTAATCCCCGATTTATTTACTTTCATTATTTGCTCATAGGTCTGCAATAAGGTTGCAAAAGCCGTATAAGCGTCAGGCACGCGTATCAATGTAGCATTGACCTTTTGCTTAAGCTTCAAGTCGTTATTAATTATAACAATAGATGCCTCTGTTGTATACAAATGCTGTTCGTATTTAGGATTAGCTAAGAAACATAGGGTTCCTTTTTTAGCCTCCTCAATCTTAGCCAAGTCATAAACAACGGCTTTTTCATCTCCTTCAATTTGGCCTTGTATAACAGCGGCCACCTGTGTTGCACTAAATTTCATTCGTATAATTTATTGGGCGTAGCAAATGTAATATTTTTTAACCTGCTCAGTAATAGAAGAATTGATGAGCGGGTTATCTACTTCTGATATATCAATGAGCGTGCCATCTTTCTTTTTAATTTTAATCGACTCGGCTTGTTGACTATAAAGCAAGTTATTGGTTGTATCCTGCAAGAAATAATAATCAATTTCTTCATCATTCAAATCAAATTTCTTTTGGACTTCGCTCTTTAATTGATCCACATCTACTTGATCTTTGGGGTTGTAAAATTTCACTTTATATAAATGTCTATTCAATAAACGAGTAGAAAGCTCTTTTAGTATTTTATCTGAATGAGTAGCCCACACTTTAATAGCTGAAGCAATATCATTATCATCTAATAATAAAAAGGCTTCTAAGAAATTATCGCGTAAATCTTTACTGCTATAATTCTCTTTTAAAAATACTTGCAAGGCCGGCGTGGCAAATAGATCTTCATCGTTCTGCGCTAGATACTTTGCTCTGCGCAAAATATTGACCAACAGCAACTCACTACTCAAAACTGTTTTGTGCAAATAAACTTGCCAATACATGAGGCGGCGTGCGATCAAAAACTTTTCTACGGAGTGGATTCCTTTATCTTCAACCACCAACTCATTATCGTGTACATCAAACATTTTTATAATACGATCATAACCCACAATGCCCTCACTTACGCCTGTAAAAAAACTATCGCGTGCCAAGTAGTCCAAGCGATCAACATCTAACTGACTAGAAATTAATTGATGTAAAAATTTCTTTTCATAATCCCCTTTAAAAATCTTCAGTGCCAAAGTCAATTTATTATCAAAAACTTCGTTGAGGTGTTCCATAATCATCAAGGAAATATCCTCATGATGTATATCTGCCAGTGTATTTTCTAATGCATGCGAGAAAGGACCATGGCCAATATCATGCAATAGAATAGCAATTTTAGCCGCCTGTTCCTCTTCGGCGCTGATCTCAATACCTTTATTACGTAACTCATCTATAGCCATGCCCATTAAATGATAAGCACCTAAGGCATGATGCAAGCGCGTATGCACAGCACCAGGGTACACCAAGTACGCGAGAGCCATTTGCTTAATTCTTCTTAGTCGTTGAAAACTTGGATGCGATACAATATCGTAAATTAGTTCGTCATCTATGGTTATAAAACCGTGTACGGGATCGTTTATAATTTTTCGCACAGTTTAAATATCTAATTTTAAATTTAATTGTCCCCCTAAGCCTTCCTTAATAATTCTTATTAGAGTAGAAAGACGAATATCACTTGAGTTATTTTCTATTCTTGAAATATAATTCTTGGTCGTTCCAACTTTATTAGCCAATTGCTCTTGGGTCAAATTCTTACGCTTACGCGCCTCTTGTAATAACACACCAATCTTAAATGCTTCAAACTCTTCTTGAAATTCCTGCCTCTTCGGCGCATCTTTTTTTCCATATTTTTGATCAATATGATCACTCCACTTCGTTATTTTATTCTTTGCTTTCATAATATGCTACTTTTAATTTCATCGCTTTATCTATTTCTTTTTCAGGTGTCTTCTGTGTTTTCTTTTGAAAGGCATTGAGCAAAATCACTAATCGCCCTTCGTCAAAAAAACAGAATACGCGAAAGATATTCGAGCCCACTTTTATCCGCATTTCATACAATCCATCTGTACCTTTTAAATGTTTTAAAAATTTAGCAGGTACTATTTCAAGCTCCTGCACTAAGCCAATAACGAAATCTATTTTCTTTTGCACTGTTTTATTCTGAGCATTATAAAATGTCCAAAACGTGTTGCAGTAAACAATTATCTCTCGAGAAACAGACACATTACAAAGTTACCTAAAAGGGTAACATTTTCAAAAATAATTTTTAACCTCCAAAACCGAAATTCTTGTTAAAACACAATGTAAAAGATGAATAAACGTTTTGAATGGAACGCATCTTTTATTTTTGAAAACTATGGCTGTACAAATACTTTGGGTAGACGACGAGATTGCATCTTTAAAATCACAAATCATGTTTCTTGAAAACAAGGGCTATGTGGTCGAAAAAGTATCGAATGGCTATGATGCATTAGAACATATTAAAGAAAACCCGGTCGATGTGGTTTTATTAGACGAAAGCATGCCCGGTATGACCGGCTTAGAAACACTAAGTGCCATTCGTGAGATAAACCAACACTTACCTGTTGTAATGATTACAAAGAACGAGGCGGAGAATGTAATGGAAGAAGCCATAGGTGCTCAAATTGCTGATTACTTGATTAAGCCCGTAAACCCTAATCAAGTATTACTCACACTTAAAAAAATAATAAACTCTAAAGACTTAGTGAGCGAAAAAACCACCAAGGATTATATGATGGACCTGCGCAATCTTATGATGACCATGCAGAGCAATCCTAATTATGATGAGTGGGTTGAGCTCTATAAAAAATTAGTGTATTGGGAACTAGAGATACAAAATAGTGGCAATGCAGACATGATGGAGATATTCCAAAGTCAAAAAGATGAAGCCAATAATGATTGGTGCAAGTTCATTGATCGAGAATATATGGACTGGATTCAAAATGAAAAAACAGCTCCCATATTATCGCACAGAATGTTCCGCGAATATGTAAAACCACACCTGAGTGGAGACCAACCTGTATTCTTTATTCTCATAGATAACTTACGTTATGACCAATGGAAAATCATTGAAGAGAACTTCGCAGAAACTTTCCGATTAAAAGAAGAAAAAATGCTTTGTTCAATCTTACCAACCACCACGCAGTATAGTCGTAATTCTATTTTCTCTGGACTAATGCCCATGGATATCGAAAAGAAGTTTCCCAACGAATGGAAGAATGATGCTGAGGATGGAGGCAAAAATTTACATGAGCATAAGTTCCTAAGCTATCAATTAAAACAGATGGGTTATGGCGATATAAAACATAGCTATACCAAAGTAACCAACCACCAAAAAGGCGAAGACTTAGTAAGCAACGTACACAACTTATTACAGAATAAGCTCAACGTAATTGTATACAACTTTGTAGATATGCTATCGCATGCACGCACAGAAATTGAAGTATTAAAAGAACTCGCGAGCGATGAAGTATCTTATCGTTCACTCACTAAAAGTTGGTTTGAACACTCACCCTTGCACCAAGCATTAAAAAAAGTGGCTGATAAAAATATTAAACTCATTATCACAACCGATCACGGAACTATCCGTGTAAAGAATGCACACAAAGTCATTGGCGACCGCGAAGCAACAAGTAATATCCGTTACAAGCATGGCAAGAATTTAAACTTTGACAAAAAGGATGTGATGTACTTTGGCGAACCAAATAAAATTGGATTACCAAAACCAAACATGAACTCTGCCTACATCTTTGGCAAGTATGATGGTTACTTATGCTACCCCAATAATTACAACCACTATGTAAAGTATTTTAAAAACACCTTCCAACATGGCGGTGTAAGCTTAGAAGAAATGTTGATTCCTTTTGTGGTTATGGAGAGTAAATAATTTGATGATTTGGTGATAGGATGTCCCGATAGCTATCGGGATGATAATACTTCTAGTTCTTGTCAGTTCGAGCGGAGCCGAGAAGCAGATGTCAATAAGAAATTGTAAATTAGCTAATGTGATAATGAGAGGATTAAGTTGGATTGCTTTAAGTAGCATTATTTTATTAACGAGCTGTAATAACAAAGAAAAAAATGAACAAGCAAGCTATTCATTAGCTATTGTTGACTGTTACGGTTCTGACCCATTAAATCCGGGACCATTTAATAAATACAATAGCCCAGCGGTCTGCGTTCTTGGCTTTAAAGTCTCAGGAGATAATGTTACATATTATAAAAGCTATGGCTCCAAACGCTTTATACTCAGAAATAAAATAGACCTAATTGAAAAAGGTCGATTAACAGGAATAGTTGAAAATATCTTATCAAAAAAAGACAGAGGGAATTTTGGAAAATCTGAGATAGAATATGAAAGCAGAATTTATTGTGGCCCTACTTATGTTCCAATAATTGAAAATGCAAGTACAACAAAACTAAAACTTGTTGCAGAATCTATGCCTGACATTCCAGATATTGACTCTATGAATTTTCAATGGTCTCGTAAGGAATTTATGCTTAATGAAAATTGGATTGAATTAAGTGACAAGCAGTTTATACCCTTTGTGCTTAGCTCAGAGCAATATGCTAATCTTCAAATGCCTCCAATTCCAACTATTCAACCCAAAGTATATTTGGAACCACCATCGTTAAATAAATAACCCTTGCCCAAACCAATCTCCTTCATACTAATCCTAATAATCTCAACTGCACTCGCCGGTATGTATGGCATACTACACGATCAAATAACGTATTCAATCTCCCCTGAATATTATACTGAATTTAAGTTTATACAATTTGGATTAGCTTCTCAAGAACCTGAGATGACTGAAAGCTTTCCAAGACTTTGCGCAGCTTATGTTGGCTTTATGGCTACTTGGTGGTTTGGCTTATTTGTGGGCTTTGTGATTGCTGTTACTGGTTTGCGCATTCCTCGTACCCTGTATTTCCGCATAGTCTTAAAAGCCATTTTTATTACAATAAGTATAGCAGCACTAACTGCTTTTATTGGCTTTATTTATGGTTATTTTTTTATGAATAGCATTCCACCATATTGGCATATTCCAGCACACCTTATTGATGAGAAGAGCTTTATTATTGTAGGGACCATCCACAACTTCAGTTATACTGGCGGTGCCATTGGTACTTTAGTAGGTATGGCATTTCTTTTTTGGCAGAGGCATAAATCAAAGCAAGCTGCAAGAGAAAAAGAGACTTAACAAAAAAACAGAGTGCTTTCTAAAAACATAATGTACAAAAGTTATACATTTGTACTAACAGTACTCGCCGCGCTACCCATTGAACAGCGTCCCAGGGCGGGTCTTTTTTTGTTTAAAAAGTAATACACAATTACATTTATCAAGTGATATATAGTAAAATTCCAAAGTCTATTGAGCAACAAATTTCTTTATTAAAAGAAAGAGGAATGTATTTTGAAGATGAACAACGTGCAAAACATTATTTAGAAAACATTAGCTATTATCGTTTGGCA
Source organism: uncultured Chitinophagaceae bacterium (assembly GCA_938017685.1). Classification (GTDB taxonomy): domain Bacteria; phylum Bacteroidota; class Bacteroidia; order Chitinophagales; family Chitinophagaceae; genus JAGNRR01. The sequence goes on from CALIIL010000061.1 coordinate 9,171, forward strand.
GGTTATTGGTGGCCCATGCAATCTAATAAAACTAACCACCTTTTTAAAGACAATACTCAATTTTCGAAAGTTATTGAATTGTACAACTTTGATAGAAAATTAAGAATTTTAGTTTTTGATATCATTGAAAAAATTGAAATCAGCTTAAGAACAAAAATGATATACCACCTTTCCATGGCACATACTCCATGGTGGTTTCAAGACACAGGATTATTTTCAAATACACAAGAATTAATAAAGACATTGGCTAAATTCCAAGAAGAAATTGAACGCTCTAAAGACACATTTATAAAAAGTCATAAAAAGCAATACAAAGAAGATAAACGCTTCCCACCTGCATGGAAAACATTAGAGTTGACATCACTTGGCGGTCTATCAAGACTGTATGGAAATATAAGGAATGATGTAAAAGCTAAAAATAATATAGCAGTAGCCTTTGGCGCTGTAAATCATACATACTTACCAAGCTGGCTACAAAGTATTAGCCAAATAAGAAATTATTGCGCTCACCATTCAAGACTTTGGAATAGAAACTTACCCGGGAAACCTAAATTACTTTCCAACCCTCCTAATAAATGGATAAATGCTGTTCCTAAAGAAAGTGAATTTCAAAAGCTGTATATTCATTTGTGTTTAATGAAATATCTAGTGAACCAAATCCAACCCGATAACAGCTTTACATCAAGACTAAAAGAGTTGTTTAGTTCACACCCTAATGTGGATCCTTTGGCATTAGGCATGAAAGAAAATTGGGAACAAGAAGCATTATGGCATTAATTAATCAAGTAATATAACAATATGAATTTATCAATCATAGGCTCGGGGAATATTGCGCACTTTTTTGCGATGCGATGCATAGAGGCTGGACATTTTATTCATGAAATTATTAGTACTAATAAAGTGACGGGAGAAGACTTAGCACAAAAATGCAATAGCCAATACCAAGCAGATTATACCAAAAGCACTAACACCACCTTTCTTTTAGCTATTCCTGATGATGCAATTCGTGCCTTGGCAAAAAGTACTTTTTTTCAAGGTAAGCGTGTGATTCATACGTCTGGTAGTATTGGCATCGAAGAAATTAGAAATATGTGCGATCACCTATCCTGTCTGTGGCCTATTTATTCTATTCAAAAAGACAACTTGCCTACACGACAAGACATTCCGTTTATCTTACAATCGAGTAATGAAAACAGCCGTCGTAAAACAGTGAGCTTGGCTAAGTGCCTAACCAATAATCTAACGGAAGCAACAGACGAACAAAAAAGCATCTTGCACCTCAATGCCGTTTTGGTCAATAATTTCACCAATCATCTATTTGCACAAAGTGAGAAACTCTTAAAGAAGCATAAACTATCGTTTGACCTCATGCAACCCATCATAGAGAATACCGTAGAAAAGCTAAAGACTAGCCCCCCAAAGGCATTACAAACAGGACCTGCACAACGAGGAGATAGCAGCACTATAAATGCGCACTTGGATATATTGGCCCAGGATGCTCCATTACAAGAATTGTACCGCCAGATTTCCCATTCTATTGAAAACTTTAAGGATTAGTATTTTTTTTCAATCAAGAGAAAATTATCAAATCTTCAAATCATCAAATCACCAATTTAGCCTTAACTTCGCGCATCTATGGCAGTTTTAGTAACAAAAGATAGCAAAATTATTGTGCAAGGGTTTACAGGTACTGAAGGTACTTTCCATGCAGGGCAAATGATTGAATACGGAACCAATGTAGTTGGTGGCGTAACACCGGGCAAAGGTGGTCAAACGCATTTGGACAAACCTGTATTTAATACAGTGGTTCAAGCAGTAAAAGAAACAGGCGCTGATGTGAGTATCATATTTGTACCACCTGCATTTGCAGCAGATGCAATTATGGAGGCAGCAGACGGAGGCATTAAAACAATTATATGTATTACAGAAGGTATTCCTGTAAAAGATATGGTTATTGCAAAAGATTATATAGCTGATAAAGGAGCAAGATTAATTGGGCCTAACTGTCCTGGTGTTATCACTTATGATGAAGCTAAAGTAGGAATCATGCCAGGCTTTATCTTTAAGAAAGGAAATATTGGTATCGTTTCTAAATCAGGAACGCTTACTTACGAAGCAGCTGACCAAGTGGTTAAAGCAGGCTTAGGAATTACAACAGCAATCGGCATTGGTGGTGATCCTATCATTGGAACAACGACTAAAGAAGCGGTTGAGTTACTAATGAACGATCCAGAAACTAAAGGAATAGTCATGATTGGTGAGATTGGAGGAAGCATGGAAGCAGACGCCGCTCATTGGTTAAAAGATAATATGCATAAACCAGTGGTTGGTTTCATTGCAGGACAAACGGCTCCTCCAGGACGTCGCATGGGTCACGCAGGTGCAATCATTGGCGGTGCTGATGATACAGCAGAAGCTAAGAAAAAAATTATGGCTGAATGTGGTATTCACGTAGTGGATAGCCCAGCTGATATTGGTAAAAAAATGGCTGAGGTTATAAAATAAACCAACAAAACAAATTTGATCCCGTTTGCATGAATGCAAACGGGATTTTTTTTATATTTATAAATAATGATTAGCATAATCATAGCCTATTATAAAAACCTGCCCGCTTTGGAACTCCTACTCCAAGGCTATGCATTGCAGAGCGACAAAAACTTCGAAATAATTATTGCCGAGGATGCACAGGATAATGCAACGATTGAGTTTATTGATCAATGGAAAAGTAAAAGTGAGCTCACATTAAAACATGTATCACAAATAGATGATGGATTTAGAAAAACCCGTATCCTTAATAAAGCCATAGAAATAAGTTCGGGCGATTTTATAGTCTTTACCGATGGCGATTGCATTCCGCACCGTCATTTTATTAAAGCATACAAATCTTCGCGCAAAGATGGCTACGCACTTTTTGGTCGCCGCGTAATGCTCAATCAAAAAATAACGCAGGCATTATTAAGCACAGCTTCAATCAATCAACTCAACTTTATTTCTATTCTCTCTAATGCTCAAAAAGTAAAATATGCATTCTACTTACCTTTTATAAAACAAGAGCGCAAAGAAGGCATTTGGGGTTGCAATTGGGGCATTGCCAAAAGGGAATTGTTGACCATTGATTGTTTTGATGAAAATTATGTGCATGCCGGCATAGGCGAAGATGTAGATATTGAATGGCGCTTGAAACAACAGGGTATTAAATTCCTATCTATTCGTTTTGGCGCCATTGTCTATCACTTGCATCATAAAGAGCACTACAATGCCGATGATGTTGCTAAAGGTTACGCTATTTTAAATATGAAAAAAAACGCAGCGAAATAAATATGAGAATATTGATAATCATTTTATGTTTTGGATTTAGTTCAAGTTTGGCTCAAAGCTTATCTCTAGTTAACTCTTTGGGCAGTAATTTAATTGAAAGTTCAGGTCTACTTTACCTCAATGGTAAATTAATAACTCATACAGATTCTGGTGGCGAAACAGCCCTTTATGAAATAGACACTGCCACAGGATTAGAGAATAGAAAAGTATACATTAGCATCGTAAGCAATATTGATTGGGAAGACATAACGAGCGAGCAAAACAATATATACATCGGAGACTTTGGCAATAACCAAGGTAATAGGACCAACCTTAGAATTTATAAAATAGCCTTACAAGATTACTGGACCAAAGACACCGTCGAAGCAGATACATTAACTTTTGACGATAGCGATCAAGCTGATTTTAGCACCACGCCATTCACAACAAACTTTGATGGCGGCCATGATTTCTTGAGGTGACAACCTCTACATCTTTACCAAGAATTAGGGCAATGGCCTCTCCTACATTTATCCAATGGCTAAAAACCCGGGCAACTACTCTTTAGTCAAAACAGATAGTATTAATGCACAAGGTTTAATTACCGGAGCAGTATGCGATTCGGCTGCAAGGACCATTACACTCATTGGTTACACATTTAGCGACGCTTTTTTTATTCAACCCTTGCTTGCCTTTGTAACCGCCATCCACCTTGGCAGCTTTGGGTATTTTGCCTGTTAGTTTTGTTGTTTGCACTATTACTTATTCTAGGGTGTGTCCGTCATATTTGTTTGTTTTAAAGGTCATAGCACCAATAATTATTGCTGAGTTTTGGGTGAGAACGATGGAGCCTTTGCAACCCAATTCGTACTGCTTATGCGCCTTGCCTTTGCTTATGCAATACGCATCGGGTTCATGCAGGCTATAGATTTTGTTTTTGCTGTTTTTTTCTTGCGCTAGTACTTTTTTGAATAAAGCTAACTGAGCAGCAACTTCATCTACGGGGAGCAAGCCTTCTAGTTCTTGTACTAACCTACCCGCTATGGTTTTGATCTGTCGCTTGGCACGATTGGCATTTTTGCGACGGCTAGGGTGTTGAGCATTTTGATTCGCTCATACTAATTGCTTGGCCGTGCGCTTATTACTACGTCTAATTTTTAGATTAGAAGCTTTGGCTTTTAAAACACACTTATCAATAATCTTTTTGTGCAATTACGCATCGGTAGGATAGGTAATATATTTTTCTTGAACCTTAGTGTCTATACTCACGTTTTTATCATTTTAGTCATTGCCGTGCATATCAATCGACTGTTTAAAAATTGCTTCTACACCTTCCTCTCCTATACTATACCGAAAATGAACTAAATCGCTCGTTGCACAGGCTTGCCCCCATTGCTGCACTTGCTCTCCCGTAAAATATTGAAAGGAAGCGTTCATTTCCCAATGCTCGTCTACCTGTTTTTCATCCGACAAATTGCAAACAGATTTTAAAATAAGCAACGCAACCATCTTCCGAATAGGGTTGAACAGGACGACCTTTATCAGAATAATAACCTGATTTTTTTTTCCTTCAAAATGTTGCCAATCAATGTTAGCTGATAATAAATAAAGGGAATGTTTCTAAATACTTATGACCTAAAATTGTTGGAGGACTTTAAAAAAATCGTTTAAAGACTTGTTCTAACGTTTTGACAATAATATCAAGGTCCATACCTACTGATTGGTTATTAATATAAAAAACATCCCAGTGCACGCGCTTGCGTATGTCACGCTCTGCTTGTATTTCACCGATATAGCCTTTTACTTGGGCCAAGCCCGTTAAGCCCGGGCGACTACTATGGCGCAAATGATAAAAAGGTATCATTTCTGAGAAAAGTTGTGTGTGATATATCATATGTGGTCGCGGCCCTACAAAACTCATGTCTCCCATTAAAATATTAATAAATTGAGGCAATTCATCGAGATGAGTTTTTCGCAATATATTTCCAATATTTGTAATACGGCTATCATTTTCGGTGGCTTGCATAGTATTTGCATCATCATTTACAGCCATGCTTCTGAATTTAAAGCAGTAAAACTCTTTACTGTTTAAACCCGTCCTTTTTTGCTTAAATATTACCGGTCCTTTAGAGCCTAATATTATTAAAAGAGCAATGATAGGAAATAACCAAGCGGTGAGCAATATGAGTAGTAACGATCCTATAATATCAAAACTGCGCTTTGTTAATAGAAATAATTGCTTTGGACGCTCTTTTGTTTTTTCTGCTTGCATTAATAAAAACATGGTGCGAATTTCCTGCACTTCATTTTCATGCAAAGAAATTTCTCGCTGTTCGGGTATAGCTATATTTGCATTAAAAGACATTGAAACAATTATTACACAAAGGTGCATACTGTATTACAAATATCGAAATATATTTAGCTGAAAAAATCTGACGTTTTATGCGGCTTTAATTTAATTCCATGCCTTTGGATAAATAGCAAATGAAAAAAACAAAAGAAAACTATTCCTGATTGAGTTTGTAACATACTTTCTTGCATCATAAAAAAACAAAAGAGGAATAGAAACTGAGCAAAAAAAATCATTCGAAAACGAATAACAGAATATAATAAAAATACACTTAACATGAGTAAGACAAAGAGCCCTAATATACCTGTAGCTAACCAAGATTGCAGGTACATATTATGAATATTAATATTGCCTAATACACCAAAATTATTGTACTTGCTATATGTAAAGTTAGGAGTACTCAGCTTTTTATTCTGTACAGACTGTAAGTCACCCGCTCCCACACCGAATATCCATTGATTATTCTCCTGTAAATTCTCTATGGCGGCTTTCCATAATACCATTCGCTTGGTCAAATTATCTGCCGAACTGATATCAAATATTTGGTTTTCTGTTTGGCTCACTTCAAATGCATTGGTCAAATCATTAAAGCGCTTAAGTACTGGACTGTCTTTTATAAAAAAAGAAAGAATAAAAATAAACAAGCCGCTGAATAGTACAATTCGTATTCTCTTTAGACGTTCAACATTTTCTTGAACTTGTGGAAAGGAATAATGGACAAGAAAAGCTATGGATACTAATATTATAGTTTTTGATGCCAAAAGTATAATAAATAAAAACAAGAGTATTATGATAAACGTTTGAGCCTCTTTTAGCTTGGTAAATGGCCTTTTATAGTTGAGCATAAATAACATAGCATAAAAACATTTTGCAGAAAGGTTGACTGCATTATTATGCGTAAATCCTGCAAATTGATCGGAAAAAAAGACGTTACCACCCATGGTTGAATAATGCATAAAAGCGTTACTCAAACATAGTAAGAACGCCGCCAAGCAACCCAAAACAAAGCCACGGTGTAGTTGAATAAATGTTGGTTCATCTAACTGATTACTTGTGGAGATTATAATTGGCAGGAGTACAAAACTACTCTTGCGAAGTACATCACTCCAAGCCTCCTGCGTGTTTGAGGAATAAAGTATAGAAATAGCATAGAGACCAAGAAAGAGTATCCAGTAGACAGAATAACTGTTTTTTTTAAAACGGTCCCAAGCACCGCAATACTGAAAGGTAGCTATCCATGATATGATTGAAAGAGCAATAAGAACACTCTGCAGTTGATAATATAAAGGTATAGCAAAAGCTAGTAGCACTAAGACTATTCTAAAATATGATGATTTACCTAAGCTACTCATTGCTTCAAAGATAATATACTTTATCAATTAAGGCTTGTAAAAAACAAGCTCAAAAGCTACTTTTGTGGCACTTGTCTAATCGAAAACAATTTATACGTCTTAGTTTGTATACTGGGCTACAATCCAGTATACGTCTTTTAGTCAATTTTGTTTTGGGTAAAATGGCGGCCATTTATTTGGGCACAGCAGGTTTCGGCTTACTAGGTCAGTTTCAGAATATTGGACATTTGTTTCAGTCACTTTCTAATGGAGCCATTCAAAATGGGGTTATAAAATATATTGCTAGTGAGGAACCGATAAACTACAAAAAACGTTTAATTCAAACCGCCTTTAGCCTTTCGGCAGTTCTGGGATTATTAGCTGGCGTTATTGTTTTTGTATTTCATACTTGGATCAATGATTGTTTTTTAGGACTAGAGCATCCTTTGCTTCCATTTCTTGCCTTATCTATTTCATGTATTTTTTTCTCTTTGAATTTATTACTAACTTCTATATTCAACGGTTCAAAAGATTTTAAGAACCTCGCTTACTTCAATATTGTACAAAGTATAACCATGTTAGTATTGTTTCTAGTGCTTACACATTACCAAGGCTTAAATGGTGCGCTCATTGGCATAGTTTCATTCAGTATTTTTTCATTTAGTTTGGGGTTAATTGTTTTTAAAAAAAAATACTCGTTCTATTTTTCAAATTTTAGGTTTGGATTTGACAGACAGGTATTGAAAAACCTTTCTGGTTTTTCCCTTATGGCATTGGCGACCATTTTGTCATATTCATTTTCTCAATTATGGGTACGCACACATTTGATTAATGTTGTATCATTGGATGCAGCGGGATTATGGGAAGGTCTAAACCGTATTTCTAATTTTTATACTTTTTTCTTAGCTATGATTTTTAGTTCATATATTTTACCTAAATATTCTCAAGCAAAAAATGGTAAGGAAATCTTAGGCCAGATGAAATCAAACTTTGTATTTATTGCCGGTCTTACGGCACTCATACTAATATTGATATACCTGTTACGATCTGTCCTTGTTCAAATCGTTTTTACTGAAAATTTCTTACCTTTGAACTCTGTTATTCATTATCATTTGGCGGGTGACTTTTTAAAGATAATAGCTTGGTTGTTAACCAATATGTTAGTCGCTCAAAAGCAAATTATTTTGTTTGTTATTACAGATTTAATTTACCATTTATCATTTATGGCACTTACTTATTTATTCGTAGTGAGCTTAGAACAAGTGACCATAGCTTATGCTCTGAGTGGTATGATATACTTAATTATATTAGCTATAGCAGTCTATTATTTTTTAAGAAACAAAAAATGAACAAAAAGTATAAAATAGGCATATTACAAATAAACCCACATACCCTCTGGCGAAAAGGTGGGGGAGAAGTGCATGCAGCAAAATATATTGAGCATGGAAATACAGACAAGTTTGCCATTGAAACATTTAATTTTACTAAAGCAAGTGACTATGATTTAATTCATTATTTTGGCAGTGCATATCAAATGAACGAAATTGGTAAGTATGCGCAAGCAGAAGGCATAAAAGTGGTAGGGACGCCCATTTTATTCCCTTCAGAAAATAATTTGAAATATAAAATTTTCTTAGCTTTTGGTAAGAAGTTGCCTTTTAAAACAACGCTTAATTTACGTCAAGAACTTTTGTACAATTGCGACGCGATTATTGCCAACTCTGAACCAGAAGCTCATTATATTGCTGATACTTACCGTATTGCAAGTAATAAGATAAGTGTTTTGGGCACCGGTGTTTCTAAGTCATTTTTTGAATATCAATTTAAAGAGAGAGATTTGCCAGAAGAAGCAAAAAAAATGAACCCTTATTGTTTAATGGTAGGGCGAGTAACACCGCTTAAAAACCAATTAACCGTTGCTGAAAAGTTAAAAGGCACTAAGCATAATTTATTAATCGTTGGTCAACCTGACCCGGCCGAAGAAAGTTATTGTGAGCAATTAGACCTTATGGTTAGAGGTCACAATAATTTACACTGGATTAAAGGCTCCCATCCTGATAGCAATGATTTAAAAGCGCTCTATAATCAAGCTCTGTGCCACATACTTTGGAGCCGCACCGAAGTGGCTGCATTAGTTAATATGGAGGCAATGGCACTGAATTGTCCTACATTGAGTAGAGACTTGCTCACAACAAAAAGTATCTTAAAAGAGCATGGAAATTATGCTAGTGCCGAATATGAGTTACTGGATGAGATAAATAATATAATGAACTGGAGCAATGATAAAAGAAAGGACTTTGTATTTAATGCAAAAAAACATGTACAAGAAAACAATAGTTGGGAAACCATTGTAGAGCGATCATTAAACATTTATTCAAGTTTATTAAAATAAGAGTTGAATAAGAGATTAAATATATTGATTCAAAGTTTGCTCTTGACTATACTTATAGCAAATTTATTTGCTGTCTTTCTCACGCATTATTTTGGAGCAAATATTTTATACCTATCAATTAAAGATATAGTTCTTGTGCTTTTGCTTCTAATACACCTGCCTTTTTTGAATCGTAAAAAAAGTTCTTTTTTAATTGTATTTCTACCCATCGCCTTATTATTAGGTTTGCATTTAATAATTGGTAATGAACCTATATTGTCGCGAGTTGCATCATTAAGACAGCTTAGCATTCCATTTGGCCTATTAACTCTTGGCTTCTTAATGGTCAATATATTTCGTAAACAAGACCTGCAATCTTGGTTTAGAAGTGCTATCTACCTTTTGTTATTCGGTAGCATAGTTATGTATGCTGTATTTTTATTAGAATTACTTCCAATTCAAAGCTATGCTGATTTAAAGCAATTAGCCCTTACGGATAATAATATTCCATTTATGTTTTATGATGGCATTTCGGGTAATTTAATTCGTAATGTTTCTACTTTTTTAGACCCAATTAATTTGGGACATTTTTTAGCTTTTAGCCTAATATACTTTTGGTATGAAAAGAAGTCAAGCCTTCTTTTTCTAGCTTTAATATTGGTTGCGCTTGTTTTAACTATAAGCAAAGGTGCTTTCCTACAATTAGTGCTCTGTATTTTTATCCTTGAGCGTCATCTATTTCCGCGCTGGTTCTTTTATGGCGGGTTGCTTTGTATTATTCCGCTTCTTTGTTGGGCAAGTATCTATCACGGTGGTATTGCAGCGCATTTACACGGGCTAAAAGTTGCATGCACACACTTAACTTTTTTGGGTGAAGGTTTAGGAGCAGTGGGAAATCAGGCATTACTATTTAAAGGGGAAACCTCCTTAGCTATATTTGATACATACATTGGAAGTGTTGTAGGTCAAATAGGCCTTTTGGGCTTGGCTATATGGTTATTACCTTTTTGTATTTTATTATTGAAGCTTAAGAAGTACAATTGGTTGCAGGTGCTTTTAATAACACAATTAGCTGTAGCAGCCATTTCAGAAAATACTTTTAATTTTTTGAGTATTTTTCCTCTTATGTTATGTATTGGTTTTTATTCAAACAAAGAAGATGTATAGTAAGTCAATAGCCATAATAGATCATGTGGGTTGTAAAGCAGGAATGGACAGTTATAGCGGTGCACTAGCCAGTGGTTTCGTAGAAAATGGAGTTAAATGTTTTCTTTTTTCAAATTTTAAAACAGCAGACGCCATATGTTATCCTTTTTTTCAGAAGAAGAAAAGGAGCAAGTTAAGTAGTGTTATGAATCAGTCGATTCCATTCTGGAAGGCAGCTATGGTATGCAGACAAAACGATGTATCAGAGTGCATTATTCATTTCTTTTCATTTGAAATAAAAGATATAATAGCATTACGGATACTTCGTTTTTATGGTTTAAAGATTATTGGGCTTGTTCATGATATAGAGCACTTAGCAGCTAAAGGAGATCAGTACAGAGGAGAAATATTAAGTAGTTTTTGTGATAAAATAATGGTGCATAATGCTTTCTCTAAAACTGAGTTGCTCAGATTACACCCGAGATTACATACAAAAATTAAGATTATTCCTCACATGAACTTTCATAACTTACCGCAAGGAAAAAATAAATATTTACTCAGAAAAAAATGGGGACTATGCGAAAAAAGGACCTACCTGTTATTCTTTGGGCAAATTAAGGATGCTAAAGGCTTAGACATATTGTTGCATGCAATGCCTAAAGTTAAAGAGCGGGTTGATTTAATTATTGCTGGTAAAATATGGCAAACAAATTTTAATAAATATCAACAAATAATAAATGAACATAAATTAAAAAGTAGAGTGACAACTTATTTGCGGTTTATTACAGATATGGAGCGTGATGAGCTATTTACAGCAAGTGATATTATTGTTTTGCCATATAAAAAAATATTTCAAAGTGGTGTAATGCAAGTAGCAATGAGTTACAAATTGCCCATTATCGCTTCGAATATTGTGCCTTTTAGAAATATTATGAAGGAAGAGAAGTATGGTTATCTATTTGAAACTGAAGATGTACATGCTCTATCAAACAAAATAAATGAAGTAGTAAATAATTTACCTCTTGCAGATAAGAAAGTTCAGAGTGCTTACACTATGGCCAAAAATAAGTTTTCGAATAAAAATATTACACAACAAATTATACATTGGTAGAGCACAAATTACATATTGCCATTCTTGGAACAAGAGGTATTCCTAATCGTTATGGTGGTTTTGAACAGTGTGCGGAATATTTAAGCGTGGGCTTAGTAGCCCTAGGGCATAAAGTCACGGTATATAACACTCATAATCATGAATATCAAAAAGCCGAGTACAAGGGAGTACATATCGTTTATTGTCAAGACTGGGAGCCTAAACTGGGTACAACTGGGCAATTTATTTACGATTTAAATTGCACATTACACGCACGTAAGCAAGATTATGATATATGCATTCAACTTGGTTATACTAGTAGCTCTATATGGTATAAACTTTGGAGTTCAAAACAAATACACATTACCAATATGGATGGCTTGGAGCACAAACGTTCTAAATTTAGTCCGATAACTCAAGCTTTCTTAAAACGTGCTGAACAATGGGCAATTAAAGGTTCAGATCTACTAATTGCTGATAATAAAGGGATACAAGACTATTTGCGAGACCGATATAAGGTTAACTCTAAATATATTGCTTACGGTGCCGAAGTACTAAAAATGCCAAGCAAGGATGTGTTATTAGAATATAACTTAAACGTTAGAGAATATGATATACTTATAGCCCGTATGGAGCCTGAGAACAATATAGAAATCATTATTGAGGCATACCTCCAATCTAACCGAAGACGCAAACTTGTTATAGTTGGTAAGACAACAACGCCTAAAGGACAGTTATGGGAACAAAAATATAGTAGTGAAAAGGGTATATATTTCTTAGGTGGAATTTATCAACAAGAAAAAATTCATGCACTCCGATATTATAGCAAACTTTATTTTCATGGACATTCTGTTGGCGGTACTAACCCCTCTTTGTTAGAAGCTATGATGAGCGAATGTCTAATTGTTGCATTTAATGTCTCCTTTAATAAATATGTTTTAGGAAATAATGCTATATACTTTAATACGGCTCAAGAACTTCAGCAAGTTATGGATACAAGCAATATTAGAGCCCTCCATACTTCTAAAATAGAAGGTGCGTTAGCAACCATTCGATCTGAATATGGTTGGCAAAAAATTATAAAACAATATGAACGTTTAATGCTTCATGCATCTACAAAAGGTAAAACTGTGTTCAACCCATGAGTGCAACAACAACCTGCCTGTGTAAGGATAAATGAAAAAAGTTATTGTGAAAACTATTGAGCCAAAATAATAATGAAGTGACTACAAGTATATTTGACCTGAACGGCCACTTACTTATCAGAACAAAAAAGAATAAAATTGAGCTAAATGGTATTAAAGAAGGCACCTATATCCTGCAGATTAGACAACAGAAACAGCTAATAAGCCATCAAAAAATATCGGTTCTTTAATCGCACAATAGCCTTAGAAGGCTTAAAAATATTGGGTTACAAGCAATTATACTCTAACGAAGTATTCACAAAGAAAAATAGATTGCTAGTCTCAATTGGCCTACTTTTGTATCTTAACAAACAAAGACTTTAAACATCTTTGTAAATTTTATTTATTTTATATGAACATTTTCGTAGCAAAGCTCAACTATGACACGAGCGAAACAAAGTTGAAACAAACTTTTGAACAATTTGGAGAAGTAACTTCTGCAAAAATTATTTTTGACAAATATGAGAACAGATCTAAAGGATTTGGTTTTGTAGAGATGGCAGAAGACGAACACGGACAAGCAGCAATCGCAGCATTGAACGAAACTGAGTTAGACGGTCGCCAAATTGTTGTAAAAGTAGCTAATCCAAGAGATTAATATTTTTTTCAAGTAATTCAAGACAAGCGCTCCTTTTAGGAGCGCTTTTTTTTGTGCAATAAAATGATTAATTTACGATATATGCGCTATTCAAATTATTTAAAAAGCACACTTATAATATGTATCCTAAGTTTATTTTCCATAAATACTCATGCGCTTAGAAAGATTGGTCTGGACCATGAGGAAATTTATTTTTGGGAATATTGGCGAGTAGATAATGGTACATATCACCATGAAGCGATTATCCTTAATCCAACACAACAAGATGCTCACTATGAGATCGTAGGTAATTCAACCATCAATAAGAAATACTCCTTTAATATTAAAGGTGGCGACTATCAAATAATATCAAACTTTGACAATCTTATAAAAGAAGTACCGCGTGGTCTAATAACTTTTACTCGTGATGATAGAAATATTGGTTTATACAACATCTATCCAATGGGTAGCACATATCCGCTGGGGTGGCTGCCAAAAGCAATATTTAAAAAAGGCATATTGAGTAATAGAATATTAAATACTGGTCAGCCGCAAGAGTTCATATTGCATTATAAAAAACGAAATTTCAAGAAAAAAAGAATGCAAAAAGCCTACATAAGCTTTGAAAAAAAATTCATTGATGGCGGTTTTAGACATAAACAGTATTATCTAAACGAAACGACGGACTACAACCTAACAAAACATTTTGGTATAAAAATTAGCGCACATAAAGATTATAGTTTGTACTTCAAACCAATAAGTAGGCAAGGACAAATAAATTTATTATTTAGACTTCCGACCTATGAGCGTTCTCAATTGGTCAACAGAACTTTAAGTTATACTAGAAAGGTTAAAAACCGTGGGGCACTTGAAATTCTTATACCGCGAGGTATCAATTTTTGCGATAAGTATAAAATAATTAGTCTATAAATAACGCTTACGCTTAAATAAATAAAAGATTACTGCAACCATAACGATCATAAAAACAAGTACGGCAGCATAACCATAATGCCACTCTAACTCCGGCATATTTTTAAAATTCATTCCATACAAGCCTACAATAAAACTTAATGGTAAAAAGAAGGCTGAGAAGACGGTAAGGACTTTCATTACATCATTACTTTTCTGAGCATTAATAGATAAGTACGTATGTGTAATATTATTCGCATCATCAATGGCCTCATCGAACTCTAATAAATATTGCACAATACTATCCTTCATATCCGCCATGGCAAAATGATACTTTTCAGGAAACTCCATTTTATTAAAAACATTCTGCAATAACAACAAGAGCTTTTTACTCAGGCGTATTTCTGCTTTTTGGAAATAAAGCTCTTCTAAAGAAATCTTAGCATCACTTCGCAAAAAAATTATTTCTTCCACTTCATCTAAGTCCTGACTGTGCCATTCTGCTGGTTGGTCAAATGTATTGACTATAGCATTAAACAGCGCAATCTGATGCTCTTCAATGGTCTCGTATACCTTTTCACTTTTGTCCAAAAAATTAAAGGATGCACGATGAATGGTTATCAATTTGTCCTTAAATACGAAAAAAGATATTAGAAGAGCCCTTTTAAGTTCCCCATTTTATTAGTTGATACGTAAACATATTATGTAGTGTATTCAGACTTTTGTTTCAAAAGGATAGAAGATGTTTGAAGGATACAATATGCACAGCTTTATAAAAGCATTCGAAACAGC
>CALIIL010000062.1 GCA_938017685.1 uncultured Chitinophagaceae bacterium
ATAGCCTAGCTCTTTAATATCTGTTATTACAAAATAAGCTAGAATGCCAGATGGAAGAAAGTGTGATATAAAATGTTCTGCCAAATCTTAAAATTTAACCCCAAAGATAATTTACTCCCCACAGTTATCACGTGATCCCAATGTTCCCGCCTTCCTATTTTTAGGTTATTGGACTTTGCAACAATTTATGGCAGGTTATGGCTCATTAGTCCAAACCCAAGATACAGGCGGACTTGCCTATTTTGCGCACATAGGAGGTTTAGTCCTAGGTGTCATCGCAGGATTTGTTTTTAGAAAAATGAGGAGAACCTATATTGTTAGATAAGACAATTAAGCCTTTTCTTCAGGAGTGTCATCGCTTTTGGCGTCTGTTTCTGCTGCTGGTTTATCACCTTCAGTTCCTTCGCCTTCAGTAGCCGCTGCTTCTGCTTTGGCCTTGGCCGCAGCTTTATCTTCAGCTTCTTTCTTTAGGTCCAGTTTTTTAACGTTAATAGCACTCAAGCCTTTAAAGCCTTCTTCTAATTGGAAGTTTACTTTATGACCAGCGTCAATGCCTTCATATTTTACATTGTTGATGTGTACAAAGTACTTTTCACTTGTTTCTGATTCGATAATGAAACCAAAACCTTTTTCATGATTAAAAAAGTCAATTTTTCCTTTACGAACTTCGTCTAGATTAAATTCTTCAACTACTGCTGCACCTAACTGAATTTTAGAAACATCAATTTCTTTTTTCTTTGCATTCTCATCTGGAGGAGTGTCAGTAAAGTTCCCGAACTCATCTAAATATACAATCATCTCATCTAAAGATGAACCTGAATTTTCAGCTTCCGCCTTTCTTTCAGCTTTTTTTTCTTCCTTGTCTTTACGCTTTCTTAAGCGCTTTTTTTCTCGTTCTTTCTTTCCGAAAGTTTCTTTTGATCTTGCCATTAATTGCTTACAAAGGTAATGAAATCATTGACTTTAACCTTGCTATGTGTTTATAATGTGAATAATTATGAATGATTTTTGACATTTGGATTACAAAATACCTTTTCGAGCTGAGTTAAACATGATAGAATATATTGTGCTCGTACAAGCAATAGACAAATATGAAAGGCATAAAAAAAGACCTGAATAAATCAGGCCTTAAATTAAGGGAGGATAATGGGGCTCGAACCCACGACCTCCGGCACCACAAACCAGCGCTCTAACCAACTGAGCTATATCCTCCGTGAAATAGATTTTTAACGCTTCCAAATTTATCCAGAATAGCTAAGTCCTCTATGTGAGGCGCAAATTTATATTAAAAAATCAATAAGCACTCAATGTGTTCTATAATTTTTCGGAAATATTCCAAAAGTCTGTAAGTGCATTAACTTCAGCTAAATCTAGCTTTCGCTGGTCGTAATGTTTTGCTAAGTTTTTTTGCCTGAAAGCTTCGTATATTGTTACAGCACAAGCTACCGAAATGTTTAAAGAAGAGATCATGCCTACTTGCGGTATGAGCAGGTTGCCATCACATTGCGCGAGTAGTTCATTGCTTACGCCTAATTTTTCATTGCCAAAAACTAATGCAACAGATTGAGTAAAATCAGTTTCGTAAATGGACTTAGCCTCAGCATTGAGATGTGTTGCGAGTATTCTGTTATATTTTGACCGAACAGCAGCTAAACATTCATCTAGGTTAGTATACTGGTTGGTTTTCATCCATTTTTGTGCACTGCTGCTACTTCTGGTGCCAAATCTTTTATGGGTATTCAATGTTGTGTTTAAAACATATATTTCACTGATTCCTATAGCATCGCATGTACGCATTACAGCAGCAATGTTGTGAGGGTCTTTCACATTTTCCATAATAACCGTAATGTCGTTTTGTCGTTTGTCCAACACTCCGTTTATCTTTGCGGCACGTTCTTCAGTCATGCAACAAAAGTACTTTTCAAGATTGATATTTTTACTTTTCCTTATTATAAGTGCATTGGTATGTATGCAATGGTCACCTGCTGAGGAATTACCAACGCAAGAAGAGAAAGAAGTAGCACTTGGTAAACTATTGTTTTTTGATAATATATTGAGTGCCGACCGCAGTATTAATTGTGCTAGTTGTCATATCCCTGCCTTTGCCTTTTCGGATACGGTTGCTTTTAGTAAAGGTGTAGGCGGTAGGTTAGGGCTAAGGAATGCGCCTTCGGTTATGAATATACTTTCTCGTGACTCTGTTTTTTGGGATGGTCGAGCTGCTTCATTAGAAGCACAAGTTGTATTTCCGATTGAAGATCACAATGAAATGGATTTGCCTTTTGCCGAAGCGCTGCAACGCATTCAGCAAGAACAAACTTATCAAGTAGCTTTTCATAAAGTATTTGGTCATGCACCGGATAGTGCAAGTGTTGTTTATGCGATTGCACAATTTGAACGATCACTTGAAACGGAAAATACGCCTAATGATCGATGGTTAAATGATGAAGAAAATAGCGGCATGACGGCTCAGATGATTCGTGGGCGCGATTTATTTACCAGTGATCGTACGCGTTGTTTCGATTGTCATTTTACAGCAGACTTTACCGATGATTTATATCATAATATTGGCTTGTTTAATGGACAGCAGTTTAATGATTCGGGACGTGTATTAATTAACGGACTTGCCAAAGATTTAGGCACATTTAAAACACCTGGTTTGCGCAATGTTGCTGTGACAGCTCCTTATATGCATGATGGTAGTTTTAAAACATTGAGAGAAGTTATAGATTATTACGATGAACCTGCAAAGTTCATGTTTAACTCTATTAATAGAGATACAATACTCCCTGAAAAAATAGGCTTGACCGATTCTGAAAAGGATGATTTAGAAGCCTTCTTACATTCGTTGACTGATGACCAATTCGTATTGGGTAAGCGCTAGTCTATTCTAAATATAGGTAAGCGATTATGTGACAATTCGTAATGCTCGCTATGTTTATAAATCCAGTATAATTGAGCTTGTGCGTTTTTTGCAAATGCATCATCCACCCTTTTCTTTTGCTCAAACTCCATTTTTAATACTTCATTTTTATTTAAAATATCAGCTGCTTTGTCTTCAAAAACATAATTACTATACCATTCTTTTTGTTGTAGGTTGGCATCAAAAAAGTTCCAATTGAAATAAGAGTCTGGCGCATTGGGTTCTAATACTTCTACTATGAATCTATTCTTGTCAGTATTCATTGGAATTAGATAATCGCCTTTTCTGAAAGTGTAATTTAGCTTCTCTAATTTGTATTCAACATGACTGTGGTTATAATGTTTTTCATACGGTTTTTTAGCCGTTTTATAATCTGTAATTACAAAACTGTTGACTTCAATTGTACTATCTTTTTTTAATGGAACTAGCTTCACTCCATTGGCTAATAAGCGATCAGCGACTTGCCAATATCCTTGTTGTAGCATATAAGCATTTGGTTTTGTTGCTGTTGTTTTTACGTACATTTTATTGTAATGTTTTACCGTTTTTGTAATTGGTTTTTCGCGGTCGTAATACAGTCTGTCTTGCCCACTTATTTGACTTTTTTTATAACCGTATTCGTATCCTTTAAATTGTAGTGTTGCGTATGACACGGTATCAATTTGCCAATCTATGGGGAACTCTTTTGCCTTTTTTTCAATTTCCTTTGCTAAAGCAATTTTCGATTTAAATTCAATTGTGTTTCCATTATCAAACATCTGTACCATAGATAATAGAAAGTCATAAGTGGCCCGAACTCTTTTGTCAAAAGGTTTGAGCATATGCGTTTCAGTAATAAAGCCTATAATGTTATGCAGGCTTGTTAGTCCTGTGCTATATCTCGGACTGTCATAGAAAGTATGAATTTTATCTTTTAATGGACCACCATGAATATTTACATATGGCACCATTTCTTGATTTTTATCTTTCATGCTTTTTTCTAAGTAAGGGATAATGTCGCCGCGTAAGTATTGGCCAAGGTATTTTAGTTTATCTGGTTGTGTGGCTAAGTAGGTCATAGTATATTGATAATCTGCCCCATTGCTTACGTGAGTTTCTATATAAATATCTGGCTCAATCTGTTGTAGGAGTTTAGCAAAAGATAGCGCGTTTTTACTGTCACATTTTATAAAATCGCGGTTTAAATCTAAATTCTGAGCATTGCCTCTGAAACCATAATTTATTGGTCCGTCTTGATTGGCTCTGCTGCTGCTATTTCTATTTATAGCACCTCCTATATTATAATAAGGGATGCAAACTAAGGTTACATTTTTAGTTAAGTTTTGTAAATCTTCACTGCGCATTAATTCTCTAAAGAGTAACATGCTAGCATCTACACCGTCGGGTTCGCCAGGATGAATTGCGTTATTAATTAGTATAACTGGCTTGTTACTTTTTTTAATGTCAGCTAAGCTTTGTGCTTCTCCAATCCATGCAATGTGCAAAGGGTAGCCAGCATCCGTTGCGCCAAAAGTTGTAATGTGCGTATTGTCCCAGCGTCCGCAGAAATCTTTCCACCATTGTATTCCTTCGAAATAAGGTGCGCTTTCTTGACCTTTGCTTTTTTCAAAACGAGTTATTTGAGCATTACAAATGCTAGAACTGATAAGAAAAAGAAACAGTATTTTTTTCATAATTATTGAACAACTAAAATATGAATATCTTTTCCAATTGTCACGTTGTACTTGACTTTATTGTCACATTGAGCTTGTCGAAATGTCATTATTTATTGTAACCGTATTAGGGTTTCTACAAGCTCAACTTGACAGCTCAGGTTGTTCAACCTAATAATAATTTTTATTTTTTCTTAAAAAGAACAAAGGTTTCGACAAGCTCAACCTGACATTGTAGTTATTTTCGAACAATGATTAGCATTTTGATGCCTGTTAAAAACGCAGAGCCTTTCTTGCAAGAATGCATTGATTCTATTCTTAATCAAACGTATACTGATTGGGAGTTGATTGCAATTGATGATCATTCGAGTGATCAATCTTTTAATGTATTGAAGGCAGCATCGGAACACGATAGTCGCGTGCAAGTTCTTAATAATGAAGGAGAAGGAATTATTAAAGCTTTACAGTTGGCATATGCTCAATCAAAAGGAGATTTCATAACTCGAATGGATGCTGACGACATTTGTATGCCTAATAAATTGAAGGACATGCACGATCAATTATTGAATCACGGTACAGGATATTTAGCAACGGGTTTAGTGCAATATTTTGCTGACAATGGAGTAGGAGATGGTTTTAAAAAATATGAGCTCTGGCTCAATACATTGAATAGTCAAGGGGCAGCATTTACTGAAATTTATAAAGAGTGTCCAATCCCTTCACCTTGTTGGATGTTGAGGCGAGAAGACTTGGATCGTTGTGGAGCATTTAATAGTGCTGTTTATCCTGAAGATTATGATTTATGTTTTCGGTTTTATAAATATGGCTTGAAGCCTATAGCTGCCAATGAAACCTTATTGCAATGGCGTGATCATAGTGGGCGTACTTCGCGTAACGATAGTAATTATATTGAAGAGAAACTGTTGGCTATTAAATGCTACTATTTTTTGGAAATAGATTTGAATATAGACCAAGAATTAATACTCTGGGGTGCAGGTCGAAGAGGTAAGTTTATTTCAAAATATTTAGTGGAACAAAACATTCCATTTACTTGGGTGTGTAATAATGAAAAGAAAATTGGGAAGGATATTTATGGCATGCGATTACAAAATGCTTCTAAATTAAATAAAGGGCATGCTCAAGTAATAATTAGTGTGGCCAATGATTTGGAACAGGCTGATATTGTTGAGGAGTGTTTACGATTGGGACTTTCTTCTTTTATTTTTTGTTAATATCCTTATTGTAAATACAAATAGACTTAGAATAATAAGAAAACTTACAATGGCAATGTAATTAATAGAACTTACATTCTTTTTTCTAATTGTTGCTAAACATTGACAAGGTTCGAAAGGTTCTTTTACTTCTGATGTTGGTGGCTTAAATGTAATTGGTTTGGTCAATTCCTTATTCTCATTTCCGCAAGCATCCATAATACCAAATTGTACTTCATATTCATTCTCTTGATTAAAAACAAATTCCCCTGCACACATACCATGTCCAATTAGGATTTCAGCCTCTACGGGAATTAGATAATAGTCGTGACTTGTATTGTCGTTCACATTAGTCACTTTTGTATATATAAGCGTTTCGGAATTGTCAGAAACTTCATGGCAGAAAAGTACTCTTTGTTCTGGACCACAACCGAAATATTGAAGCCAGCTTGTATTTATAGAAGGTTCGCAATTCCAACTTGGTGTTTTTTCATCTTTAGGTAAACTTACCAGCCAACTTTTACTTTGGAAATTGATAAATTCTTTATCTAAACCTTCAATGTACAATGTGTATTTTTTGCCTTTAATTAAATTCTTTTCCGGTTTGAGAATTATTTGATTTAAAAGAAACTGTCCTTGAAGCTTTTTTACGGTTTGTAAAGCAAATCGTTTTCCATCGCTTTCTAAATAAATATGGAACCTACTTCCTAAGGAATTTATTACTTCTTGCCCATCAGCATAACCTTCAATTACAAATATTGAATTTGGCGCAATTGTTTCTCCCAATGGCCAAATCATTATTTCATTTCCGCCGCATTTAGCTGCAACTTGAGCTGAAGTAAGTAACAATAATAAAAGGATTGCTATATATCTCATAGTTATATTAGACACATAAAGATAACGAATTTAAGCCATAATTATTGTGCGATTAAACATCGCGATACTCCATCTTAATCCGCCACAAATCAAGCCAAAGTTTAAAGAAATAAGAGAATTTCACTTTGCTTTCTCCTTTGTCAATCCATTGTTTCAAAGGGTATTCATGCATCTTAGCGATTGCTTGTGCTCGCCCATAATGTTTCATTGTTCTAAAGAAAAGTTCAACATCAAACAACCATTTAGAAATGAAACGTTCTTGAAAAATATGCTGAGCTAAGTCCTTGTCAAACACCTTGCAACCGCATTGTGTATCGTAGACTTCAAGTTTTAATACTTTTGAAATGGCCGTGGCTATTACGCGACCTATATAATGTCTGTAAGCCTTGCGTTCAATCTTACTATCAACGGTTAATATTCTTGAACCAAAGCAGAATGAGACGTTGTCATTTATTTGATTACTTACTGCCACACACTCTTCAAGACTGGTGGCCAAATCAGCATCGAGGAAAGCGTATTTGTCACTAGCTAAGTTGTCCATGGCATATAGCATACCATTCAATACAGTTTGCGCTTTGCCCGCATTTTGTTCATTGGAAATGATAAACACTTTGTTTTCAAAGTTTTTTCTTATGCTTTGAAGGCAATGAAACGTGTTATCCGTAGAGCCATCATTTACAATAACTAAAGTTACCCCTTCACTTTGTTGCATAAAATTGCGGTAAGTGTTGCTTTCTAACTTTTTTTCCTCATTATAGGCAGGTATGATTATACATAGTGACAAATTAAATCAATTCAATTTTAATCAAAATAAACGCATTTACTATTGAAAATCTACATAGAGTTACATTAATTCGTAATCGATTGGTTGTATTTTCGCAAGATGTCCTATCAATTGAAGAATAAAGTACGCGTTGTAACTGCAGCAAGCCTTTT
>CALIIL010000063.1 GCA_938017685.1 uncultured Chitinophagaceae bacterium
TTTCATTAAACAAACTCAAATTATATTTACGATGCAAAAACAAAAAACTTCCAAAGACAGACAGACTTCCCACAACAAGTTTGTTTGCTTTGAAAGTAAAATTAATCAAATCGATTACACACTTTTTTGTACACTACCTTGGCTAGCTCGAATAATGGCTGCAACAGGCTTCTTAAGCTTTGAAGAAATGATGGGGCCTAACTTTGAAAGAGGCTTAGATAAAATTGATTCAATGTCGCATATTGAAATGGGCGCCATGATGATCGAACCTATTTCAGAAAGTAATTAGTAAGTTTTTTTATTGCCTACTGAGAAGTCTGTGTGTAAAGCGCAGGCTTTTTTTATTTAAAAAAGAGAGTTGCTACCGCCTTTCCATTTAGAATCTAAGTTCAAGTGCTTATAAGCTTTTTCGGTTGCTTCTCTTCCGCGTGGTGTGCGCATGATGTAACCTTCTTGGATAAGAAAGGGTTCGTATACTTCCTCAATGGTTCCACTTTCTTCGCTTACTGCTGTGGCAATATTGTTTATCCCTACCGGCCCGCCTTTAAATTTATCAATAAGCGTAAATAGTATTTTATTATCCATTTCATCTAAGCCATTGGCATCAACTTTAAGTGCTTTTAGACCATGCTCAGCGATATTCATATCTATTACTCCATTGCCCAATATTTGTGCAAAGTCACGCATGCGGCGCAATAATCCGTTGGCTATACGTGGGGTGCCTCGGCTACGACCTGCCACTTCTTTGGCTGCATCGGAGGTTATTTTTACCCCTAAGAGCTCAGCACTGCGCCATACAATTTTAGTAAGGACATCCACTTTATAATATTCTAATCTAGATTTTATTCCAAAACGAGATAATAATGGGGAGGTTAATAATCCTGATCGAGTAGTTGCTCCTACTAGTGTAAATGGGTTTAATTCTATTTGAACAGAACGCGCATTAGGACCAGAGTCGATCATGATATCAATCTTATAGTCTTCCATGGCGGCGTACAAATACTCCTCAACCACTGTGCTTAATCGATGTATTTCATCAATAAATATTACGTCTCTTGGTTCTAATGAAGTGAGTAATCCGGCAAGATCTCCTGCTTTTTCTATAACAGGACCACTTGTTTCTTTAATATTTACACCCAGTTCATTGGCAACTATTCTTGATAGGGTGGTCTTTCCTAAACCCGGAGGTCCATGGAACAATACGTGGTCTAATGCCTCGCCTCGTTGGTTCGCGGCTTGAATAAATATTTTAATATTTTCAATAAGCTCACGCTGTCCCGAAAACTGTTGAATACTACTGGGTCTAATACTATTTTCAAATTCTTTATCAGAACTTTCTCCTTCGCCTTGTAAATGTGGGTTAGACATATTGTAAAAGTAAGTCCAAATACCTTATTTTCGTCTTATGAAAAATCTTATAGCATTCGCACTATTGCTTGGTATTATAGTGGCTCCTTTTGTATCGCAAGCTGGCGGTAAGAATAGGGTGCATGTTGTAAAAATGGAACGTACGTCATGCCTTGATCATTGTCCTTGGTATGTTGTACAAATATTTGAAGATGGAAGAGTTACTTATTACGGTAAAGAAGGAGCTCCTCGCCAAGGTTATTTTGAAGCCAAAATCGATCCGTTAGAGGCAGATGCTTTGATGGAAAAATTTGAAAACAGAAAAGTGCGCAATGCACAAGATCAGTATAATAGAACTATGGCTAATGCAGCTGCGCTTAACTTTCAGTTAGGCATAGGAGAAGATTTGGAAATGAAAACCATACGACAGGCAAATTTTGGTCCAAGTTATTTAATAGACTTAGGAAAAGAAATTGACCTTTTGTTGAAAGATGTTGTTTGGCAGAGAGCAACAAAGGAGGATAATAAATAATGCCAAGAATATTTATTCTTTTAGCTTTTATTGCAATTAATGTAACACAAGTACATGCGCAGACAGATACCTTAGGTAAAAATCGTGTATATCAATTCGTTACCAACATGCCGGAGTTTCCTGGAGGAGATGAGGCTATGCAATCTTTTTTAGCAAGCAATATTCAATACCCGCTAGCTGCAAGAAAAGCGAATTTATCTGGTAGAGTTATTGTACAATTTATTGTCTTAGCTAATGGACAAATAACGAACCCTCAGATTAAAAAAGAAGTTGGTGGTGGTTGTGGCGAGGAGGTGCTGCGGGTAATAAAGAAAATGCCTAAATGGAAAGCGGGGATGCAAGATGGTCAATGGGTTAATGTGCAGTATGTGCTACCCGTCATGTTTGAGTTAGAGGAGAGCACCGCACCAGCTGCTCCTGCTACTAAGCTCACGCCCTATCTAAACTATGAGCGCACAAAACTTGTACGCAAGTATTTGGGAGTGCATTAATACTCCATTCCACACTTTTATTCATTGCTGATTTCTTTATTACAAAGAATGTTAAAAGCTTGCTTTGCCCTATTTTTGGGTAATGAAAAGAATATTCCTTTTTCTATTAGTAATGAGTGTATTTCAAATTGTAGATGCACAAGATATTCCTTATCGTTCTAAGGCTAATACACATTATTGGCAGAGCCGTAAACCCAATGCTGCTTATTGGCAACAGGATGTTGATTATGTAATAAAGGCAGATATTAAAGAAAAAACCAGAGTGATTGAGGCTACTGAAAAGTTGACCTATCATAATAATTCGCCACATACGTTAAATGAGATTTATTTTCATTTATATCAAAATGCATTTACCAATGGCAGTTACTTAACCGACCTGCACAAAGGCAATGGTAAGCCCATTACTGAAATGGGTAAATACTCCGCTGCTGGTTTAGGAACTACAGTAGACAATTTAATGGTGAATGGCAAAAAAGTAAAAACGGAATTGGATAATACTATTCTTAAAGTGTATTTAAATGAGCCTTTGGCTTCCGGTGAATCCTTAGAAGTAACCATGGACTTTATGACCTTTTTTGATAGTAAAGGTTTTAGAAGAAGAATGGCGGTGTGGAATGCCAATGGTTTTCCTCACTTTAACGGTGTGCATTGGTATCCGCGCATTTGTGTTTACGATAGTAAGAAAGGGTGGGACTTAGATCAACATTTGAACAAAGAGCTTTATGGTGACTATGGTCGTTTTGATGTGGAGTTAACCTTTGCACATAATTATGTTGTGGAAGCAACGGGACAATTAATGAATCCTCAAGAGGTATTTCCTGGTGACTTACGCGAGCGATTAGACATTAAGAATTTTAAAGATAAAAAGTGGGGTGAGAAACCATCAATCATTACACCTTATGATTCTACGAAAAGAAAAACGTGGAAGTATATAGGTATCAATGTGCATGACTTTGCATTTACTGCTGATCCCGCTTATCGATTAGGCGAGGCCGAATGGAATGGTGTTAAATGTATTGCTATTGTAGATGAAAGTCATTGCTCAGGATGGCAAGCTACACCGGAGTATATGACACGAATTATTAAAACCTTCTCCGAAGATTTTGGTATGTATGAATACCCAAAAATTGTAGCAGCTGATGCGCGCGATGGTATGGAATACCCAATGATTACTTTAGATGGAGGGAAAGATCCAGATAATCGCGGTTTGTTGGTGCACGAAATTGCACACAATTGGTTCTATGGAATGATTGGTAATAATGAAACTTATCGTGCTGCACTGGACGAAGGTTTTACTCAATTTTTAACCGCTTGGGGTTTAGAAAAGTTGGATGGTAAATATTTGCCAGGAACTCCTTCTAAAAATAAATATCTAGCTAAGCATTATAAGCCCATTGAAAGCCGCGAGCGATCAGTTTTTTATCGTTATGTAAATGATGTATTGCGCACAACCGATGTAGGCTTAAACACCCACTCCAATGATTTTGGCGGAGCTATTGGTCATGAAAATGGTTATGGTTTAGTGTATTACAAAACAGCAACTATGTTGTACAACTTACAATATGTATTAGGGGATGAGGAGTTTCTGAATGCCATGAAACATTATGTGGCGCAATGGAAATTTTGCCATCCATACTTCGATGATTTTAGAAAGTCGATTGTTGAGTATACACATCAAGATTTAGATTGGTTTTTTGATCAATTTTTAGAAAGTACTAAGTCCTTGGATTATGCTGTGAATAAAGTAAAGAAGACAAAAATTACAGACAAGTACAAAATAGAATTGGCA
>CALIIL010000064.1 GCA_938017685.1 uncultured Chitinophagaceae bacterium
AATTAATGAGTAAACTCCTAAAGAATACTTTCGGGCTTTATTTAAAAATCGTTTTCTGCTTTAACAGGTACACCTTAGGAATATATTTTACTAATTTAAAAATTATAGCACTAAAAATAAGACGTTTTTAAGGGCCGACTAATTATCCTCTTGCACCAAACAACATAGAACCAATTCGCACCATGGTACTCCCCTCTTCTACTGCAATTTTATAATCGCCGCTCATGCCCATGCTTATTTCTTTAAAATCAGCCGGCATTAAGTAGCCTTCCTTTACAAAATCAAAAAGGTCTTTTAGTTTTTTAAATTCTGAGCGCACTTGATCTTTATCCTCAGTAAAAGTGGCCATACCCATGACACCAACAATACGTACATGGCTCAACAAATCGTTATCTGCGGTATAATATTCTAGTATCTCCATGAGTTCCTGTTTGTCTAGGCCGTATTTAGTTTCCTCTTGGGCAATGAACATTTGCAACAGCACATTTACTTTTCGATCAACTTTCTTGGCTTGCTTTTGTACTTCTTTGAGTAATTTAAAACTGTCAATAGAATGAATGAGATGAACAAATGGGACTATACTTTTTACTTTCTTCGATTGCAAGTGACCTATAAAATGCCATTCAATATCCTTGGGGAGCGCATCATTTTTCTCAACAATTTCTTGCACTCTATTTTCCCCAAAAGCACGTTGCCCTAAAGCATATAGCTCTTCAATGGCTTCTTTCGGCTTCGTTTTTGAAACAGCAATTAGCTTAACTTGCCCTTGCGCCAACTCTTCGTTTAAAGCTTGTAGTACGCTCATTATTTCTTGATGAAAGTTTGTGTTGCACGACCTTGTTCAAAATTAGCTTCAATAAAATATAAGCCCACACTTAAGTCTTGTGTATTTATTTGATTTTCGTTCGTTTGTATCATGACTTGACCCAAACTATTATAAATTGTAATCTCTCGTAATTTATATTTTGCCGCATATTTCATGGTTAAAACATCATCTACTGGATTAGGAAATAAGGCAATACGTACTTGATTAAAATCTGTTATATCTAAAGCTGTACAATTTCCATTGCCCCAAATGCACTCCGCAAATTCGGGATAATCAATAAAAGGATTACGATTACCTTGAATAGATTGAACAGCATTATTTCTATCCAACTCTTTTTGACTTACCGGATCATCATTATGCCATTGTAACAAAAGCGCTATAGCATCAGAAGTCAGCACGGCCTTATTAGCCATTGGCCAGCTACCCCAGCTATTATCTTCGCCTTGGTAACGTGTGCTCATATAAAACATTACACGTGCTACATCGCCTTTAAAACTATCAATAGGTTCAAACACATCTCCATTGTAATTACTGTAAGAATTACTTCCTGCTACTTTAGAACCATTCTGAGAAGTATACCCATTAGAGCTTGTCTCTCCAAATGGCAGGCTACCACGTTTATTATTAACCCAACCATCAGTAGGATATACATGATGTAAATCATTAGCCATGGGCAAGGCATCATTAAAATATGTTTTGGGCCATAAGTGTTCGTGGTTATAACAATCTCCTTCACTATTATATTGACCACATGCATCATTACCTAACGTATAGCTATATGAAGCACTACCACCTGGCACATCAGAATAAATGTCCCATACATCTCCGCCGCGATTATCCGTGGAAAAAAAAGCTCCCCACAAAGGCCAAGATTGAATGGTGTGATTATCTATAATATTATGTAGTGATGTTTTTAACTGAGAACCATTTTGCCCTAAGGCACTTTGATAATAAACCGATTGCTGTGCAGTGACAGTAATAACAATTAGAAGTGCAAGAAGTGATAAAATTAAATGTTTCATTTAAGCAGTTTTTACAACACGAGAACGCACTTCTTGGAATATACCTACAAACGAAATGTAGTTTAAAGGAAACTCTAACAACACATGCATAAAGCTCAATAAAAATAACCACTGAAAGCCTAATGCATAATCCCATGCATAAAGCACAATTGAAACAATCCAACCTACAATAACAACAGCGAAGCGAGATTTAGGCACTTTATGCCAGCGTATGACTTCTGTCTTACTGAACCAATTTAAATAATGGTAAGTGTATGCAAAAGCTATAAACCGCATTAAAGCAATGCCCGTTTCAGAATTATATACCGTCTCAAAGGTCTGTTGCGCGCTTAAGCCTGCAAATTGCACATCAAAAGTATCACTCAATATATGCTTGTTCAATCCTTCAAAACCTTCGCCATAAGAACTAGTAATATACTCGCCAATTTCAAATGGCATAAATCCAGGTGCAAAATAAAATAAAGCAAACGGTATTAATAAATGTAAAACAACGCTCATTAAACCAGCTTTTGAATTAGACTTCAAGGCTCCGTACAACATGAACAAAGAAGTAAATACAAATACATGCACCAAAGTGGGCAAGAAAACGGTAAAGAAAACAATAGGTGTATCAATTAAAAAAGTTAGCAATATGATTAGACCTACACCAATGATCTTAATAATGGGTTTTTTAATAAAAGCAAAAAACAATGCACTTCCAAAAGCTATAAACGTAAGGTTACTATTGAGTAAGCTAAACTGCTCAAACGTTATATATTCAAGCATCGCTTGTGGATTATTCCTAACCCAGAAGAATAAAATAGTTAAAGCAACGGAAATGAGAACCAGAAGAATGACATCCTTCTTACTCTTGGCATAATAATTCTTATCATGCAACCAAGATATTTCTGTCAAGTAATGAAGCGGACCCAAAAAAGCATAGACAAAAAGAAATAACTCAAAAGGAATAACAAAAGCTAAAGCACATGACAGAAATAATAATCCTATGTTTATTATATCAAGTTTACCTGTTTTTGCTAGATTACTCATTCATTCTCAAAGTTACGATAATATGATTTTTTAAATCTTAAAAAAACGTAATAAGGTTACGTTACCCTGGAATATGTTCTTAAATCCATTGCGCCATTTAGCTTCAATTAAATAGACATAAGCACCTAATGGTTGATTTTTGCCACCATATTTTCCATCCCAACCGCGGCCATCAATTTTATCCGTTTCGAATATCATTTCACCCCAACGATTAAATATTTTCATGCTAAACTCAGTTACTCCGGATGATAATAACTCACGAGGAATAAAGTAATCATTTAGACCATCACTACCCGGTGTAAATGAGTTAGGGATATTTAAATAACAATCACGCTTTACCCAAATGCTATCAACCGTTGCACAACCTTGATTACTACTTTGTGCCCAGTAATAACCCGCACTATTCACTGTTATACTGGCTGCAGTTTCACCATTACTCCAATTTAATATCGCTGATGAGTTGGCTTCATTTTCTAAGGTAACACTTTCATTAATACCCGGACAAAATGTTACATCCTCTCCTAAATTTATTAACGGATAATCATTAACAGTAATGATTGTATCCCTCACTTGATCAGGACAGAATGGGTTAGAACCTGTAAGTGTCACATTAAATACACCACTCTGTTCGTAAGTATGCGCAGGATTAGGTGTATTTGCTAGTAAGCCACCATCTCCAAAATCCCATAACCATGTATTGGCATTGGCTGATATTGAATCTGTAAAGTATACAACTTCGCCAGCGCAAATAGTATCATCACTAATTGTAAAACTAATGGCAGGAATATCTTGTACAATGATGGAACGCGTAGTAGTATCAGAACACCCAATAGTGTCAGAAACACCTAGCGTAATTGTAAATGTACCTGCGGTTTGATATGAATAAGTAGTCAATGGACTTGTTGTTGTCAGATTATTACCATCTCCAAAGTCCCAATAATAAGTTGCATTCAAAGCTGGCAATGAAAAACTGGCATCCAGAATAATTTGGTTGTTTTCCAAACAAAGGGAATCTGGAGGTGTAGCACTAAAGGTTGCCTGAATAGGGTGATTAGTATTAATTGTTGCAAATGATGTATCAAAACAAGGTGGGTCACCTGCAATTAAACGAATAGTATAAACACCCTGAACAGCATAAAATGTCGTCGGGTTAGTTTGATTAGAAAATGAACCATTTCCAAAAATCCAAGAATAGCTTGTTGCACCAACAGAGTTATTAGTAAAAATAACCGTGTCAACATCACAACCTAATAGAAGGTCAAAGCTAAAATCTGCTTGTACACTTGTATCAGCAAATACATTGATTGTATCCGTACCCAAACAACCGATTTGATTCAAAACAGTCACATGATAAGTGCCAACATTCATTACACTTCTCGTTTGGTTCATACTATTATCATCCCATAAATAAGATGCATATCCTGCTCCAGCATCTAGCGTCAATGTTTGTCCACTACATAACGGCAAGTCTGGGCCCAAATCCACATTGATAATCGTAGCCATTGCAGGCACAAAATTAAAATTGATAATACCATTAGCCCCAGCTACCGCACTATGACTTGTATTAAAACAAGTACTACTAGGATTAAGAACCAATCCAGAAGCACCACCATTAATAGCAGTTGTTACACCTCCAGGTACACCTCCATTAGAGAACCATATAAGGCCACCACCGCCACCAGGACCATGACATTGGCTAGTAAACAATGTATTATTATTAGAACCACCAATACCACCATTAGCACTGACTGTTAAGGGTGTATTATAATTAGCTGCCATTAAATAAATACTGCCACCAGCACCTCCAGCACTTGCTCCTTCATCATTTGTTACAAGAGTTACATCACCACCATTGGCCAGTATGCTATTTCCGTTACCGATAATTGTATTGGCTGCAATAAATATAAGACCGCCACCATTTCCTCCAGGGAATACAGTTTGCGCATTATCGGCTTGTGGTCCGCCGCCGCCGCCGCCAAGAAACATGGTATGTGTTTGAGGCAATATACCCAAACCTCCAATACCAAATTTTGTTGTTGGGTTACAACCACTGTATTGATCACCTCCTCGGCCACCAGTACCTGCATTACTGCCACCGCCCGCACCAGCATTACCTGCATAAGCTGCTCCGCCACCATTGACTAGTTTACCACCACCACCTTCTTGACCTAGAATGTATTCGGCTATACCTTCTCCTTTTTGACCATTTGGCCCAGGAAAAGCTGAGAAGAAGTCATTAGACCCACAGTTAAAAGTAGCTCCTTGCAATGCACCTCCTCTAAAACCATTTTCACTAACATCAATGTTAGCATTTAAGGTAAGCGTAGTAGGTGTACCAAATGCTAGTATACCTCCTATTGTTCCATTCCATGGAGCACAGGTTAGAGTAGCCGTAACAGTTGGGTTAGGAAAAATTGGTACGCGCACCATTTGAATATGATTGATCGTATCAAATATGTTACAAAATGTATCCAAGGTTACGTCATTGGCCGTTTTGGCAATAATGTTTGAAAAAAGATAGAGACCAGCATCATTCATTGAAAGCGAATCCCCATAGGCGGCCGAATTCGTTTGATCAATAGTCGCCCCTTTGATTTTTATAATTAGAATACGATCGCCAATATTAAAGCTAGCCGCGTTGTTAAGCGTAATTTGGTTTAAGTTTATAGCAGTGACCTGAGCATAATCATTAATTACACCTGATATGTTTTGAGCCTTAGCAACAAATAGCGATATAGCACAAGAACAATTAGTATTGCAATTTTCTTCATCAAAAAAGTATTGTACTTAGATAGACTAAGATTTCACCCTAGATGTTGGCAAAACCTCAGAATATTTAAAAATTTATATTAAAGCAACATAAGAGCTGGTTGCTCTATGTAGTCTTTCAATGTTTGTAAGAAACGTGCTCCAACCGCTCCATCAACTACGCGATGATCACAGCTTAAGGATAGTTTCATTATATTTTTCACAACAACCGCTCCATTTGCATCAACAACCGGTGTTGCTGTTGTTTTACCAACAGCTAGTATACAAGCATCTGGCGGATTGATTATGGCCGTAAAGTCTTCGATACCCATCATGCCTAAATTAGAAATAGTAAAGGTATTTCCAGTAAACTCTTGTGGCTGTAATTTGCCTGTTTTTGCTTTTTCATACAATACATTGGCATCAGCAGCTATTTGAGCTAAGCTTTTTTGGTGAGCAAATTTGATGACCGGTACAATTAAACCTTCCTCAATAGCTACAGCGCTTCCAATATGTACATGATCGTTGGTTCTTATCTTATCACCCAACCATGAACTATTAACTGCAGGATGCTTCGTCAATGATAAAGCCACTGCTTTAATCATCATATCATTCACCGATATTTTTACTTCCGATACAGAATTTATTTGCTTTCTTATTTTTAAGAAATCATCCATCTCCACCGATATTTTCAAATAGAAGTGAGGCGCATTAAACTTACTTTCTCCTAATCGTTGCGCAATAATTTCGCGCATTTGAGATACAGGAACATCCGTATAACTTTCTTGAGCAGAGTTGGCATCAAATGCAGCAATTCCTGTGCTGCTACCCTGAGCCTGTCGAAGGTCTCCTTTATAATTATCAATATCACGCTTTATTACTCGACCATTATCGCCTGTACCTGTAATAAAAGAAAGAGAGATGCCTTTTTCCTTCGCAATACTTTTAGCTAATGGTGATGCTTTTATGCGACTATCATCCGTAGCCGTTTGCGTTTGAACTTTTTTACTTTCTACTTTTTTAACTTCTGTTTTTGGAGCAGCTGCCTTTGTAGTTGCTGGCTCTTTTTCTTCGCTGGCATTGTCTTCACTCTCTGCTAATATAGATGGCAAGTATTTTTGCACATCTGTACCACTATCGCCTACTATGGCTAATACGCCATTTACTTCAACAGAATCTCCTGCTTCAACACCTTGATATAATAAGGTTCCATCGGCATAACCAATAACCTCCATCGTTGCTTTATCCGTTTCCACTTCGGCTAGTATGTCATCACTTGTCACTTCATCGCCTACTTGTTTTAACCAATTGACTACTTTACCTGCTTTCATCGTATCACTTAACAAAGGCATACGCACCACTTCTAAATCACTTGGCAAGGCTACTTTTTCTTCAACGGCCGTCTTTGCGACAGCGCTATTATTATTCTCTGCAGCCGGTGCATCTACTGTACTTACTGCAGGTGCTTCTTCGCTGGTATCAGCAGCTGGTTTATCTTCTAATAAATGAGCAAAATCTTCACCCTCTTCACCTACAACCGCAATAATCTCATTAATTGCCGCAGCCTCTCCTTCCGGAATGCCGATATGTAATAAAACACCATCCACATAAGGAACAACCTCCATTGTAGCTTTATCCGTTTGCACTTCGGCCAACACGTCGTCACTCTCCACAGAATCACCTACTTGTTTTAACCAAGCAACGATTTTACCTTCCTTCATCGTGTCGCTCAAAAGCGGCATTCTTATCACTTCTGCCATGTATGAATTTTGCTATCAAAAGTAAGACATAAGGAGGGTAAATATCAAATGTAAAATGCCTAATATCTCTCAAAAATTATTGATAATATATAGTCATAGAGGCAAATTGATTAATATGGCTTGATATTTGAATTAAATAATGTCAATAAAGTGACAGGCAGATTTAAATTGATGTCATTTTTATCTATACCTTGTGCTTAACTCTATGAAAAAATTACTCTCTTTAATCCTATGCTTAGGATTTTTTAGTTGTGGCGTTGCTTTTGGCCAAATAAGTGGAATATCCAACAATGTATCTTGTAACGGAGGCAACAATGGCAGTATTATAATTAATAATACGGCTGGGCTTAATTCACCGATTACTTATTATTTAGACCAAACAGATAGCAACGCTACGGGCAACTTCTCAAACTTAATGGCAGGTATTTATACGGTTACAGCCTCAGATGCAACAAATACAAGTTTCAGCCAAACATTTACAATTACAGAACCCACAGCAATTCAACTTTCAATCGACTCTATAGAAAACGTATCTTGTTTTGGTAATTGTGATGGATATATAAAATTAAATGCGATTGGAGGAGTAGGAACCGTTATTTTTTCAACAGCACCATCCTTAGGTACGGCTGCCTCAGGAATATATTCGAACTTATGCGCTAACACTTATACCTGCACTGTAACTGATGCCAATGGTTGTAATAATACTGCAATGGCAACAATAACGCAACCTTCTTCAGGCTTTACACAAATAATAGACTCAACCTTTCAACCCAATTGTGGCGACACATCGGGTTTTATAAAATTATCAATTAACGGCACTGGTTCTTTTACCTCATCGATCCAGCCCAATGTAGGTACGCAACCCTCTGCGCATACCTTTAGTAACTTAGCGCAAGGTGCATATACTATTACAACGACAGATAATAATGCTTGCAGTAATTCTACTGTGGTTGCCTTAAATGCTAATAACAATCTTTCATTTAATTACCTCAATGCAACGTATCCAACTTGCTATAACGGAACCGATGGGACCATAACAACCTTGGCTAGTGGAGGTACCAATCCGGTGACTTATAGCATAGTAAATACAAGTTACCCAAACAATACAACGGGTCAATTTTCAGGAATAAACAGTGGATTCTATACTATAAAAGCAAGCGATGCCAATGGCTGCGTTAAAAATACAAGCCTCAATATTTTTAACCCGAGCCCAATTGTGGTTACACCTATGCGATATGCCCCTTCTTGTAATAATAGTAATGGTGCCGTAAAGCTGATTAGTAATAGTAATTACGGACCATCTACATACAGCATTTTACCAACGGCTACTGCTGTTGGTATAGATTCGTTTGCAGGTTTATCCTATGGCACGTATACCGTTTCGGTTCAGGATGCTATTGGTTGTTCTAACACACAATCATTTACCATGAGTAAAGCAACTGCTTATGCTCAGAACACTCAATTAAACGATTGCTTTGGCGATAATAATGGCGAACTAACGGTGATCACGACTGCTAACTTTAATTATTTCAACCCAGCGGTATTGCAACCTGGCAATATCACATCCACTAACGGTATTTTTAATGGATTGTCTGGTGGTATCACTTATTCCATTTACCTAAATGATGGTAATGGTTGCTTAGATACCATTAGTGCCAATGTATATGAACCACCCGCATTTAACATTGCAATTGACTCACTATTACTTCCCAGCTCACCAACAACCACTGATGCTTATTTAAGAATTCAGCCGATCAGCTCCGCAACTTACCTGTTGGCTAATGGTTCTTGGCAACAACTCAATACAACAGGCATATTTAATAATATTCCTGCGGGTACTTACACCTTAAAAGTGAAACGTTTTAACTGTGAGTTAGACACGACAATTAATTTACAACATCCTAATTGCTCATTGAGCTTTACCAATGTGATTACGCAAGCAAGTAGTTGCTCGCAGAATAACGGAAGCATTCAATTAGGCGTAGCCAATGCAAATGGGTCACTTACTTTCTTAAACAATTCAGTCTCTTTAAGTACTAATCCAGCATTATTTTCTAATCTAAATATCAACCCACAATTAATTACAGTTACAGATAGTCTTGGCTGCTCTATCGATACAACAATATTGACTGGAAGCAGTTCTACCAGTCCAATAATAAATGCTATTGTTACGCAAGATCTTCCTTGCTTTAATAACGGTAGTGGTTCTGTACAAGTGATCGGATCAGGAGGCTCGGGGACATTAGACTATTCATTAATCGGTACAAGCCAGCAAAACACAACGGGCATTTTTAATAATTTAGCCATAGGTAATTATACCGTTCAAGTAAAAGATGACAGCCTTTGCCAAAGCGCAATAAATACTTTTAGCATTCAAAATGGAAATAATTTTAACCCTACTATTTTAAGCACTCCATCCTCTTGCAATACGAATTGCGATGGAATGATTGAGTTATTTACAAGTAGCAATTCTAATTACATCCCGCAGGTTGATTCTTTCAAACTTGGTACTGTTGTCAATACGACTGGAGTATTTAATACACTATGCGCAGCGAATTATCCTATTACTATTTATTATGACAACAGCTGTATTAAAACTGTAAATAGCAATGTTGTACAAAGTAGTTTTCAAATTGTAGGTGTAAACAAAACAGATCCTACTTGTGCTATTGGCAATGACGGAAGCTTGTCAATAAATGTTGTTAATGGCACACCACCCTATCAATATTCTTTAAATGGCGGCGCTTATCAAACGGTTTCAGCCTTTAATAATTTGGTTGGTGGCACTTATACAGTAACAGTCAAAGATGCTTTGAATTGTGCTACAGCAAGTTCAATTGTTTCGCTTAATACAACGGCTCTAATTGTCAATGCAACTGTAACTACACCAAGTTGTGTACCGGGTTGTGATGGTTCAGTTATTCTTAATGTACAAGGTGGGACATCTCCCCTGAGTTATAGCCTTAGTAGTTTTGCGAATAACCAATCCAGTAATCAATTCTTTAATATTTGTCCGGGTATTTATACGGCTACAGTAACAGATATGAATGGCTGTACCGGAACTAGTAGTGTTCAGATTCTAGCTCCAACTGCACCAATTATTAATAATGTTCAAGTAACTAATGTAAGTTGCAATGGCGGCAATGATGGAAGTATTAATTATACCACAACAGGAACCGCCCCTTTATTTTTTACTTTAACTCCTCAAAGTAGCCAAAGCTTATACCCACCCTTCACTAATTTATCGGCAGGAACTTATATAATAACTGCCACAGATGCTTTAGGCTGCTTCAGTACACAAAGTGTTACAGTTTTACAATCTCCTGCAATTACAGTCAACCCATCACCTCAAGCAATTAACTTAGGCAACAATACCTATGGTAGTACTTGCGGTCAATTTCCTTATACTGTTACGGGAAAACTTCCGATACAAATAACTATTTACGATAGCTTAAATAATCTTGTAACCTCTTTTCAAAAAAATAATTTAGACGCAAATAACTTACAAGGCTTTGGTAATGGGCAATTTAAAATAATAGCGACCGATAGTTGTGGCAGTGATTCAATTTACGCAATTATCAACTCATATAATTTTATATTTGATTCAATTCAAGTAACCGATGTTAGCTGTGCCGGAGGCAATAATGGAACTGCAACAATACAAAGCTCAGGTGGACAATCTCCTATTACATATTCTTTAACCCCTAATATTGCTCCAAGTGCACCAGGTGTGTTTAACAACTTAGCTGCCGGCGTTTATACGGTTCAAGCCACAGATATTAATGGCTGTTCTATCATAAATACCTTTACAATGAATGAACCAAGTCCGATTGTGATAAATCAAATGATAACACAAGATGTGACTTGTCATAGCGATAGCACAGGATCTGTAGCAATGAATGTAACTGGTGGTGTTGGGGCGTATACTTATACTTTAGCTTCTAGTACATATAATACGAACAGTTCTAATAATTTACCCGCTGGTAATTATACTATAACTATTGCTGATGCTAATTCGTGTATTGCCACAGACACATTTACAATAAATCAACCACTACCGATTAATCTTTCAGTAGTTAGCATAAAGGATGCAAAGTGCTCACCCAATAATAGTGGCGAAATCGAAGTTGCAGCTGCAGGTGGCGCCGGTAGTATTATTTATTCCATTATACCAACATTTATACCGCAATTGAGCCCTGGTGTTTTTGAAAACCTACCTTCTGGCACTTATACAATTACGGCAACAGATGGCAATAATTGTACAGCAACTAAAGCGGTCATTATTGAACAAGCAAACACACCGATTTTAGCCATTAATAATCAAGGGCATGAATCTTGCCAACCTGGACAGGATGGCTATGTTACACTTGGAGGTGTTCCTGAGGGGAATAATTACCAATTTTCTAAAGACTCTTTAAACTGGAGTAGTAATACCAATGGTAGGTATTTTGGAAATCTTGAAAAAGGTAGCTATACTTTTTATATAAGAGATACTGCTACAAATTGTTACGCATCCTTGGCACATTCTGTTGAATTTGACAACAATCTCACCTTTGGCGAATTAAGTTTAATGCCACCTTCATGCAATGGATCTTCTGATGCATCAATAAGAGTAGGCAGTGGCGAATATGACTACAGTATTTTCCCGCCTGCTGGTGTAAAAAGCGACTCAATTACTTTTAGCGGTTTAAAAGCAGGCACTTATAATATTATTGGAACAGATGCCAAAGGTTGTACAGGAACGCGAGCGGCTTTATTAATCAACCCCGATGCGCTTAGCTTTAAATCCTTAAACCAAACTACAGCGACTAATGTACATTGCTACGGAACAATCCAAGCCGAAGTTATTGGTGGCACACCTAATTATGCTTATTCAATTAATCCAAAGCGAGGCAAGCAAGATAGTGTAGGTCTATTCGAAGGACTTTGTTGGACAGATTATACTGTAACGGCCAGAGATAAAAATGGTTGTACGATTTCTCAAAAAGTAAAAATAGAAGTCGATGATAATGCGTCTGGAAATGTATTTGATTATCTAAAAATATTCCCTAATCCGGCCAATGACTTTATTACATTACGATTTGAATACTTAGTTCAGTACAACGTAAAAATGTTTGACATCTTTGGCAATATCGTCTTTGAACAAGATGTATACAACAAAGAGCAACGAATAAACGTATCGGCTTTTTCTGCTGGTATGTATATCCTTCGATTCAAATCAGAAGTTGATATTGATGAAACAAAAATCATGATCAGTCATTAAGGCTTAAAGCAATGTCCCAAACCCTTATTAGACAGAGAATATATTATTCAAAATAAACTTTCAATAAATACTGAAAGTTTAAAAAGTTTATATAACTTTGTTCTTGAGGGAAGTAAAAAACTATTCAAGTTTTTAAAACTGACAAGTCTAAAAGAATAAAATATTTTGAAAAACCAAGAAGCAAAAGACGAATTTATAAACCTCTGGGGCGTACTAGGCAGCCAGTGGGGCATTAATCGTAGCATGGCACAAATTCATGCTCTGCTTCTCCTCACACCTGATACACTAAGTACTGAAGACATTATGGAAGAGCTTCAACTAAGCCGTGGCAACACCAATATGAATATTCGTGAGCTCATGAATTGGAACTTGGTATACAAGCATTTTGTAGCCGGTGAGCGCAAAGAATACTTCAAAGCTGAGCATGATGTATGGACCATTGCCACAAGAATAATGAAAGAACGAAAAAAACGAGAACTCGTTCCTGCTAAAGAAATTGCTCAAAAAATAAGAAAGGCCAAACTCTCTGAGAACAATGCAGAAAGCAAGCACATACAAAAAACGATTACAGATATGGACGACTTCCTTGGCCGTATAGATCAACTGAGCGAGCTGATGCTTAAAGCGGAGCAAAATATAATTTTTAAGAAAATGATGACTCTTTTAAAATAGATAATATGGTGCAGCTATTTTTTTATTCCAAACTTTCAATTATTCCTGAAACTTCAATATGAATATTATAATTACATATATCGTTTACCTACTTCTCTCGGCCATATTAGTCCTGCTTGTCGGTTATTGGTTCTATCATTTTGGCGAAGTATATATTGTTATGCTCATGCCGCATGATGTACAAACGGCTAAGCTGCTTAATGGACTTTTACTACTAGGATATTACTTACTCAATCTAGGTTTTATACTTTTCTTCCTTCGACAAATAAACAGCCTTCAACATTGGAATGAAGCTATACTATTCATTGCCAAGAACCTCTCCACTAATATAATCGTAGTAGCCCTCATGCATTACCTCAATATGCTTTGGCTCTATTTACTTTCTATAAGCTCTTTTTTTAATCACAATAAAAATCAAATATCATGAGTTACAAAACAGATTCAATGCAACTAGTTCGAGATTCAATACAGCATGCTGAGCAAGCCGCACGAATACTCGAAATTGAAATAAGCGACGCCTTTGTGGTCAAAGCTTACTTAATTTACCTACCTATTGCTATACTCTTAACTGCGCTTGTATCACACAAGCTGTTCAAGAGTGGCAAGGTATTCATGCTCGATATTTTCAATCAAAGAGAAGATATCGCCTATTCAACTAACAAGCTTTTCGAGCTCGGTTTTTACCTTATCAATTTGGGCTTTGCCTTAAAAATTCTATACATCAACAACATAGATAATGCTAAGGAAATGATTGAGGCACTCGCAAACAAAATTGGTTTCTTCGCCATCTATCTTGGTGTAATGCTCTTCGCTAATCTCTTCTTATTCTTTAGAGGAAAGAAAGTCGCTTCTCAAAAAAGACGCGACAAAGCACTTTATGAAAAGGTTGTTCCTCAGACTAACATTTAAATTCAATAAGACCTGTCAGGCTTTAAAACCTGACAGGTCATTTCCATTCAATTAAAAAATTAACGATGAAAAAAATATTAATCTTTGGCGGAACAGGTTTTATAGGACTGAGCCTTGCAAACCATTTAAAAAATAAAGGACATAAACCAGTTCTAATAGCTCGAAATAAACCCACCGATAACGTTAAACATGATTTCATAAACTGGGATGCGTATTCAATAGGTCCATGGATTAAAGAATTAGAAGACGCTTTTGCCATTGTAAACTTGGCGGGAAAATTGGTAGACTGTATCAAAACACCCGACAATTGCGATATCATTCTTCGTTCAAGAATAGATGCAACTAATATTATAGGAGAAGCAATAAAGCAGACTAGCAACCCACCAAAAATTTGGATACAAATGTCAACAGCACATATATATGGAGCCCCTCCTAGACAAGTTTGCACAGAAGGTTCAAGCTTTGGATATGGGCTAGCTCCATTTGTTGGCCAAAAATGGGAAGAAGCATTCCTCAAATCAAAACCCGATGAAATTAGAGGCGTTCGATTGCGTACAAGTTTTGTCATTGGTAAAAACGGTGGCGCTTTACAAAGTTTAAAAAGAATTGTGCAACTAGGTCTTGGTGGCAAGGTAGGTCATGGACAACAAGGATTTAGCTGGATACATGAGGAGGACATGAACCAAATAATAGAGCAATCTATAATAAATGAAAGTTACGTAGGAGCATATATAGCAAGCTCTCCAAACCCTGTTTCAAATAACATTTTCATGAAAACTCTTAGAGAAAAACTGAATATGCCCATAGGGTTATCAGCCCCAGAATTTATTATGAGAATTGGTGCAAAATTAATTTTTAAAACGGACCCTGAGCTTGCCTTGTATGGCCGATATGTCAAATCAAAAAGACTTAAATCAAAAGGTTACGAATTCAAATTCCCGAGTTTAGAAGAAGCATTAGAGGATCTAATTTAATTATTTGGTTTAAGTCAATCACTCTTTACTATGCACTAACTTAGCAAACCTATGGACGTTAAAAATCTATCAATAGGAACTAAATTAATTCATGCCGGTGTAGAACCCGATCCAGCAACTGGAGCTATTATGACACCGATCTATCAAACAACAACTTATGTGCAATCGGCACCTGGCGTGCATAAAGGATATGAATACTCTCGATCACAAAACCCAATACGTCATGCATTAGAGAAAGCCATGGCAGCGATAGAAAATGGTAAACATGCTACATGCTACGGCAGCGGAATGGCAGCCATTGACGCTATTCTAAAACTACTCAGCCCAGGCGACGAAGTAGTAAGCACGAACGACTTATACGGTGGCGCCTATCGAATTTTCATGCAAGTATTTAAGCAATATGGCATCCATTTTAATTTCGTGGGCATGAACGACATGGCATTCATTGAAGCGGCCATTACACCTAATACAAAAATGCTCTGGGTAGAAACGCCTACCAATCCGATGCTCAATATTATTGATATTGAAGCATGCGCATCCGTTGCTAAAAAACATAATTTAATCCTCGTAGTGGATAATACATTTGCCTCTCCTTACTTACAAAACCCATTGGATTGGGGTGCAGATATTGTGATGCATTCTGCCACAAAATATTTAGGTGGCCACTCAGATGTTGTACACGGTTGTATTATTACCAATAGCGATGATTTACAAAAAAAATTAAGATTCATTCAGAATAGCTGTGGAGCTGTTCCGGGACCGCAAGATTGCTTCTTAGTGCTTCGTGGCTTAAAAACATTGCACGTGCGCATGCGCCAACATTGTATTAATGCCAAAGCCATTGCAACCTGGTTAAAAACGAATAAAAAAGTAGATCAAGTATTATGGTGCGGTCTACCTGAACATCCAAATCATAACATCGCAAAAAAACAAATGCGTGACTTTGGAGGCATGGTTTCCTTTAGCTTAAAAGATGATACTGTACAAGCAGCTCATGATATTTTAAGCAAGACTAAACTATTTGCCTTAGCGGAGAGTTTGGGCGGTGTAGAAAGTCTATGCGGTCACCCAGCAACGATGACGCATGCGTCTATTCCAAGAGCGGAGCGTATAGCAATTGGTCTGAAAGATTCGCTCATTCGCCTTTCTGTTGGGATTGAAGATGTAGAAGATTTAATGGCTGATTTAGAACAAGCTTTCTCCTAGAGATTAGCCAATAGGGATTAGGGGTTTACATTCGGCTCAGTCACCTTGAGCCTGTCGAAAGGCCATAATACATTCTGCAAACATTATAAATGAGATTAGGCTTAGACAAACTCAGTCTGACAATTGATAAAGAAAATAAATGAACAAGCAAGAACTTAAAGCATATCTCAATGAGAAAGTTGCGCAATACAACCAACCTTCGTTCATTGAGCGCGACCCCATTTCTATTCCGCATCAATTTACTAAAAAACAAGATATTGAAATTAGTGGCTTTTTCGCAGCGCTTTTTGCTTGGGGTAATAGAACCATCATTATTAATAAGAGTAATGACTTATTGAACAGAATGGATGAAGCACCTTTTGATTTCATTTACAACCACAACGAATCAGACCTTAAAAAATTCTTAGGTTTTAAGCACCGAACCTTTCAAGACGCAGATATTATATTCCTATTGCAATTTTTACAGCAACATTATTTAAAATTTGACAGTTTAGAAGATGCTTTTCTGATTGAAAATAATTACTGGACTATTGAAAAAGGCCTTAAAAATTTTTATGATTATGCTTTTTCATTTCAACATTTAGCTCGAACGGAGAAGCATATTGCTACACCAGCAAAAAACTCGGCTTGCAAACGGATAAATATGTTCCTGCGTTGGATGGTACGCCAAGATAATTGTGGGGTAGACTTTGGCATTTGGAATAAAATAAAACCTGCTGACCTCATCATCCCTTTAGATGTGCATGTTACCAGAGTTTCTAAGCGTATAGGCCTTATTCAAGAGGAAAAAGCTAATTGGAAACAAGCAGTAAAACTCACCAATAAACTCAAGGATTTAGACCCAAATGACCCCGTGAAGTATGATTATGCATTATTTGCTTTAGGCGTGGTTGAAAAGTATTAGCTTCTCCACCGTCTAATTTTAAAGTATATTTTCATTTCTTAGTATAAAAAATTATCTTAGCACACAAGAAATCTATGGATTACAAATTAAAGAAAAAAGGCAAAATTAAATACATCGAGGAAGGTCAAGGCGAGCCCATTGTATTGTTGCATGGTTTATTCGGTGCATTAAGTAACTTTCGTGATTTGGTAGACTTTTTTACTAAAACTAATAAGGTATATATTCCTATGTTACCGCTCTATGAATTGACCAACTTAGATACAACTGTTTCGGGTTTAGCTAAGTTTGTTGAGAAGTTTGTTGAAGTAAAAGGTCTTGAAAAATTTCATATCCTCGGCAACTCTTTGGGAGGTCATATTTCT
Organism: uncultured Chitinophagaceae bacterium; assembly: GCA_938017685.1. Taxonomy (GTDB): domain Bacteria; phylum Bacteroidota; class Bacteroidia; order Chitinophagales; family Chitinophagaceae; genus JAGNRR01. The sequence goes on from CALIIL010000064.1 coordinate 17,676, forward strand.
TTGGTTTATGCATTAAACAATCCTGATCATGTAAATACTATTACCCTTACAGGTAGTAGTGGCTTATTTGAGAATGGTATGGGTGAAACTTATCCAAAACGTGGTGATTACGACTATATCAAAAAGAAAACCGAGCTAACATTTTACGACCCTAAGGTGGCAACAAAGGAATTGGCTGACGAAGTTTATAGCATTGTAAACAATCGCTTGAAGGCTTTAAAGATTATATACTTAGCACGTTCCGCAATCAAACACAACCTAGGTAATGAATTGCAAAATATAGCAGCACCAACTTGTTTAATCTGGGGTAAGAATGATACTATCACGCCGCCAATGGTTGCTGAAGAGTTTCATAAATTAATACCTAATTCAGAACTTAACTGGATTGATAAATGTGGTCATGCCCCTATGATGGAGGTGCCTGGAGAATTCAACACCATTCTTTCGTCATTTTTGCAAAAACATAGCAGTTAATCTTTTGCAGATTGACCGTTCATCTTTTCCTTTGGAATAAGTGGATATCAAAGATTTAATATTATATGAGCTTCCAACATTAAGTTTGGAAGATAATGGCATAAAGGCCCAATCGCTTATGCGAGATTTTCATGTGTATCACTTACCCATTGTGCACAAAGATGAGTATATAGCATTGATATCGGAGGAAGACATATTGGATTGGCACACACCAGAGGACCCATTGTCCAAGGCTACTTTTTTAAAATTCAAGCCCGCGGTCTTTGATCATGCTCATCCCATTGATGGCATTAAGGTTGTTAAAGAATTTGATTTATCAGTACTGCCTATTCTGGATGAAACAGGTCAATATCTTGGTTCGGCTACGCAGGAAAATTTATATAATTACCTAACAGACACTAATACCTATGCTGAGGAAGGAGGTATAGTTATACTTAGAATAGATCCAATACATTTTAGCTTATCAGAAATTGCAAGACTTACTGAGAGTGATGGTATTACAATCCAAGGTGTATTCATCCATCAGAATAAGGATGACAACATGATGGAGATTACATTAAAAACCAACAAAACCGACTTGCGCGCTTTGTTGGCAACTTTCGAACGTTATGAATATGAAGTGGTCAATGTCTATAATGCCTTACAATCCAAAGAAGGATTACAAGACAATTACGACTTACTTATGAGATACTTAGATATCTAAGCTTCCTCTTTCTTTGCTTCTTCTTTTTTCTCTACTTTAGTAGCCGTTGTTGAAGGATTCATATAATCTTTCTTCGGACGGTGCTTACCGAAAGATTTCTTGAATATTTTTCCTTTTGCTGTTTTTTTATCGCCTCTACCCATTATATATATTTTTAGTCCCGTTTTCGAGAAATGCAAATATAGGGCAATCTTACAAAAGTTAGTCCAAATCCTTAGGATTCACCTTTTTACTTGTTTGTTTCTTTTGGCTTGCTAATCGCTTGTTCAACTTGCGCTTAGCCTTAACAGATTTAGGCACTTTTACAGCGATACGAGGCTTTACTCGCTTTAAGTTGTCTTCAATGAGTTCGTAAAAGCGTTTTATTACCTTTTTTCTATTGGAAAACTGTGATCGACTTTTACTTTCAGTTAAGATTAAATAGCCATCCTTTGATATCCGATTGGCTAATTTTTCTTTTAAAATAGCTTTTTGACTAGCTGATAGTTTAATCGAATTTTCCAAATGAAAACGTAACTCAACTTGTGTAGCAACTTTATTAACATACTGTCCGCCACTTCCGCTACTGCGAGAAAAACTAAATTGTAATTCATCAGAAAAATCCATGGTGCTATCTTTAAGTTTCAAATGTAAGTGCAATGCGCGTATTGATACAAAGAGTGAGTGAAGCAAATGTAAAAGTAGCCGGAGAGCTCAAAGGCTCAATAGCAAATGGCTTACTTATATTATTAGGTATAGAATCAGAAGACAGTCCAGAAGATATAAGTTGGTTATGTAATAAAATAAAAAACTTGCGCATTTTTAATGACGACGATGGCAAAATGAACTTATCAGCCGATGAGGTCAATAGTCAATATTTAGTCATTAGTCAATTTACATTACATGCAAGCACAAAAAAAGGGAACAGACCATCTTATTTAAAAGCTGCTCGCCCCGAAATAGCCGAGCCGATCTATGAGCAATTTACCCGAGAGTTAGGACTACTAACGCAAACAAAGATTGAGAAAGGAATATTTGGTGCTAATATGCAGGTTCATTTAATAAATGACGGACCAGTAACATTATTGATTGATTCAAAAAATAGAGAATAAATATGACCATAAAAAATTATCAAAAAGAAGTAGACTATTGGATCAAGACTGTTGGCGTCAGATATTTTAGCGAGTTAACTAACTTGGGCATATTAATGGAAGAAGTTGGCGAACTATCCAGAATAATGGTGCGCAAATATGGCGATCAAAGCAATAAGAAAAGTGATGAAGGAATGGACCTCGCCGATGAAATGGCTGATATCCTCTGGGTACTTACTGCATTAGCTAATCAATGCGACATTGACTTAACGGAAGCGCTTAAAAAGAATATGGAGAAAAAGAACGCTCGTGATATAGACCGCCATAAAAACAATCCCAAGTTAAGGTAGCATTGGGAACCAAACTTCTTGTTCATTATCAAACTCACCTTGATAGTTTATTGTGAGTTCCTCACCTTCTTGAATGTCTCTTATGGCTTTTATTTCTATTACCCCGTTATTATAATCTTGAAAGTACTCGCAATTACTAGGTGAAGCATGATTGTAAATTGGAACATAACCCATAGCCATACAACAATAATCTCCCTCCCAAAAAAATACATAATCGTGTAATTTTGTTTTATTCAAAATTTCAAACTCTTCTGCATTCATAACAATAACAGGAGATATTTCTAAAAGGGTATTACTACTTATAAACTCCTTGGTATACACCCCCCAGCCCTTATGCTCCGTAATAGCAATATGCAAGGCTCGATGCATCATACTTTAATAGACTTATTGGAGTAGAATATGAACTGACTAATCGTAATCATAAGCACTGTTATTACACCAGACAGTAAGGTTTTAAACAACACCAGTGGAATATTTTTAAAACTCCACACTTGTAATGTATAGAAGAACAAATGATGTACCAATATGCAAAAGGTGATATAAAAAAGGAAAGAAACAAAGCCCAATCGATACATGGTCGGTTTAACGGAACCAATTTTCTTAATATCCTGCTGATAAAAAAGAGACAATATTCTAGGTCTCAGGTAGGCTAACAGAACTAAACTTGATGCATGCAGGCCAGGCGTATTACTAAAATAATCTAATAAAAAACCAATCACTAATGCATATAACATCATAACAAAATAATTGATATTAGAAGGCAGTATTAAAATAAGCATGGGATAAATAAGCGGGATAAAAACAGGAATACCAAAGATCAGCACCGCACTTTTCACCTCCACGGTATTAAGTATCATGATTTGAAATATCATGACTAACACAAATTGTATTATATAAAAAAACCTATTGTTCATTGCTCACATTAATTATTGAATCTTCCCAAATAGTTCTTTCAAAGGTTGTGTTATCATCTACAATATATACAAAGTTTAATCTTCGGAAATTCGTAGCCAACTTAATCTTATAACGTTTCATACCGCTGTTGCCTCCGCTAGCAGTGCCAACTACACGACCAATCATTACATTTTTAGGAAAGAGGGAAAAGCCACTTGTAAGTACAGTATCCCCTTTTTTCAGTTTTTCTGATTGTGGTATTCCGTTAAGTACCACATAATCAGCATCATATTCGCTGGCCCACGATACATTACCAATAGTGCCGTTGGGCGTTACACAACTAATTTTCACTTTGCTACTTAGCATACTACTAGCCAAGCAATAATTTTCTGATACATGGGTTACTTTGCCTACAATACCTTTTGCGCTTACAACACTCATGTTTTTTCTAATATTATCATTAGTACCCTTATTTAAGGTGATGTAATTATTCTTTTGATCAATAGAGTTATTGAGCACACGTGCCGGAATATACTTGTAGTATATTGTTTGCTTTACCGAATCTTCTGATACAAGACTACTAAAAGCAGTATCCTTTAATGGATTATTTTTTAGCTTAATACCTAAGCGGCTTCGGAGCCTAGCATTCTCAGCGAGGAGAGAATCATTGTTTTTCTTTAAATTCAAATAAGCCCAGACGTTCTGTTTTTTCTTATGAACACTACCCGTAATACCGCGTGCCGAATGAATAGCCGAAGCGTATTGATAGTTATTATTTCTAAAGAAAATAGCTAAGCAAAAAATGAAAATAAAAATAAATACAAAGAAGCGATAATACGTTCTTAAAAGAATGATGAGATTACGCACTGCCTTCTATAGATTAAAGCATTAAGAAAGGATACTTATCAATATGCTTTAAAGCCATACCCGTACCACGCACTACAGAGCGTAAAGGATCATCAGCAATATGCACTGGCATTTTAATCTTAGAAGCAATACGCTTATCCAAGCCGCGCAACAAAGCACCACCACCGGTTAAGTATAAGCCTCTTCTAAAAATATCTGCTGCTAACTCAGGTGGAGTTTTTTCCAAGGCACGTAATACAGCTTCTTCTATTTTAAAGATTGATTTATCTAAAGCATCTGCAATTTCGGTGTATGAAACCATAATTTGCTTCGGAATACCTGTCACTAAATCGCGACCGTTTACCGCAACATCTTCTGGTGGGTGTTCTAATTCTTTTAAAGCACTACCAACTTGGATTTTAATTTGTTCCGCTGTACGCTCTCCAATTAATAAAGAATGATATCTGCGCATAGCCTCTATAACATCCGCTGTAAACTCATCACCAGCCACACGGATACTTTCATCACAAACAATACCAGAAAGCGAGATAATAGAAATACCTGTTGTACCCCCTCCGATATCAATAACCATATTACCCGTAGGTTCCTCAACATCAATACCTATACCTAAAGCAGCTGCCATAGGCTCATGTATCATGTATAACTCTTTGGCTCCAGCTTGCTCTGCACTATCACGTACCGCACGCTTCTCAACCTCTGTAATAGAAGAAGGAATGCATATGACCATGCGCCAACTAGGTGAGAAAAAAGATTTTTGCTGATGCGTAATCAACTTAATCATTTCGCGAATCATACCCTCTGCCGCATTAAAATCAGCAATTACACCATCTTTCAAAGGACGTATCGTGCGCAAATTCTCATGCACCTTACCATCCATCATCATGGCACGCTTACCAACAGCAATAATTTTACCAGAGCGCCTATCCTCGGCTACTATAGAAGGTTCATCGACCACTACTTGATCGTTATGTATAATGAGCGTATTGGCCGTACCAAGATCAATAGCTATATCTTTTGTAAAGAAATTAAATAATCCCATTTAATGTATGTGTACTAGGTCTGAAAAGTACGAAAATATTGGTTTTTGTACAATAAAAGAAATATATCTTGCCTTCTAATACACCTTTCTCAAAGATTTAGGATTCAAGTGCATTTTCCGCCAAAAAGGAAACGGCAGTAATTTGGGTCAAATCATCCATAAATTGACTTTTTTCTAAAGCAATATCATGCACTTTAAATCCAGATTTGTGTCGAGCAGAGCGATTAATGTAAGAACAAGAAAGCGCAAATACATAGTGCTCAGGAACCACTACAATCGGCCCAATGCGTTCTGACTTATTAGTCAATATCCATAACCTTAGTTCCTCTGATAGCTCAGTATCTATTGCACTCCATTTAAGTTTCCCAATAGAAATGCTTTGACCAGAAGCACTCCTTAGACCAAACGTTATGCTGTCAAATTGCTTAGTGCCCATCCGTTTTTGTGCATACATAAGCACTGCATTAAAATATTTACGCGGTGGAGGCATCAACACATAATGATTATTCGTCCTATTTATCCCTATCAGACCAGCTCCTGATGAAAGACTCTTTGTTTGAAACGTGGACAGTTGTTTTTTATTGGCAAATTGAAACCACTTTGTTTTAAAATGATGTTTAATCAATTCAGTATTTAAATCATCTGCTTCATGCACTTTCCATAAACTAAACTTCACCTCATTCTTTACAGCTATTATTTCGCCTTCAATGATAAATGGAAATGTCAAATCCTTATGAACAGATTCTAAAAAATAATCAAACTTATCTATTATTCTGTTTTCCTCTGACCAAGCAATAATTGATGTCGCGCTATTAATTATTTGAACTCGTTTTCCTGCTAATAATTCAACAAAGTGATAATCTTGCATTGGAACGACTTGTTGATTTTCATTAACCACTTCAAACCGATTGGGCAGATTGCTGCTGGCATTTTTATCTAACTTAAATAATGTATTAAAATTTAATTGCTGGTCAAATTTAAATTTCAAACAGTATCTAATCCAACAAATATTAAGATCAAAATATTGTGCCAATGCCTTCTCTAAGTACTCAAGTTTAACTTCTTGTAATTTAACACCTGTCACTATTCTATTAAAAAGGTAGTATTGATTAAAACTTAATGTTCGCCAAGTTTCTAGGATATAATACTTTTGCTCAACCTTTGTTTTCGTTTTTAAAATTCGAATTGTATTGCACAAATCCTTTAGGGTAACACTGCCTACATTATCATTTCTCGGCAATAGTAGCGACAATGTTTCTATGCTATCTTTTACTTTTCTTTGACTTGCTTCAATTATCCAAAGAGGTAAGCGAGTATATTCTTGCACCAACATTTTTAGCTGTACGGAATTAACTAACTTATGCAATTTGTTATCTAAGCATATTTGCAATACAATCATTTTATCATGATCACTACATTTAGAAAAAAAATGCTGCCACAATGCAAGGTCGTTTTCGGTCTGACTGAGTGACTGTATATGTGTTAAGAATTTATTCAAAATTATTATAAGAAATCAAAGAGGCTTAACTTCCCCAATTCTCTCGGTCCAGACTACGGTATTGAATCGCCTCAGCGAGATGCTCTACTTTAATCTCTTCCGACTTTTCTAAATCAGCAATCGTTCTTGACACTTTGAGAATCCTATCATAAGCACGTGCAGATAAACTTAGGCGCTCCATCGCAGTCTTCAAGAGAGTTTGCCCTGCTTGATTAATTTGGCATAGTTCGCGCAACTGCTTACTACTCATCTGCGCATTGGCGTACATCCCCTCTTTATCCGCATAACGTTTTGTTTGAACTTCCCTTGCTTCAATAACACGTGCTCTAATATCTTCACTTTTAACCGGCGAACTTTGCATAGTATTTAACTCCGAAAATGGAACGGGCGTAACTTCTACATGTAAGTCAATTCGATCTAACAATGGACCCGAAATTTTATTCAAATATTTTTGCACCGTACCCGGCGGGCAAGTACATTCTTTTTCTGGGTGATTAAAATAACCACAAGGGCAAGG
>CALIIL010000065.1 GCA_938017685.1 uncultured Chitinophagaceae bacterium
ATAGCCTAGCTCTTTAATATCTGTTATTACAAAATAAGCTAGAATGCCAGATGGAAGAAAGTGTGATATAAAATGTTCTGCCAAATCTTAAAATTTAACCCCAAAGATAATTTACTCCCCACAGTTATCACGTGATCCCTAATTTTTTAATAAATAGTTTAATAAGGCACAAGTTTTGTCTCATCGAGCTTATCAAAATGTACTTAGCTTTGTGTTGCTAACTATTCAGGATTTCGACAAGCTCAATCTGACTTGCTCTGTTAGTTATTTTGACAAAAAAAGCAGTTGCCCTAAGGTAACTGCTTAATAATTTAGTTTAAAAGATATTCTTATTGTGCCGTTTTGGTCGGGTCTAATAAATCGTAGAACTGATCTAATTTAGGCAAGATAATGATACGCGTTCTGCGGTTCATGATACGACCAGCCTCTGTGTCGTTGCTAGCTAGTTTGTTGTACTCGCCGCGACCTGCTGCAATCAATCTATTAGGATCTACATTATAATTGCTTTGTAAAGAACGAACTACTGAGGTCGCTCTTTTTACACTAAGGTCCCAATTGTCCGTCATGCATTCGTTGCTGATAGGAACATTGTCTGTATAACCCTCAACCATAACATCAAACTCCGGGCGAGATTGGATAATCGTTGCTACTTTTTCTAAAACTTCGTTGGCTCTCATAGTTAATTCTGAGCTTCCACTTTTGTACAACATCTTATCCGATAGATTAATGTAAACAACTGTTTTATCTACCTTGATTTCGATATCTCTGTCATCAATGCCTTCTCTTAATACCTGTTTTAAATTAATGGCTAATGCCAAATTAATTGAATCGGCTTTGGTCTTAGCTGTTTGTAATAATTGGATGTATCTATCTTTTTGCTGCAACTGCTCCAATGTTTTTTGAATATTATCATTGGCCGATTTTGATAATACGGTTAGGTTGCCTACCTGCGTAACTTGCTTGTCGCGCTGGTTTTTTGTGTCTTCTAATTGATCGCGTAAGTCGTCATACTGTTGCTTTCTTAGGTCAATACTTGTTTGCATGGCATTGAGGTCGCTCTCGCAAGTGGCCAATTCTTTTTGGCACTTATCCAGCATTCTTTCTTTGCGTGATAATTGATCTAAAGCGGTGTTGTATTGTTTCTTAGTTACGCATGAAGTCATGCCGAGTGTAATCAAAAGAACGAGTGGAATAACTAATCTTGTGTTCATCATAATGCTATTTTTAATTTGTCTAATACTAAATCCACTAGCAAGTTCGCTCAAAAATTGAATATGAGCAATGATTTTAACTTTTTATGGTTTTTTTTAACGGATGGGGGGGGACTAAGTGGTTGAAACTCGCTTCTGTTAATACTTAATGAAGTGTGTGTGGGTAATGATTTTAGTATGTTGTGTATCCCGAATGCTATGCACGATACGGCTTGTTGTAGCTAGATTTTAAAGTTCAATTTGAATTGATTTTTGATTAATCAATAATTTATATTCATTTTTCATTGGGGCAGGTAAAAAACTTTCGTCTATAAATTTGACCCACTTAGGAAGTAGATTTTTATATTTTTTAAAAATATTTTCAATTACTTTTTGTTCAAGTCCGGCCCCTTTCATGGCGATTTCAAAATCTATTCGTTTAATTTTTTTCTTTTTCCCATTTAGATTTAATGCAAGGTCTTCATCGTCTCCTGCTACAACCAGTTCAGATGCAACTAAGTCATAAGCGGGACATAAGTCATAGGTTAAATTTCTTTTTAATAAAGAGAAGTTTTTTAGGTGCATATCATTGTTACCCGTTAAAAAACTGAAGAGAACTAGTTCATAATAATCTGTTACATCTAAACCAGGGTTGGCAGTATGTTTTTTAATTGCCTTCGCAACTTGTTCATAGGAGCCTTTGTATTTGTGCTCGGTTAGTCTTTCGGTTAATTGGCACATATCCTCCATATGTATTTTTTTACCATTATTTCGATCCACTCTTTTAGTGATGTAAGCGAGTTGCCCAGATTTTAGTTTGATTAGAGAATGTTGTACGGTTTTAATTTTACTTATCTCAGCTAGGTGCATCGTTAAGTCTTCAATTTCTGGAAGGTTAGAGTATAAGCTTGTTTGAGGTTTTAAAATATAATTTCCAAGTAATCCAACAATTGTAAAACGTTCAGGCGCATTTATTTCTTTGCTTAATCCAAGTGAAAGTTTTGGCTGAACACCGGTTACGGTTCTTTGACTTTTTATTATTTCTTCTGCAAGTTCTGATATTTGATCTTCTGTAACATCTAAGATTGGTGGTGTAACATTTCCATAAAATATTTTACTACATTTTGTGTGATACCCCTTGATCCCAGCTGGCGTTTTTAATTCTGTTGAATTGATTTCTTTGTAACAGTACAGACATTTGTTTTCCATGATTTTAAATTGCTTCTATTGATACGGCTCCAATACAATCTTGACAAGCTTTTAGTAATATTTGCATTCGGTCTCTTGGATTTAATTTCCAATTCTTTTGAGCTATATCTAGTAGCCATCCCTCTGGTATTAATCCATCAAAAAAAGGAAACATAGTTTTGCTTTTAAATACGCTGTTTGTCAGTGGTAAGGTTAAACTAATTGGTTCTGCTTCTTTTAATTTTAGATAAGATTGTTCATATTGAAAATGAAATCCGTTTTCATCTTCAGTAAGTATACCAGCCATTTTTTCATACATATATACTTTAGCTTTCTTCATCTCTTTCTGATTGTACTGGACCAAGTTCATGGCCAAATAATGATAATACTTGGTTCACTTTGTCCATTTGCAAACTTTGTTTTCCTTGTTCTAGATCTCTCACAAACCGCAGGCCAACACCAGCTTTGAATGAAAGGTCTTCTTGCGTTAATCCAAGAGACTTTCTTCTTTTTTTTACAAATTGGCTTAGTTTGTTCATTGTAATTATACCTTTTAGGGTATAAATATATGAATATATATTAAAAATATACCATTACGGGTATAAATTCAATTCGAATACTATTTTTATATCATTACGGGTATAGCTGTGTATGTTTTGGGTGCGAATGTACCTGATTGGATATCGTTTTATTAGTTAGAACGTTTAGGCTATGCCGAGCGCTAATTTACGTAGCAGAGAGCATAGGTTTTAGTGCTGTGAAACAAATCTACGATTTGTGTTTTAATTATTTTCCGAAAACGCAAATCGTAGATTTGGCGTTTTATATGTATGTGAGTTTCGGTTTGTTGTGTTTTTAGCATTGGGTATAGCTGATGTTAGCCACAGGTCTTATTTATCCAATGTCATATTGTTTTGCTTTTTCTAAAACATTGGGAACTCGGTCAATTGTGTTTGCTAATTCTGGTAAATCTTTATTGATCCAGCCCATTACCATAATAATTCTATTGTGAGTTTCTTCTAATTTATCAATCCTCCAAGAAATTGGTTCGTGATGAAATACCCTGTTTCTAAAATCTCTTATCTTATTTACTGGTGCAGAAATATTATTTCGTTGTCTTTGACTTTTTTCGATATAAGGAAAAGCTTTGCGTAATGGTTTCCAAAGTACTCTTTCATACTCCGCGTTTAATAATCGCACCCAAAAACCTAATGTCAATTCAGCAATTACTTTATTTGCTGTTATAGTTTCATTTCTATTAGCGATATGTCTTTTAGCAGTATTAATACTATTTCTTAAATTTCTCAAACCATTTACTATATCAATTCTTAAATACCATTCGGCAGTGCCAAAAAACTCTGTTAATTCTCTATTTAAGCTGTTTCGCAGTGCAACTTCAAACATTGAGAGAACAGAGTAAAATGATTCTGATAACTCAATATTGGCAGTATAATGGAACAATGCTTTTTCTTCATTGTTGGGGTAATGATTGAAATATTTCTTCATTCTTTGAGTAGAGAAAACTTTCTCATAATAATGTCTATCCATTTATTTTTGTATATTTGTATTCTGCTGTCCCGGTCGTTCCTCTCCCAGATATTAGATGCTGGTGAAGAATCCGGGTTTTTTTATTCATTAAATTTACAATTTTATTCCAACTTGTGGCTAACGACCTGTATATGAGCCGTGGCGGATTACGAAGCAGGGAGCTGCGGCTGATGGGAAATTGCAACGAAGCATAAAAGTAGTCCCTAAAAAATGATTTATTTTTTCTTAAATCATTTTTTAGGGACGGGTAGTTTGTTACAATTTAGCCATGGATTATATATCTTGTTAGCAGGAGTTATTCCATTTTTCTAAAGATCTTATATGAGAGTAATAAATCTATTTGATAAGCAGTATAATTATAATTTACATCATAAGCAAGCGAACCTTGGTCAGTTGTTTCTAATTCAAGGCGGGTGCTATATACTGGCATTTGACTCATGGGATATTTAAAGCGTAAACCTATGAGCATTTGTTTATTTTTTCTGCCAATATTTACTTCTTTGTAAATACCTGCACTAAGGCTTAGCAAGTGATAAGTTGGAGAAAATGTTGCAGGTGTTGTTGTATAATATATAGACTCTAAATTGCTTGAAAGGTCTGGCGTCCATTTTGTATGATAACCTCGGCCAATTAATATAGTTTTAAAAACATTAATGCTCCCTCCAAATGTGCAATAAATGGTATTTAATATTTTTTGATTCCAATCTATGCCCAATGCTACATTTCCTATTTCTTGTGTGCCTCGAGTAAATGACGCATCATCTAAATATCCAAAAAAATCTGTTTGAGTCGTTACTTGTCTATGCTTACTATACCGCATATGAAAATCAATTTTGGACTTTTCTCCAAGTGTATAATAAAAGGTAAGCCCAAGAGATACATTAGGATTAGTATTGTCCATTTGCCCAATACTTGGCATAGACGATTGTACATCATAGAGGTTAAGAATCGGGTTTAATTCGAGACCTAAACTAAGTTTTTCATCTTGAGCCAAAGCCATATGGCTTTGACTCAAAGTGAAAAATAGGATACTTATAATTATTATTCTGTGCATTATTGTTTAATAAATTTTCGAGTAAATCTGTCTCCTTTATTTGTTTCAAGTATTAGATAGTAGTTACCTGAAGCAAGTGAGCTTACATCCGTATTTATAACCTGCTGTAACGTACTAAACTTATTATTAGAGATGTTGCGTACAACTTTGCCCTCGTTGTTTAAAATGTACACCTTCGCATTTTTATATAAATCTGGTACATTGTTTTTAACTTTAAAGCGCATATTGTTGCTAACAACATTGCCCAGTATATCTAATTCAATATTAGATTGTTCAAATAAGCCCAAGCTGTTACTGCTATTTTTAGGTAGTTCCATTTCAAAACGAGGCGTAATGCCTTCGGCTAAGCTACCTTGATCGCTGCTAATATCTAATATCAAATTCTCTAATTTTATATTTTTGTTCATTTTAATATCTAAAGATGCCGTATTGCAGGTGTAAATATTTTTACCAGTCATTTGCTCAAAAGCCGGCAATTCAATATCTCCATTTATTATCAGTTTACCTTGATGGACAAATGCTTGAATGGTTGTTAGCACCTTGGCATCTGATTCATCTTTTGCATCTGTAGCATCTAATATTGAAATTTTAATGGTGGAATAAATATTAGCCTTGTCTAAAACGTCGGCACCAATCTTAATGTTTAAGTTTTTAATGCTTATCACATTTTTATTAAAATTAAAATCTACATCATCATACTTTACTAAAGCCATAGCACCTAAATAATCTGTCTGTGCATCATTGGTATTACTGTACATTGGCATGCTCGATTCATGCGGTATAGACAATGGATTGTTTAATCCTAAGTTAAAGTGGCTGGCATAACCAGGGTTTGTCCAATCTCCAACAAAACCATAATTAGCTACTGCAAAAGCTACTTTATTTGCTGGTCCTGGTACGATAGGCATTTCTTTCCTGAAAAATAGGATTACATGAAGTAATAGTATTTGCACCATCTGGCCAAATATTGGGAAGTGTAGATGACGGATTTTTAAATACGGCAGCATATGATTTGTGGCGCCATTGAAACCAATAAAAACAATTAGGTTTTTGCTGATAAGTCGCATCAGCCATTACGGGTTGAAAAATGGGTAGCACCATTAATGTAAAAAGAAGTCTTTTAATGTTTTGCATAATGTTTTGCTTTTTTGTTTAAAGTTAAGTTTGTTGAACTTGTCCATTCACAAATTTACAGTCGTTCTCACTGCAAACCGCTAAGCATCATTCTTCAAGATAATCGTTTTACAACGGGTCGTTTCTAAAAATATCTTCTTGCTTACTCATTTCCGTTTTTCGATATTATCATAAGGTGAATCAAAGTTCCCTGTTTTGATAAGTCGCTAAATTGTTTCCAATTTTAAAACCTAACTTTCTGCTTTCAATATTTTAAGAACCTTCTTTCAAATTCCTGCTAACATCCGTACAAGCGCAATAGTAAAAATAAGCTATTCTACAAATATTGGGTAATTCCATAAGAATCAATGAATTTATGCATCATTAACCGTTACTAACGGATAAAAATCTAGCCCATCAAATGTAAGAGGCTTAGTGCTCAAAAATTACAACATTGAATTACTTCCGCTTCCCCTTATAATTACGTTTGTTGCCACCACCACCACTAGGCTTCTTAGCATTCCATTTAGGAGCTGCGCCAATGCCTTCAGGTAAGGGAGATTTTGTAACGGTACGACCAATTAGTTTTTCTATTTCTTCGAACTGTGCCATATCTCTTGGGCTTACTAATGTAATTGCAATACCCGTAGTATTAGCACGAGCGGTACGACCTACGCGGTGCACATAATCTTCGGCCTCATTAGGTACGCCGTAATTAATAACCAGGTTTATATCTTTAATATCAATACCGCGGCTTATCACATCGGTACCTACTAGTATGCGTATTTTCTTCGCTCTAAATTTTAATAGAACACTCTCGCGCTTATCTTGATCTAAGCTCGATGATATGGCTTCTACACTTTCGCCAGCTGCTCTTAATTCTTGAAAAACTTCGCTCACTTTTTTCTTAGTAGAACAGAATACAATAATTGATTCCAAACTCTTACGATCGCGCACAAGGTTTAAAATCAAAGCAGATTTCTGTTGGTCGTAACATGGGTAAGCAACTTGCAATACGCCTTCGGCAGGCTTGGATAGTTCTAAAATAACTTGCGTTGGATTGTTTAATATCTTTTTGGCCATGTCCTTAATTTTCGGACTCATGGTGGCGCTAAACATGGATGTCTGCTTCAAGTTTGGTAAGTACTTTCTGATTTTTTCAATATCATCAAAAAAGTTCATGTCTAACATTCTATCTGCCTCATCTAATATTAAATGAGTCACCGTGTCAAACTTTACATAGCCCAAATTTAAGTGAGAAATCAATTTTCCGGGCGTGGCTACAATCACATTGGTGCCGCTTTGTAAGGCCTTTTTTTGTTCTGTAAAACTATTGCCATCACCACCACCATAAATAGCTAATGAACTAACACCTAAGAAATATGACAAACCTTGGATTTGTTGCTCAATCTGAATTGCCAGCTCACGCGTAGGCGAGAGGATTAATGTATTGGTTTCGTCTTTTGAATTCTCGGCAATTAATTGCAAGCTAGGGAGTACAAAGGCGGCTGTTTTTCCTGTACCTGTTTGGGCACAAGCAATAACATCCTTCCCTTTTAATATTTCAGGAATAATTTTTTCTTGTATTGGTGTGGCTGTGTCAAAGCCCATATATCCAATGGCTTCCAATATTGATTCGTTCAGTCCTAGTTCTGCAAATTTCATTCGGGGCTAAAGGTAAGCCCAATTATTTTTAGAAGTTTAGCAAGTTTAGCAGGTTTAGTTGTTTAGGACGGTCTGCTGAGGAATACGAAAAGTCAATATTGTTTCTATGCTTTTTTTTTTAAAAATTATTAATCTTCAAAAAACGACTAAGTAACTCAACGAAAAACAGCTAAACAACAAAAAAAACACTTCAACAAAAAACACCTCAACCAATAAACTTCAATTACATTTGTCCTTGTTATAAAACAGGGAATGTCGTGTAAATCGGCAACACTACCCGGTGCTGTAAGTTCTTTATAGCTTGTTTTAGCATGCCACTGATATAATATGGCTTCGACAAGCTCAGCCTGACTTTTGTTGGAGTGAGTATTGTTGTAGTTTTCGGGAAGGCAGAGCAAGTAGGAGAACAAGTCAGAAAACCTCTTTGTAATAAAATACCGCCCTGGCGGTCAGGCTAGACTTCGGGAATAAAGTCTGAGACGGAAATGATGGTTTCTCTTCTCTAACTTCTTGCTGCAGTTTACTTTTTTATGTAAATAAGTACAAACTGAAAAGGACATTCAACATATTATTTTTGAGCATGACCATAAGCTTGTTTTTATCTTGTAAAAAAGATAAGCCAAATGATGTGAGCGTTGCGGGTCTGGGTGCAATACACTCACAAACTTTGTTGGTAGGTAATGAAGGGAATTTTGGTTCTGGAACCGCCACATTAACTCAAATTGATTTGAGTACGAATGCATCCTATCAAAATGTATATGCCCAATTAAATGATGAAGGGATTGGAGATGTATTACAAAGTATTACGCGCGTGGGTAATGCCTATTATTTAGTTGTAAATAATTCCAATAAGATTATAGTTACAGATAATAAAATGCGCAAGACCAGTGAAATAAAGAACCTTAATCAAGCACGTTTTATGCTAGCAGTAAATAGTAATAAAGCTTACGTAAGTAGTATCTATAATTATAAGATTTATGTGATAGACCTAACGAATAACACCAAGGTTAATGAGATAAATGTGGATAGTAATTGGACAGAGGAAATGGTGCTCCTAAGTGATGCAAGTGGTGATTATGTATATACTTGTAACTACGATACAGCTATTAATTACATAACAAAAATCAATGCCAATACAGATCAGGTTGTAGATAGAATAACAATTGGTGGGTATGCACCATCACGTATTGTAAAAAGCACAGATAATACATTATGGATATTAGCGGGTAATAATTTTTTTAATAAAACGGCCACGCTTACTCATCTTGACCCCAGTAATAATCAACGATTAAGTACTATAACCTTTAATCCTACTTGGAGCCCTGAGCACTTGGCTATAGACCGTAATGGTGATTTGTTGGTCTTGGTCAATGACTATAATAATAACAAAAGTGGCATTTATAAAGTACCTAAGAATGCAACAGCAGCACCTAGTACTTTTTTTATAACCGCTAGCACTGGGACTTATTTATATGGCTTAGGTATAGAGCCGGTGACCAATGATATTTTTGTTTCTGATGCCAAAGATTTTACACAGAATGGAACGGTTATGCGATATAATTCCAATGGAGATTTAATACAATCGTGGCCGACTGGTATTGCGCCGAGCAGTTTTTATTTTGTACAATAAATGAACAAGAGCTTACATATAAATAAAGTGTTAGGAGCTATTTTATTCCTCTGTCTAATTGCTTGTAATACACTGAATGCTCAGTTGCATGATACTATTAGAACAGTGAATATTAAAGATTATATTATACTCAATGATGGTGGTTATGTACAGCAATTTGATTCAATAGATCGAGTAGCTTCGGAGCAAGGTTCATTGGTTGATTTATTGGGTCAGGGAGCTAATGTTCAAGTGAAGAACTATGGATTAAGTAACCTAAGCACCTTAAGTATTAGAGGTAGTTCGGTGGCTCAGACCAATGTGCAATGGAATGGTATTTCTATTCAAAATGCTATGCTGGGCTTAGCAGATATTAGTTTATTGCCCACCGCTTTTTTTGAAAATATAGCCTTGGCTTATGGCGATGAAAGTGCCCAAGCAAATGAACCTGCTATGGGTGGCACCTTATTCTTGAGTGGGCAGCAACGATTTACGGATAGTGCTCAACATCGTTATGGCGTCTTTTCTCAATATGAAAGTTTTGAAAATATTCGCTTAGGTGCACGTTATGCATTGAGTAAAAAGAACCTAACTTTTGGAGTAAAAGCATTACATAATCAAGGGAATA
Organism: uncultured Chitinophagaceae bacterium; assembly: GCA_938017685.1. Classification (GTDB taxonomy): domain Bacteria; phylum Bacteroidota; class Bacteroidia; order Chitinophagales; family Chitinophagaceae; genus JAGNRR01. The sequence continues at coordinate 9,996 of CALIIL010000065.1, forward strand.
ATACCTACACATTCTATAACCCGCATAAGAAGGTAGAAGAGGAGATAAGCAATGCTCAGAATAGTCAATCGCAGTTTTTAGCCGATGCCTCCTTTAAATTATCAAAGAGCCAAAAGCTAAGAGCACATCTGTGGTATATTCAAAATAAGAGAGAAATTCCGCCAACCGCTTTCGAAACGCAATCGTTGAAGCAAGAACAGAATACAATTATTCGTTCTGTACTTAGTCATTCTTTTTATAAAAATAGGTTTACGTTATTTTCAACGATTGGTTTTACACAAGACCAGTTTGTGTATCAGGATGACTTTACATTATTAAATACGGAAGCGCAAGTCCAAACAGTACCGGTACATATTAATAGTTCTTATTATTTCAATGATAAAAATATCCTGTCGCTAAAAATGAACGGCAAGTATTCCAGTATTGAAACAGGAGGAGTGGACGAACAGCTAAATCGTGTATGGAGCCGTATAATTTATGAGCGTACTAAATTTTTTAAACATTTAGATGTTACAACACATGCTCAATGGGAGAGTACCAACCTATTTGATGTGCCGCTTACTTATGGTGTAACGCTGCGCGCTAATCCTATAAAAAATATAAATGTATACGCCAAATATGGAACGAATTATAGAGTGCCAACCTTGAACGAGCTCTACTATTTCCCCGGAGGTAATGAATTGCTAGAGCCAGAAAATTCTAAAAATATAGAAGGTGGTTTTGATTTCTTATTGAATGTAAAAGGGATTAAGGTTGCCAATCATTTTAGCACATATAGTCGTCAAGTAGAGAATTGGATTGTGTGGCGTGGCGCATCTATTTTCTTCCCGAGTAATTTAGCGCAAGTATGGAGCCGAGGATTAGAGAATCAGTTAAAAGTAGATTGGCAGTTGGGGCGTACGAAGCATAGTAGCAATATCTTATATGCTTACACCCTAGCTACTTCTGAGAAAAGTAATTTTGTCGGTGATAGTTCAGTGGGTAAGCAAGTACCTTATATACCACGTTATAGTGCGCGTTGGAACCAAACAGTACGTTTTAAAAACATATTACTACAATGGCAGCAGGCTTATACAGGTTATCGTTTTATCACTACGGATGAAACCATTTATATTGAACCTTACCATCTTTCTAATCTGTTTGGTCAATATAATTTCACTCGGAATAAGCATGTATTCTCCATTCAGTTGAGGGTCAATAATATTTTTGGAACAAATTATGAAAGCTTGCGCGGACGCATAATGCCACGACAAAACTATGCTATAGGGTTTTCGTGGTCGAAGGCTTCTTAAACACTGGCATTTTCTTTTTCTTCTTCTTTTTGCCTCCTCCAATATCAGCACCAAATGTTAGCATTAAAAGCTTAGCATCATAATTTTGATAAATGGCTACACCATTTTCTTTATAATCTTGATTGAAGAAATTCGTTGGATAGTATTGAAGTTTTATCTGAAAACCTTTTTTAGAGCGAGCGCCAATAAATGCATAAGGCAGAAAGCTTGGTGTACGATTACTGAACCACTCATTAAACTTATCTTTCTTACCGCGCTTTACAAATCCTTTTTCTTTGTAATTAAATGGTATGTCTACACCACCTCCGAGCATCACAAAGCTTTTTTTCATTAATCCGAACTTTAAACCAATCGGCACACCGACTGTGTACACGCGTCTTTTGACCGTAGAGTCATTTATTTTATTAATAAAACCAATATTTTTTATGCCTAGTCCTGTAAAAACACCAAAAGATTTGCTCAGGTCTTTATGTAATTGAAGACCTGAGTGAAAAAATGCGCTATATCTCATTGTAGCCAGCTTGCTAGAATTGTTGATATCAAGCATGGCCGTGCCTAGAATGGAGCCTTCAGCCATAGACGATACATATGCTTTTTTAGCTTTGCGTACCTTTTTATCCTGCTGTGCGTGCAAGCTTGTGCTTGTCATTAAAAGGTATACTAGTGTAAAAACTATATAAATTCTGTTCATAATTGAATTAAAAGTACAATAAGAAAGCTTTCTAAAAGCGGGATGTTCGTATTTTTGCCGACCTATGTTTCAAAATTTAACCGAAAAGCTCGAAGGAGCGTTTAAACAACTAAAAGGTCAGGGTCAAATTACTGAGGTAAATGTTGCCTCAACAGTTAAGGAAATACGCCGCGCCTTATTGGATGCCGATGTGAGCTTTCCGATTGCTAAAGAGTTGACCAATACCATTAAGGACAAGGCCATTGGGCAAAAGGTATTAACTGCGGTTGCGCCAGGTCAATTATTGGTGAAGATTGTACAAGATGAGCTGGCCGAATTAATGGGCGGTGAAAAAGTGGATTTGGATATTTCTGAAAATCCTACGATTGTTTTAATTGCTGGTTTGCAGGGTAGTGGTAAGACCACTTTTAGTGCTAAGTTGGCTAATTATTTAAAAACGAAGAAAGGTAAGAAACCATTATTAGTAGGTGCGGATATTTATAGACCGGCCGCTATGGATCAGTTAAATGTATTGGCTGAACAAATTGGTGCAGATATCTATTTAGATAGAGAAAATAAAAGTGCGGTATCTATTGCTGAAAATGCGGTAGCGTATGCTAAGGAAAATAAGAACAATATTATAATCATTGATACGGCAGGTCGCTTGGCTGTTGATGAGGCGATGATGAAAGAGGTGGGCGAAGTGCGTGGTGCCGTGAACCCTCAAGAAATTTTATTCGTTGTAGATAGTATGACGGGGCAAGATGCGGTTAATACTGCTAAGGCTTTTAATGATCAGTTAGACTTTACAGGTGTTGTATTAACAAAGTTAGACGGTGATACGCGCGGTGGTGCTGCTTTAACGATTAAGCATACTGTTCAAAAACCTATTAAGTTCGTAAGTCGTGGGGAGAAAATGGATACGCTCGATGAGTTTTATCCTGATCGTATGGCACAGCGCATCTTGGGTATGGGTGATGTTGCTTCTTTGGTAGAAAAAGCCCAAGAGCAGTTTGATGAAAAGCAAGCGCAAAAATTAGAGAAGAAAATCCGTCAGAATAAATTTGATTTCGAAGATTTTAAAACCCAGCTACAGCAAATCAAGAAGATGGGTAACATGAAAGATTTTCTTGGCATGATACCAGGATTGGGAAGTAAATTAAAAGATATTGATATCAGTGATGATGCCTTTGTAGGTATTGAAGCGATGATTAATTCTATGACACCCGCAGAACGTAATAATCCTGATTTAATTGATTTAAATCGTCGTAAGCGTATTGCCAAAGGGAGTGGAAAGAAAATAGAGGAAGTAAATGCGTTTATGAAACAGTTTGATCAAATGCGTCAGATGATGAAGAAAATGAATAAGGGAGGGGGCTTCAGAATTCCTGGTATGGGTTAATCTGTTGCGGCTAACGCTGTACTTACCTTAGCAATCCAACTATTTACAGCAGTTGCATCTTGTCCAAATTTAGTCTCGCTGTAAATCAAATCCATACTATCAAAAAAGCGACGAGTATTTTCGTTGTATATTTTATTGATTTGGCTTTTGAAATAACCGGCCGAATACTCTTTGGCTGCTAATTCATTTTTAAACTTAAGTGCATGTAGGGTCGCATTATCATACAATAGCTGTTGGTATGCTAGCCAGTTTGGACTTACAGAGTCTGCATCTTTGGCCCAACTTTTTGATCGTAAGAAGTAAGCTTTTGGGTATATGCTTAAATCAATTTTTTTACCTTCATCGATAGTTTTAATCTGGTAAGTCATTTCAAAAAAACTATAAGCATCATCTTTTTCAACATCTGTCGCTTGGGCTACAAAGTCATTTTTATTGAGCTTGTAGCCTTTCCTTAAGGCAATAGTATCTCCACTAGTTTCAAATTGGTTGTAAATGATTTTTTTATCTATTCCTATAGATAGTTTTACCGTTTGAGCAGCCGTTTCTTGATGCCATTCAGGATGTACTAGATAATCTTTCTTAAAGTTACTTATTGCTGCTGTTATAGCTCGCGCTATGTAATTTGTAATATTTAATCTTGGATTTTTACTGGGGTTTACTGCGTTGCTAGCATTAAAAGTGTACAGTAATGTGCCACTTTTGGTATGGTTAAATGCACAATCAAAATAGAGACGGTCTCTCACGGATTTACCTTGTTTTTCCCGTACTATTTTCAGCCTCTTAATTTCTAAGCTGATGTCTGTTTCCTTACCTTGAGTAAACTGACGAGTGATCATTTTAAGCACCATTGCTTCTGATGAAGAGGCAAAGTTGAAGTCTATATCTTTTTTCTTTGATTTATGATAAGCCTTACCGATGTTAGTAGTGTTTTCACGACTGTCTTGAACGGCTGTGATCTTAAAAGGTATGTCATTACTCTTACCATGCCACATAGCTAAGTCTATGGACTGGCTTGATTGCGCTTGTGCATTATGTAGTGAAGCACTAAGGGAAATAATTATAAAAAGAAGATAACGCATACTCAAATTTAGATAATAATTATCTATTGACTACTTTTGCTCAAATGCTATTATGAGAAAATTTGTATTCCTATTCACACTTTTTATTCTTTTGTTCGGTTCGGGCTATGTTTATTGGTTTTATTACAATTCATTTAGCGATGGCACAAGAGATGGTTTATTGATAAAATTTTCAAGAAAAGGAAATGTTTTTAAGACCTACGAGGGCGAGTTAATTCAACAAGGATTACGCTCTTATGGCGGCTCTGGAACAATCAATACCAATAACTTCTTCTTTTCCGTTTGTGATGAAACTATTGCTGATAGCTTAGAGCATATTATTGGAAAGAATATTAAAGTGCATTATACGCAATATCGTAAGAGCTTACCTTGGCGTGGAGATAATTACAATGGTCGTAACCAAGAGAACGGGCAGTATATTATTGATAGAATAGATAAAGTGTCCGAAGGGCAAGATGTAGGATTGTAAGTAATTACTTCCCAGAATAAATAACAAATACGGCCGGTTTCTTATGGAAATCGGCTGTTGTATTTTTCCACTCTTTTATAGTTTTTGAAACGATTAACTCATCATCCGCGGTTAAGTTAGCTGCAATGCATAATCTGGTATTGGGGTGTAGCTTTTCAATGAGCTTTTCTTTTAACTGATTATTGCGATAGGGCGTTTCTATAAATAAGTAAGTTTTATTTTCATTTCTACTTTTATTCTCTACCTCAGAGATACTTTGATTCAGTGCGGGTTGTTTGTTAGGTAAGTATCCTTCAAATGAAAATGATTGTCCATTAAAACCACTGGCCATTAAGGCTAATAGTATTGAATTAGGTCCAACGAGAGGTTTTATAGTCACATTATTTTTGTGCGCAATTTCAACGAGGCCTTTACCTGGATCCGCAACAGCTGGGCAACCACAATCAGATAGAAGGCCTATATCTTTTCCATTTTTAAAGTAAGTTTCAGCTTTGTCCAAATCTTGAGAGGTATGCTCATTGATCATTAAAAAAGTACTTCCATCAATATCAAATGTTCTATCCACCTTTCTTAAAAAAACGGCGTGCCGTGCGCAAATCTTCTATATAAAACGTATCTAATGATTTGATAATATCAATCGTTTCTTGTGGTAAGCAATTAATATTTTCGGGACTTAAAGCGGATGGTATGATATATAACATTTAAGATTTTTCGGTGATGTGAAAGTAGGATATCATGGCTGCAATAGCAGAAATAGGTGCAATAAATACAATGCCCACGATAGGAATAAATACAATGGAGGCATAGAATACTAATCCGTTGCCAAGGGCTAGACCTTTGTGTTCCTTTATAAATTGAAGGCTTGTACGAACATTTTTTTTATCTCGTTCACAGCAATAATCTAGCATGGCAAATCCATAATAATAAGCATCCAACATAATAATGAGCAATGAAAACAAAAGGCCAAAGACTGGAATAAAACTCAGGAGAAAAAGAATAATGGTTAGCAAAAGTTGTTTGAAAAAATTGCGGATAGCCAAGCGGATACCGCGGACTACATCTTTAATCAATTGTTTTAATGAAAATGGATACTCAACACCTTTATACTTCTCAGCTCCTTTTTCTGATATATAAGCATATAGTGGAGAGCCAAGGCTCAGAAAAATAAATTTTCCAAAAGACATGAAAAGAAAAAAACTGGCAATGCTCATGCCAACTTTGAAAAGGGTAATAACCCAAGAAGCATTTTCAAAAAAACTGTGCCAAGCTTGTACCCAAGATCTGTTAAGCACCCAATCTATAAGTGATGCGTAGCCTTGGTATATTCCGAAACCACAGAGTAACAAAATAAGAGTGAATAGAATAAAAGAAACAAATAAGAGCGGCCACATTTTGTGCTTTCTTATCAGCTTTAATGCATCTCCGTAATGTCTGATGCTTATAAATATTTCTTCTAGGATAGACATTTATTTGGACAAAGGTATCTTTTTGTAAAAGGTTGCGAATATTTATGCCTAAATAATTCTATTTGTCATCTTGTATACTTTGCTATATTGATCAAAAAATACTTCTATTTCATTGGTCATATTCAAGTCCTCATAATAACAATGGATTATTGAATGCTTGCCTAATTGAATAATTTTTGTACTAGATATTGTAGGAGAGAAGCTATTATGCAATGCCTGCCAAAAGTTTAATACATCTTCTTTTTTTGATAATGAAATGGCTGGTGTTTGAATAGTGGGTAAGTTAATTTCAGGGCCTGTAAATGTTATGTTTTCGCATAATATTTTGGATATTTTTTCAAATGACTGTTCATTATAATTGCTAATAGCATTATCAATCAACTCTTTAAGTATTTTTTCAAAAGGCATAGTAGTTGAATAAAAATAACAATTAAATTTTGTATTTAAAGAATAAAAAAAACAGCCTAGCTCAACTCGGTATAAGTTATAACTATGCAAAAACTGAATAAGTTATCTTGATACTACGGTCTCAAAAGCTTAAATTTGGCTAACATATTATTCATATGAAGTTTACACCAGGGCCGTTACTCGCAGAAATTAATAATCCATCAGACTTAAAGAAGCTACAAAAGCACGAACTCGTTCAGTTGTCACAAGAATTGCGTCAATACATTATTGATATAGTTAGTGTAAATGGAGGTCATTTTAGTGCAAGTTTGGGTGTAGTAGAGCTAACGGTGGCATTGCATTATGTGATGAACACACCCGAGGATCAATTGGTTTGGGATGTTGGACATCAGGCATACGGACACAAGATATTGACAGGGCGTAAGGATAACTTCCATACGAATAGAAAATACGGTGGTCTAAGTGGTTTTCCGAAGCGTAGCGAAAGCGAATATGATACATTTGGCGTAGGGCATAGCTCTACCTCTATTTCTGCCGCATTGGGTATGGCTATTGCCTCTCGGTTAAATGGTGATACAAAGAAGCAACATGTGGCTGTAATTGGTGATGGAGCTATGACGGCTGGTTTACCTTTTGAAGCTTTACAACATGCTGGTGTAGATAATTCTAACTTACTTATTATCTTAAATGATAATAATATGAGCATTGACCCCAATGTAGGAGGGCTCAGAGAATACTTAACGGATATTACAACATCCAAAACGTATAATAAAATGCGTGATGATGTTTGGAAAATCATGGGCAAGTTGCCATTTGGCGAAACCCAGCAGAAGTTAGCTTCTAAAGTGGATAGTGCAGTAAAAGGGATTATTTCAAAATCTTCAAACTTATTTGAATCTTTAGGCGTTCGTTATTTCGGTCCAGTTGATGGGCATAACGTAACCGCTTTGGTTGATATGATTGAAGGCTTAAATGAAATACAAGGACCAAAATTATTACATATAATTACAAAGAAAGGAAAGGGGTATGATATTGCCGAAGTAGATCAAACTACCTGGCATGCTCCTGGACTTTTTGATAAAGTGACTGGTGAGAGAAAAAAGGTTGTTTTTGATACACTACAAGCGCCTAAGTATCAGGATGTATTTGGTAAAACGATTATTGAATTAGCTATAAAGAATAAGGATATTATGGGTATAACACCCGCTATGCCTTCTGGTTGTTCATTAAAATATATGATGGCTGAAATGCCAGATAGAGCTATTGATGTCGGTATCTGTGAGCAACATTCAGTAACCTTAAGTGCAGGCTTAGCTACCCAAGGTAAAAGAGTATTCTGTAATATTTATTCTTCCTTTATGCAGCGTGCTTACGATCAAGTGGTACATGATGTAGCTATTCAAAAACTACCTGTTGTGCTTTGCTTAGATAGAGCAGGCTTGGTGGGAGATGATGGTCCTACGCACCACGGAGCTTATGATATACCATATATGCGTTGTATTCCTAATATGGTTGTAACGGCGCCAATGAATGAGCATGAATTAAGAAATTTAATGTTTACTTCTCAGTTGCCAGAACAAGACATGCCATTCACTATTCGTTACCCGAGAGGACAAGGCGTATTACCTAATTGGGAAAATGAAATGGAGAAAATAGAAATTGGTAAAGGACGTAAATTAAAAGAGGGTAGTGATATTGCTATTCTTAGTTTTGGCCATCCAGGTAACTTTGTAACAGATGCTATAGAAGAGCTAGGAAATGATGTTTCTGTGGCTCATTATGATATGCGTTTTGTTAAGCCGCTGGATGAAGATATATTAAACGAAGTAGGTCAAAAACATACCAAAGTTATTACGATTGAAGATGGAACTATTGTTGGTGGTTTCGGAAGTGCTTGCCTTGAATTCTTTGCGGCTAATAAGTACACACCTAATGTAGAAATGTTAGGTATACCAGATAGATTAGTTGAGCATGGCAAGCAACCTGAACTTTGGAATGAATGTGGATATGATAAAAACGCAATTGTAGCTAAAGTTCGCGAGATGGTTGGAGCGGATATAATGGAAAAAGTTTAGACTTGAAATAGAAAATTAGTTTATATCAATTTGACTTTTTAGATTGCTAATGTCCTTTATAATTTTGTCAATGTCAAAATGATATTGCACTCTATCATATTCAGCAAAGGAAACCTCACTTTTTCTGTAAATATTTAAATAAGTCTCACACTGAAATTTTACTTTCTTTAATTGTGGGCGAAAATTTGCTTGGTAATTAATTCTATATTGTTCATTATTTCTAAAATTATCATTCCAAATGCTGTCATGAGTTTCTTGAGTTGACGAGTTTTTTGACACTCTTGAAGAATGTTCTCTATCTGCTTTCTGCCAATCGATATAAAAATCATTTAACTCTGTTATGCTTTTTTGGATATCTAAAAGAAGCTTGTTTTTATCTAGGTTTACTTCTTTATCAAACTTGCTGTTGTATCCAAATTTCCCTATAATTCCCCCTACTAGAATTACAAATGCAGAAATTAAATAAATTATTATTTTCATATCTTTTGCAATTGGTTTATAAGGTTTGAAAAATCATTTTTAAGTCTAGATAAGCCATTTGGATTTACTGGGTTTTTATAAGTCGAAATAGGTTCATAACTAGAAGCAGATATTCCTATTAACTGTTCAGACTTTTTTTTGCAGATTAATAATCTTTTCTGAATTTGAAGAAAAGAATTATTTCGTGGGTACTCAACAGTCTCTAAGGTAGTATCAAGTATTTCCATTTCTTTAAGTAAGTCGGTAACCTCTTTTTTATTGGGCTGGTTTCTTTTTCTATTGACCAATGATAACGAAATTAAAATTAACCCTAAAACAATTAAAGAAATACCAGACCAAAGTAAAATATTATTAGTCATTAAGTAAAAATAAAGAATCCTAACACTGTAGCCTTCCCCAAATTAGGACAGTGCTAAATTCGACAAAATTGGATTGCTAGCCTCGGAAAAAGTGTCAAATTTTAATTTGATACTTTTTCTGAGGAAAAATTCTCGAGGGCTTTTGTCTCCTAATGATTTGTGCGG
>CALIIL010000066.1 GCA_938017685.1 uncultured Chitinophagaceae bacterium
CAGTATGAGCACATTTTGAACATGAGTATCCGCCAGACCACTTTAAATGGGCGAGATAAGTCATGCACGATACTTTATCGGAAAATTGACTGCGAAAGGCAGGTAAAGAACACTTTTTTACTTTCATAAAGTAAAGGTCAATACCAGCTACATAACCTATTTATGCACTTGGTGGATTATATGGGTAATCCTATATTTTAAAATTCACTAGTGCAAATAATGGCGAATTTCAAAGTCTATTCATAAAGCAATAGTACTTTTGCTTTGTGCTTGAATACAAACAGGAAAACATAGCCGAAGCGGTCCATTTATTATTATCCCAAGAAAAAAAGTGCATTGCTTTTTACGCGCCCATGGGTGCGGGGAAAACGACCCTCATTAACGCACTGTGTAAAAAGCTTGAAGTGATTGATGCGACAAGCAGTCCCACCTTTTCGATAATAAACGAGTATGCCACGGCCAACGATAATATGATTGTACATATGGATTGGTATCGTTTAAAAGGGGAGGAGGATGCTATAAATGCTGGTGTTGAAGATTACTTACAAGGCAAGCATTATTTATTTATAGAGTGGCCCGAAATTGCCGAAGGTTTATTGCCCGAAGATTGTTGCAAGTGCAGTATTGAAATACTAGATGAAGTAACAAGGAAGATTACGATATTGTAATCTAACGCGTACGTAGTTCAATGTTTTTCCTTGAAGCCTTAAGTGCCGGCCAATAGCTAGCCAATACCGAAATTATAATAACGGTAATCATAACCAATACAAAATCTCCGATGTGTATTTGCACAGGGTAGGCTTCTACCAAAAAGTTGTCGCCAGTGCCCATTGTAACCAAACCAAATTGTTGTTGTAAAAAACAAATTGTAAAAGCGATAAGGCAGCCAATGCTTGCACCCATTAAGGATAGGAATACGCCAATGCTTAAAAATAAATTGCGCACAAAATTCTTCTTAGCACCCATGGCTTGTAAGATGGCTATATCTTTTTCTTTGTCTAAAACGAGCATAGATAAGGAGCCAATGATATTAAAAGAGGCGATGATAAGCATGAGTGATAGTACGGCATAAACAGCCCAACGCTCGGAACGAAGGATTAAAAATAATGTCTTGTTTTGCTCAAAGCGCGTTTCGACTTTTAGTTTGTTGTTACCTAATACTTTGGCAATAGCTGTTTTAATAGAGTTAGATGTTACGCCTTCATCTAATGCAATTTCTATGGTTGAATATTCGTCCTCTCGCCCGAGTAATTGCTGCACGACCTCCATTTGAGCAAAGGCATATTTTTCATCAATCTCCTCTTGTAAATAAAAAACACCTTGCACGAATAAGTCCCTTTGGCTAAAAGCATTTAAAGCATTCAGATTATAAGACTGTACGTTTTTAAATGAGAGTACGGTAATGGGTAAGGGGCTTTCCTCGCTCACGCCTAATTTATTAGCCACGCCTAGTCCAAGCACTACAGGTGTAACAGACATTTTGGTTTCAAAGTCCATGGTGCCATAGTTTACTGCTTCTTTTACATTGGTTACTTCATTGTAGTTTTTGCTTATACCCTTAATGGTGGCGAGGGTTTGTTCGCCATTATAGGTGAGCAATACTTTTTCTTCTAAGCTGGGGCTTATTACTTTTATGCCATCTAACTTTTCTAATTGTTGTATTTGGTAAGGGCTAAAAGCAAATGACTTCCCTTCAACGGCTGTTATGCTTATGTCTGGGTAGAAATCGTTGTACAGACTTTTTATGAAGCCTTCCAAACCATTAAACACAGAGAGTAATATTATTAAAGCCGCCGTTCCTACCGCAATGGCAGAAATGCTCACCCAAGAAATAATATTTATAGCGTTGGTCGATTTTTTTGATTTAAAATACCGCCAAGCAAATTGTGCATACATTGTTAAGCGAAGATAAACTAAGCCATGCCGAAATAGGTGAATTTTAAAACGCAAATTATATCTGTTATTGCTGGATTTAGGGAAATACTAACAGTCGTTTTAACATAATCTTACACGGCATAAGCTCCTGCTAATTAAACCTATATCTAAATTTGATATCAAAGAACAGAAATGGAACAGGTGAAATCAAAAATATTGTTAGTAGAAGATGATACTAACTTCGGTAAAGTGCTTAAGAACTATTTAGAACTAAATGACTTTGTAGTAGAGTTGGCCCGCGATGGCATATTAGGATTAGCGGCTTTTAAGCGTGAAAAATTTGACCTTTGTATCCTAGATGTAATGATGCCTAACCTAGATGGTTTTTCACTAGGAGAGGAAATTAGAAATATTGATCCCGATGTTCCGTTGTTTTTCCTTACAGCAAAGAATATGAAGGAAGATATATTACACGGTTACAAATTAGGCGCCGATGATTATATCTTAAAGCCATTTGATAGCGATGTGCTATTACATAAAATTAAAGCAATCTTGAAGCGTAACGAAGCGTTTATGGCTGAGCAAAATGAAAATATTGAATTTGATTTTGGTAAGTTTCATTTCAATAGCAAATTGCGTGAGTTGAAAATTGATACAACAATGTTTAACTTATCGCCAAAGGAAAATGACTTGCTACGCATGCTGTGTGAGTACAAAAATGATTTATTGCCACGCGAACTAGCCTTGAAAAGAATTTGGGGTAGTGATACGTATTTCAACGGAAGAAGTATGGATGTGTACATTGCTAAATTGCGTAAATACCTGAAAGAAGATGAAGGTGTAGAAATCGTAAATATTCACGGAAACGGTTTCCGCTTAGTAGAAAAAGATAAAGTATAAACACTTTTTTGATTTATATAAAAAAAGAGCCAAGCTTATTGCTTGGCTTTTTTTGTTCAAAAAATGATTAAATTTGAATAATGCAGGCAGAAGAACCAATAGTCGATTATGGACAATTAGACTTATCTAAGTCTTATACCTACTTGCAATATTATAATTGGAAATTAAAAGAGCGTATTGAATTAATCAAGGGTAAAATAGTTAAAATGAGCCCCGCGCCTTTGGTTAATCATCAGAGGATATTGCGCAATTGTATGTACTCAAAGTTACCAGTTAGAACTAGCCACTGCTAATACGAGTCTATCGAAAATACGATTTCCAAAGTATCTACGGTTGAGTTTGTAGCAAAATTCATCTAAATAATTCTGTAAATATTTACCTTTTATTCTTTGATACGTCCCTTCAAAACTATTTTTTGCATTCGTAATTGCTATGTGAACCCACCGCAAAAAAGTCTTAGTTGTGGTTGGGGTAGACTTTTCGGTTATGTGCATTTCTACAAAA
>CALIIL010000067.1 GCA_938017685.1 uncultured Chitinophagaceae bacterium
TAGCCTAGCTCTTTAATATCTGTTATTACAAAATAAGCTAGAATGCCAGATGGAAGAAAGTGTGATATAAAATGTTCTGCCAAATCTTAAAATTTAACCCCAAAGATAATTTACTCCCCACAGTTATCACGTGATCCATAAATGCTTCAAATATGCTGATAACAAGCTAAATTAGCCATTAAACGAAACAATGGGGGGCACTTGTTACAATTATCCCGTTATCCGTCAGCTAGAATAAAATAAATTTAACAGTTTCCTAAAGAAGAAACTCGTATATTTGTATGGAATATTAATTAATGGACGATTACAAATTCAAGGTTGTATTTCTGGAAGAGGCAAATCAGTTTTTAGGCAAACTCGACAAAAAATCAAGAGATAAAATTATCTACAACATTTGGAAATCGAGAAGCACAAATGACAAAGTATTATTTAAGAAACTTCAAGGCGAAATTTGGGAATTTAGAACCTTATTCAACAAAAAATATTTTAGATTGTTTGCATTTTGGGATAAAGATGATAAGACGGAAACGGTTGTTATTGGAACACACGGTTTGATAAAAAAGACTGACAAAATCTCAAAAAACGAAATCATAAAAGCAGACAGAATTAGAGAAGATTACTTTAAAAATAAAAAGAAATGAAAACATATAGTTTAGAAGAAGTAACTGATAAATATATCGGCAAGAAAGGAACAAAAAAACGTGACGAATTTGAAAACGAACTTCGTTTAGATTTATTAGGTCAAACGATTAAACAAGTTCGGCTTGAAAGAAATTTGACGCAGGCACAATTGGGCGAACTCGTTGGTGTAAAAAAAGCACAGATTTCAAAAATTGAAAACAGCTTGACAGATGCAAGATTTGAAACTATTTTGAAAGTTTTTAAAGCATTGAAAGCTGAAATAAACTTTAACGTGAAGCTAGAAAATCAATTGATACAACTGACCTAAAAGGAAGCCGAACGGATAACAAGGGCTGATAAGGAATACGGGCTTCACTCTAAACCGAAATAATCCGTTTCAAAAAACGCCAAAACTACGCTCTGGTCCGAAGCTTCGGACTTAGGAAAAAATAAAGCAAAAGCGTAGCTTTAGCTAACAACATTATAGCTTTGAGATTATGCTCCGTAAGTCCGCACTCCTCAAAGCCAAAAAGTTGCCCATAATATAAATCAACATTGAGAATAATCGAATAAAATGGAATTTAAGAAGTTCAATTCAATAGAAAACTCATATCAAAAAGGGTTTATCCAATCAATATTTGACAGAGGATTTTCCGAAATAGATTACGTAGTTCAAGAAAAAACTCACGGAGCTAATTTGAGCATTATTACCAATGGGAAAGAATTAACTTCAGCAAAACGAACCGAACTGATAGCTGATGACGAAAATTTCTACAATTCAAAATCCGTTCTCGAAAAATATAAAAATAAGGTCATTGAATTATTTCAACACCTTTCGAACGATTTTGAATTAAATACTCTCACTATTTTTGGTGAATTAATTGGTGGTGACTATCCTCACAAAGATGTGCTCATTAACAAAGAGGCTAAATTGGTTCAGAGAGGAATTTATTATAACCCAGAAAATGTTTTTTTTGCATTTGACATACTAATAAATTGCGAGGAATATCTAGGCGTAGAAATGGCAAATGAACTTTTTGAAAAATTTAGATTTATTTACGCAGATACTCTTTTTAAAGGGAATTTAGGCGAATGTTTGGAGTATCCAAATAAATTTCCGAGTACTATACCTGCTAAATTTGGATTACCTGAACTTGATGGAAATATTTGTGAAGGTGTTATTATTCGACCTATAAAACCATTGTTTTTTAATAGTGGTTCGAGAATACTAATCAAAAACAAAAACGAGGAATGGTCTGAAAATAATAACTATATCGATAAAGAAATACTACGACAACTTTTACACGATGACGAAGAATTGAGCAAAGAGGCAGAAAACCTTTGTCAAGAGGCATACAAATTCATTTCTGCAAATCGATTAAACAATGTGATTAGTAAAATTGGCGAATTAAATCCGAAAAAAGATTTCGGTCGAGTATTGGGAATGTTTAACAAGGATATTCTAACAGACTTTCTTAAAGAAAACCGAGCTGAATATGACGCATTGGAAAAACACGAAAATAAAGCCGTGAATAAATTTGTGAACAAGCACGCAAGCCAATTAGTAGCTGAACATTTTGCGTAAAAGTACTATGGGCAAGAACGAATAAGCGCAATAGCAGGAAAAGTGATAAAACGAAAGAAATTGTATAAATTTAAGGTAAGTTATAAGCCGAAAAGTTAGTATGTGAAAGTCCGCTACTATTCTTATACTAGACCGTTCAAGAACACTATAACCCTTACTCCACCATAACTTTCCGAACAACATGCTCACCATTTAGCTCTATTTCTACCAAATAAAGCCCGTGTCCTAAAGCGGCAACATCCAGTTTATTGATTCCAACTTGTAGGTCTTGCTCAAGCATTATTTGACCCAAAACAGAAAAGATACGTAAGCTAGCCCCAGGCGTGTTTATCTCAATATTTAATATGTCAGCAGAAGGACTTGGATAAACCAACACTTTATTTAAACATTCTAAATATTTGACATTCAAAGAACTAAGACTTCTACAAGATACGGACTGGACGTCCCATTCTTCGCCTTGATTACAATGACCACAAAGCACCTCCTTCATAAAGCAGGTAGATTTATCCAGTGTGTATTGGTAATATTGATTGACAAATACATCCTTTATTCCATTTGTTTTATAATTGCCTAAGTGGCATAATCCTTCATGATCCATTCGCGGCCCAATAAGCTTTGGACCGAACAATTCCGGAAAGCTCTGGGTAGCCGAGCAATTAAAGAATGATCCCATTTCTATAGGAACCACATTATTAGCCTCGCCATGCATAGACAATACCTGCACACTTTCGCTCGCATCCATCATGGCAGTATCCATAACTGCTCCTCCCCAATTCAATACACCTTTGATATCAAAACTCTTTACAATAGGATTAGTACCTACATCTATGCCACCCATCATCGTTACAGATGTAGGATACATGCTTAACACTTCACTATCTTCTAAAAAAGCAACTTGCAATGCGGTTATAGCTCCGGCTTCACTACCGCCTACAAATACATAATCCTCATCAATCTCATAGAAAGCTGATTTATCTAGTATAAATCGAATAGCTGCCTTAGCATCTTGCACAGCACGATACATGGCATTATATAATGACAGGCTATTTCCTGCACAATAAGCCGCGCTAACGGTATCCCAACCCATTCTATAATCAATGGTTGCTGCAACAAAACCGCGCTCTGCTAGTTGCTTACAATAATCATCGTAATCATTTTTACTACCATGATTAAAAGCGCCACCATGTATAAGAACAACTAATGGTCGCTTATCCAAGAGATCTATCGTTTTATTAGGATAATGGATATTAAACTTCAAGCTATCCTGCCCATTGGTCCAATTGCTATTAAAACCAAACTCTACATCATAATCACTGACAACCACTGCACTATTAAATATGGGGCTTTCGGAAAAACGATTGGGTATACAATGAGGACTAGACTGAACGACCATTTGCGTAGCGCAAACAATACTTAACAGGGCTATAAATAAGCTTCTTTTCACGAGATAAAACTACACCAAAAGCACTATTCTATTTAGATTTGAACTTATTTTTACTTAGAAAGCCAAATTGCTGAGCGTTTTCAGTAGCTAGACTTCAAAAAAAGAAGTTAATACCATTAAAATTCCATAAAACGTTTTACATTTGCGCTCCTCAAAGCTCAATTCAACGGAAGTGAGTAGTTGGGAGCCACACCTTAAAGCGTGGCGCTAAAACCAAAAAAAAGTAAAAATTATGGCAAAAGAAATTGGTGGCTTTATTAAGCTACAATGTCGTGGTGGAGCGGCTAACCCCTCTCCTCCAATCGGACCAGCACTAGGTGCTAAAGGTGTAAACATTATGGACTTCTGTAAGCAGTTCAATGCACGTACACAAGACCAACAAGGAAAAGTACTTCCAGTGGTTGTTACGGTTTACGCAGACAAAAGTTTTGACTTCATTATCAAAACTCCTCCAGCAGCAGTCCAGTTAATGGAAGCGGCAAAATTAAAGAAAGGATCTCCTGAAAGTAATCGTCAGAAAGTAGGTAAAGTAACTTGGGATCAAGTGAAAACTATTGCTGAAAGCAAAATGGTTGACTTAAACGCATTTACAGTAGAAAGCGCTATGAAAATGGTTGCAGGTACAGCGCGTAGTATGGGATTAGTTGTTAACGGCACAGCCCCTTGGGAAGAGCAAAACTAAAAAAGACTAAATCATGGGATTAACAAAAAATAGAAAAGCAGCCGCTGCTAAATTAAAAGACAACACTTTCTATAGTGTTGCTGATGCAGCAGGTTTAATAAAAGAAGTAAACTGTACTAAATTCGACTCTTCAGTTGATTTACATATTCGTTTAGGTGTTGATCCGCGTAAAGCTGATCAAGCTATTCGTGGAACAGTAACCTTACCACATGGTACAGGTAAGACAAAATCAGTATTAGTATTATGTACTCCTGACAAAGAAGAAGAAGCAAAAGCTGCTGGCGCTGACTATGTTGGTTTAGACGAGTTCGTAACTAAAATTGAAAAAGGCTGGACAGATGTAGACGTAATTGTTGCTACACCTTCAGTAATGCCTAAGATCGGTCGTTTAGGTCGTGTTTTAGGACCACGTAACTTAATGCCTAATCCAAAAACAGGAACTGTAACAAATGATGTTGCAGGTGCTATTGGAGATATTAAAGGTGGTAAGATTGCATTTAAAGTTGATAAAGCAGGTATCATACATGCTTCTATTGGACGTGTGTCATTCAAACCAGAAATGTTGTTAGAGAATTCTATGGAATTGATAAGCACCATTGTAAGAATGAAACCATCCTCTGCTAAAGGGACTTATTTGAAAAGTGTTTCAATGGCCTCAACGATGAGCCCTGGAATAAAGATTGACACTAAATCAGCAGCAGCAAATGCTTAATTTTTAAACAAATTAAAAAGAAAAGATTATGACACCAGCACAAAAAAATGAAGCGATAGAAATATTGAAAGAAAAGTTTTCGCAGTATGAAAATTTTTACTTGACCAATACAGAATCGCTTTCTGTAGCACAAATAAGTGACTTACGTCGCAACTGTTTCGAGAAGAATGTCGAAATGAAAGTCGCTAAGAACACATTAATCAAAAAAGCACTCGAAGCACTTAATGCTGAAAAATATGAAGGAACATTTGATTCTTTAAAAGGTGTAACAGCCCTTATGTTTTCAGAAAGTGCCAAAGAGCCTGCAGTAATAATTTCTGATTTCCGCAAGGACAACCCTGCTGCCGAAGATAAGCCTGTATTAAAAGCAGCCTTTATTGATGGTGACGTAATGGTTGGAGATGATAAATTAGCTATGCTAAAATCATTGAAAAGCAGAAACGAACTTATTGGAGAAATTATTGGTCTATTACAATCGCCTGCTAAGAACGTTATTAGCGGTCTTAAAAGCGGTGGTGGTAAATTGGCTGGTATCCTTCAAACACTTAGTGAAAAAGCCGAATAATCGGTTCAAAAAAACTTACATATCGTTACATAATGCTTCCACATTATAAAAACACAAACAATAACACAAACATTAAAACAAAACAAAAATGGCAGATTTAAAAGATTTCGCAGAACAATTAGTAAACCTTTCAGTAAAAGACGTTAACGAATTAGCTAACATCTTAAAAGACGAGTACGGTATTGAACCAGCAGCAGCTGCAGTAGTAGCTGGACCAGCAGCAGGCGGAGACGCAGGTGGTGGTGCTGAGCAAACTGAATTTGACGTAGTATTAACTGGCGCAGGCGCTAGCAAATTAAACGTAGTTAAAGCAGTAAAAGAAATTACTGGTTTAGGTTTGAAAGAAGCTAAAGAATTAGTAGACGGAGCTCCTGGAAATATCAAGGAGGGTGTATCTAAAGCAGAAGCTGAAGACATGGTAGCTAAGCTTAAAGAAGCTGGTGCTGAAGTTGAAATGAAGTAATATTTACTTTAATAACTAATTAAAATCCCCATGCTCACAGCGTGGGGATTTTTTTGTGCAATAAAATAACCACACCAATCTTTAAACAGATTAATAATGTCAAAGTGCTGCTTTTTAACTTCAACATAAACGAGCATCTATTCGTCTTATGAATTATAAACATTAAAAAAAAGCCAAGAGCTATTTTATGCTTAAATTAATTAAACATGCAAAAAATCAAATTAAGCTATATAAGAAAATATTATTCATTACTCACTATGTTATTTACGATTGTTTCGATACAATCCTATGCCAAAAACCTAGTGAATTAATATTGCGCACTGAAACAATAGAGTTGCAACCTAATCTAAATGAATTTATTAATACCTCAAGCAACAGTTCTTCTAAATATAAACTGCTAAGTTTTCATACCATTCCTACTGGTGATGTCAAAGCATCACTAAAAAGTAATGGTGTAGATTTATTAGAATATGTGCCAAACAATAGTTTTATTGTACGTTTTTCTTCATTATTGTCCCCTACTTATTTACAAGACAAAAATATCAAAGGAGTATATGATCTTCCACGAGCACTAAAGTTAGATTATAGAATAATACATTGGGATCTACCTCATCATGCTATAGCTGATGAGAATAATATAAATGTAGCAATCATAGCTATGAATGGTTTAAATGTAAAAGATTACAGTACATCATTAGAGCAGAATAATATTGTACCTTACGAATACGGTCAAGACATTCGATTTGCTTATTGCGTTATGAGCCAAGCTCAAGTTGAAGCAGTTGTAAAAATGCCTTGGGTACGATCAATAGAGTTAATCAATGAACCAGGCAAGCCCAAATCTACAGAGGGGCGCTCACTACAAAAATCTAATATTATAAATAGTGACTTGAGCAATGGACTTTCTTATAATGCTAATGGAGTAAGCTTGCAAGTAAGAGATGACGGCTTAGTAGGACCACATATTGATTATCAAGGTCGCTTAACCAATCTTACTACAGACGCCACAGGAACGCACGGCGATGGAGTTGCTGGCGTTATGGGCGGAGCTGGTAACATAGACCCAACGGTTGAAGGTGGAGCATCTGGTGCTGACATATATGTGATAAATTATCAAGCAAATTTTCAGGATAACACATTGAGCTTACACCAAAACGATGATGTAATGATTACAAACTCATCTTACAGCAATGGCTGTAATGATGGTTATACATCTACCACACAAACGGTTGATAGACAAATTATAGATAACCCAACCCTGATGCATGTATTCTCAGCGGGGAACTCTAACAACAATGATTGTGGTTACGGCGCAGGAGACCAATGGGGCAACATGATAGTGTCCAAAAAAGTGTGTAAAGTCCATATTTTAAGTGTTTTTGTGTTGCAATTACAAAAATCAATCTTTTGGATTTTACACACTTTTTTGGACACTATCCACCGTATAATTGGTATTGGTTTACTACTGCATATGGTTACAGACTTTATAGATTGTTTATTTATGTATAACCAATGTGACGAATGTGCTACTGAACCTGCACTACAACCAATTTTACAATCAATTAAAGAATTAGTAAATTAGCTTATACTCTAGTCTTGAAAAGACTAGCCATTATAAAAAGTAAATCACTCCGACCAGTCCAATACCTCCTAATACAATAGTATAAGGTAACGCCATCTTAATCATTTTGACATAAGACAATTTAATAGCAGGAGCCAATGCCGAAGTGAGCAAAAATAGAAAAGCCGCTTGCCCATTAGGTGTTGCTACACTCGGCAAGTTAGTGCCCGTATTAATCGCAATCGCTAATGTTTCAAACTCTAAACGAGAAATCTTACCTGCCTGAAAAGCAGCTTCTACCTCATTAATATACACTGTGGCCACAAATACATTATCACTAATCATAGATAATATACCATTAGCTCCATAGAACATAGCAGGTTGTACCGCCTTATCTTGCTCCAATACGTCTTGAATACTGGGTTTAAATAACTGTAAGTCATGTATCCTACCTACAATAACGAAGAACACCGCTAGTAAGGCTGTAAATGGCAGCGCTTCCTCAAAAGCTTTACCAATACTATGCTCATCAATAATACCCGTAAAGGCCGTTTGTAACACAATAATGGCCAAACCAATTAAACCAACAGGAGCTAAATGAAAAGCCAATGCCGCAATTAAAAATATGGCGGATACAGCCTGAACAATTAAAGCAAACTTCTCCGACTTGGTTCTTTTTTCATCTTCCTCTTCTAAGTAACCTTGAATAATATCTCTCACTTGTGGTGGAAGTTTGGCTCCAAATCCAAATGACTTCGTAAACTCTAAAGCCACACAAGTGGCAAGACCAGCAATCAAAACAGGAATAGTTATTGGTGCCATGGCCATAAAGAACTCAACGAAATCCCAACCTAGTTTATCACCGATTAAAAGATTTTGGGGCTCGCCTACAATAGTACATACGCCACCAAGTGCTGTTCCAACAGCGCCATGCATGACCAAGCTTCTTAAAAAGCTTCGGAACTGCTCTAATGTTTCTGAACTTAACTCCTTTCTATCCATCACACCACTATCATCATAATCTCCATCCCCAGAGTGCACTTTCATATAAACTTGATAAAAACCAACAAATACACCAATAAGTACAGCCGTAACAGTCAATGCATCTAAAAAAGCACTAAGAAATGCCGCAATAAAGCAGAACAAAAGAGAGAGGACAACTTTGGAACGAACCTTTACAAAGATTTTTCCAAAAATGAACATGAGCAACGGCTTCATAAAATAGATGCCTGCTACCATAAATACCAACAGTAGAATAACTTCTAAGTTTCCTTCAATTTCATGAAAAACCGTACTAGGACTGGTAAGATGCATCAGTACAACTTCAAAAGCTATTAAACCGCCTGATTGCAAAGGATAACATTTTAAAGCCATAGCCAATGTAAAGATGAACTGCCCAATAACAATCCAACCAGTGGCTGTAGGACCTACTGCATAGAGCAATATAGGGTTCATGATTAAAAAGGCTAAGATGGTTTGCTTATACCATTTTGGAGATTTCCCTAAAAACGAATTAAATAATTCCATAATTGACTTCTAATACTTCTGCTAAACGTTGCAATATTAGGTCTCAAATTACTTGTAGTCAAACATATAAGCTTAGTTCACTTCAATTTTAATAGTTTCAGGTATTACTGCCTATTTTCATAAAACCCAAAATGTATCGTCGAACGGTTTTAAGCGAAGTGCCATGAGGCTAATTTAAAAGCAAAGGACAAAACCAGAAGTAAACAACTGAATAACTATATGCTCCTCCCAATGCTCAATTCACAAAATACTCTTTACATTTATATCCATATTATGAGCTTAGACAAAAATCAAATAGCACAGCGTATTGCGCAAGAATTACAAGATGGCTTCTATGTAAATTTAGGCATTGGTATACCTACCCTTGTGGCCAACTATATACCTCAAGGAGTAGAAGTTGTATTGCAAAGTGAAAATGGATTATTAGGTATGGGACCTTTCCCAGAAGCTGGCAAAGAAGATGCTGATTTAATCAATGCAGGCAAGCAAACGATTACAACACTGCCAGGTTCAGCATTCTTTGATAGTGCCATGAGTTTTGGCATGATACGATCAGGCAAAGTAGATCTTACTGTACTGGGAGCGATGGAAGTTGCTCAAAACGGTGATATTGCCAATTGGAAAATACCTGGTAAAATGGTTAAAGGCATGGGCGGTGCTATGGATTTAGTAGCCAGTGCTAAAAATATTATTGTAGCCATGCAACATACCGACCGCAAAGGCAACTCTAAACTATTAGAAAAATGCTCCTTACCAATTACTGGTTTGAACTGCGTAAAAAAAGTAGTAACCAACCTAGGTGTATTTAATATCACAGATAATGGATTTGAATGTCTTGAGTATGCCCCTGGTGTATCAATAGAAGAAATTAAAGAAAAGACCGCAGGCACATTAAGCATTGCAGATAATGTACAAGAAATGACCTTTAGCGCTTAATAATACTATTATAAACCGATGACAAAAAAGCTTGGGTAACTCGCTCGGCTTGATTAACTTTACTTTTTACTTTAATAAATTGAATGCGTCCTAGAAAAAGGAATTACCAACCACGCCGTAAAGGCCCCGAACACAGAATTAACGAATTAATTACCGCTGCAGAAGTACGAGTTGTAGGCGAAGACATTGAACAAGGCGTTTATCCTCGAGAGAAAGCTTTAGAACTGGCTCGCGATCAAGGTTTAGATTTAGTTGAAATATCTCCAACAGCCAAACCTCCCGTTTGTAGAATTGTTGATTACAAGAAATTCCTCTACGAGAAAAAGAAAAAGGATAAAGAAGTTAAAGCCAAATCTGCTAAAACGGAATTGAAAGAAATACGCTTCGGTCCTAATACAGATGACCACGATTTTGAATTTAAAACGCGACATGCCATTAAATTCTTAGAGGCAGGTAATAAGGTAAAAGCATACGTGCAATTCCGAGGTCGCTCAATCGTATTTAAAGATAGAGGAGAATTAATTCTATTAAAATTTGCTGAGCGATTAAAGGAAGTTGGTTCATTAGAGCATATGCCTAAGTTAGAAGGAAAAAGAATGCACGCGATTTTTATACCAAAGAAAAAATAAATAAATCTTATTAATCTATAACTAAAAGCCGATATTTTTTATCGGCTTTTTTGTTTTTGCATTTAAAAATATTCTACACCTTATGGTTTTGGAACTGTTAATATAATCACAGAGACTAAACTTCGTTGTCCTAAATGCGTCAAAAATACAAATACAAAAACATAAGATCATGAGAAACAAATTTTTACTTACAGGACTATTAGCCATTATCGGCTTATTTACTTTCAGCTTAACAGCAGACGCTCATCGCGGTAATCGTGGGCATAATCATAGAGGACAACACAAGCATGTTATAAATAAAAGAGGACGCACAATCGTCATCTGGCATAACAATAACCAACGCTGTAACTTCCGAAACAATGGCTTCAACAGAGGCAACAGAATGTGTAGTCACATGCGCGGCATGATGAACAACAGAGGTTGTAACCAAAGAGTTATACGTTGTAACAGCAGAGGATGTAACATGTACGGACAACGCTTCAACGGCAGAAACAATAACCAATGGGGTTATAACGATGGAGGTCGTAACGGTCGTGGAGGAAACGGCAGAGGCGGTAATGGACGAGGAGGAAACGGACGTAACGGAAATGGCGGACGCAGATAATCTAAATTAGACACAATAAAAAAGTGCGCTCTATTGAGCGCACTTTTTTTTAAATAAATATTTTAATACTTACTTCGAAGTAACTCGAACTGCAATTCTTCTATTCATTGCTCTTCCCAATTCGGTTGCGTTATCACCAACAGGATTAGCTGAACCATATCCTTTTGCTTCCAATCTTCCTGCTTCAATTCCTTTTTCAACTAGAGAACTCATAACTCCTTTTGCACGACTATCGCTTAAGGTAACATTATTAGCAGCATCTCCAGTGTTATCTGTATAACCACCAATTTTTACATTAATAGACTTATTAGCATTTAATATAGCAGCAATATTATCTAATGTTGTTTTACTATCTGCTGTTAAGTTAGCACTTCCCGTTTCAAAATGTAAGCCATCAAAGTTTATCCAACCTTGTGTTTCATCCTCACTAATAGCACCATTTTTCGCAAAGTTTATCAATTCCATTACTGCACTATTTTCAGCAATATTAATTGAAGTGCCATCAGCTAAAGTTACCTCTTGCATCGCTCCTTGCTTCTTAGTTGCGTATCCATTAGCATCTAATTCATAAGCACTTGAAGCATCATTCTTGTCTTTACAACAATCTTTTTCACAACCTGCTTCACACTCCTTTTTCTCTCCTTCTTCTGCACAGCATGGTTTAGTACAACCTGGAGGGCAACATTTAGCTTTTGCATGACCGCCAGCTGCTGCTTTAGCAGTTGCCAATTGGAGCAATTCAATCTTGTTAGCTCTGTCTTCTTTAATTTGACCTGCATACATTGTTGCTAATGTTGGAGCAATAACCAGTGCAACAATACTCATTAACTTAATTAAGATATTCATTGAAGGACCAGAAGTATCTTTAAAAGGATCTCCAACCGTATCTCCCGTTACAGATGCTTTATGTGGCTCAGAACCTTTGTAGAACATTTCGCCATTAATTTCAGCTCCTGTTTCAAACGTTTTCTTTGCATTATCCCATGCTCCACCGGCATTGTTTTGGAATATTCCCATCAATACACCACTAACCGTTGCACCTGCTAAAAAGCCTCCTAATACTTCAGGACCAAAAGCAAAACCAATGATTAATGGAGATACTATAGTTATTGCACCGGGTAATACCATTTTCTGCAAAGATGCTTTGGTAGAAATATCTACACATTTATCATATTCTGGCTTGCCAGTTCCTTCCATAATACCAGGAATTTCTTTAAACTGTCTACGCACTTCTTCCACCATGGCCATAGCTGCTTTACCAACTGCCGTAATAGCTAATGAAGAGAATATAAATGGTATCATACCACCTACGAATAAACCAGCTAAAACATCTGCCTTATAAATATCAATACCATCAATGCCAGAAATTCCAACGAAAGCGGCAAACAACGCCAAAGCAGTTAAAGCAGCAGAAGCAATAGCAAAACCTTTACCAGTAGCTGCCGTAGTATTACCTACCGCATCTAAAATATCCGTTTTGGCACGCACCTCATCAGGTAACTCACTCATCTCTGCTATACCACCTGCATTATCCGCAATAGGACCAAAGGCATCAATAGCTAATTGCATAGCTGTTGTAGCCATCATACCCGCAGCAGCAATAGCTACTCCGTATAAACCAGCACAATAGTAAGAACCATAAATACCAGCTGCCAAAACAATAATAGGTAATAACGTACTTTCCATTCCAATGGCCAGCCCACCAATAATATTAGTAGCATGACCTGTTGAAGATTGTGTAATAATAGAATTAACAGGACGCTTGCCCATAGCTGTATAATACTCAGTAATAATACTCATTAAAGCTCCAACTGCTAGTCCTACAAATATGGCACCGAATACACCCATACGAGTAATTTCAAAACCGCGTAATTCCATTGTTTCAGGTAGGATGTACATAACCAAACCAAATGAAGCAATTAAGGTAATAATCATTGACCCCCAGTTACCCAAGTTTAATGCATTTTGCACTTTTGATGTATCAAGTCCTGCGCTATCGCTAACACGTACCATTAAAACTCCAATTATTGAAAATATAATACCTAAACCGGCAATCATCATGGGCAATAATATCGGTGATAAACCACCAAACGAATCAACCAATGCAGATCCGCCTAAACTAGTTACCTCACGGCCTAATACCATTGTTGCTAAAACGGTAGCAACATAAGAACCAAATAAATCGGCACCCATACCTGCAACATCACCAACATTATCTCCTACATTATCTGCAATTGTTGCTGGGTTACGAGGATCATCTTCAGGAATACCAGCCTCAACTTTTCCTACTAAATCAGCACCAACATCAGCAGCTTTGGTATAAATACCACCACCAACACGAGCAAATAATGCAATACTCTCAGCTCCTAAAGAGAAACCAGTCAATACTTCTATCACTTGCTCCATGGCTAAGCTATCCATCGCTTCTGGAGCAAATGCTGCATATAAAATGATAAATAAACCACCTAGACCTAATACAGCTAAACCAGCAACACCAAGCCCCATAACAGACCCTCCAGTAAATGCTACTTTTAAAGCTTGAGATAAACTTGTGCGAGCAGCTTCTGCAGTACGTACATTACTTTTTGTTGCAATACGCATACCTATATAACCAGCCAATGCACTAAAGAAAGCACCAATAATAAATGCAATGGCTATAGACCAGTGTGAAGTCTCAGAACTCCAACCTAATAGACCAAGCAATAAAGCTACAACAACCACAAACTTTGCAAGCATGGTATACTCTGCTTTTAAAAATGCCATGGCACCATCAAAGATGTACTTAGCAATTTCCCTCATGCGGTCTGTTCCGTCTGCTTGTTTTTCCACCCATGCACTTTTTACAAAAGTGTATATTAAGGCTATCACGCCAAAAGCGGGTACTGAATAGAATAATATGTCCATAATTAATATTTTCTTAAAGTCGGCAAAAATAGGTTAGACAGCTTGAATAATTAGCATTAAAATCGATTTATTAAGCAAATAAAAATCCCCATGAAGCCTATTCATGGGGATTAAATATTGTTTTTTTCTTAATGTTAGTTTGGAAATATAATTCCGTCGTAACTCGTTACATCAACACTAGGTATTGTAGCATTATATTGAGCATTTATAACTCTAATAAACTCATTGGCTACCAAAGCATAACCGCGCGGGTTAGGATGTATACCGTCTAAACTAAATGCACCACCGCTTACGAATTGTGCATTTAATTCTGAACCATTATACACCAGTCCAGATTTAAAGGACTTCATATATTTATTCATGTCAGCATATGCCACACCATAGCTTGAAGCTAAAGCTTCTATAGCTATATTATATTGATCTGTATATGACCTTACAATCGCCACCTCTTCAGCATCTAATACATATTGATCTTGCAAGGCCTTATTAGGCAATACGCCCCAACCGGCACAACTTACAGAGTCCATTGGTAATGTAAGCACCATATAATCTTGAGCTGTAGCATGTCTAATTTTAAATGTTGGGTGAGCTACAGTCGTATCTTCAATTACCATTGGGTTAGCACCTGCTTTCCAAGTAACATTCGTAATTCCAAGTTGAGCATATTGAGCATTAAGCGTATCAGCTTGTCCTTGTCTTAAGTTTATTGGGTTATAAGGTATTGTTGTAAAAAATGGTATTGAAGTAATATCAACAATATTAGCCACTACCCCTTTTGCTCCTCGATTAGCCATAGAATCCATCACTGCATTTAGAGCACCTTGTACCATGGCTGGATCTATTAAATCTCCTCCTAATGGATTTGGAAAGTTTGGAGAAATAGCCCCAACACCACCATTTGTTGCAAATCCTAAAATATCATTATTACCTAACCATAACAAATAGAAGGAAGGCTTCGCTCTAAGCGCCTCAGAAAGCATTGAGCTTACACCTGGCGTTTCTACAAAACGAGATAAATATGGATTACCTTGGGTAGCACTACTATAGGCTCCAATAGCTACATGAAAAGATGAAGCTCCAGGCACACCGATTAAATTATAAGGACCACCAGCACTAACATTAGTAGGCGTAGTAGCAGGACCGCTCGCAAGCACAGGACCTAAACTTGTAACACCTAAGCAGTTGGTTGTATAACCTAATACTCTTCTTGGAATAATGCCTGCACTAGACAAGCCCATACCATTTCCAGAGTTTAATAAATACGGTACTTTAAATGCACCGCCACCTGCTTTGGCAAATTGCCCGGCCATCATAACTGGGAATGAATTTTGCTGTCCTGAATAAATCAAAGCACCATCGGCATAGCCAGATGTCAATGAATTTCCAATAGCCACAAAACTTGTTAAATCAGCATCTCCTGCTGTAGCTGCTGTACCTTCAAGATTGGGTTTACACGAAAAAGCCAATAAGGCCATTCCTAAACACGATATATATATTAACTTCTTCATTATAATGTATTAATTCTTTTCTTAACTTTTTTATTAATCAAGTAGCTTACACCAACACCCGGTATAATTACTTTTGTCTTATAGGTTCCTGATAATTGCGTTTCAGTATTAATATCTCTTCTCTTGATTACATCTTCATATAATAATGAAAAATCGATTGAGATACGATCTTCTAACCAATAAGTACCTCCCATTGAGATGCCTACTTTATCATTGTCCGGTAATTCAGGATTTACGTAACCATTTTGTACAGGCGTTTGATCAAAAAATGCTCCAGCACGAACACTTACACGACGAGAAGCGTCATATTGAAAACCAGCTCGGAAAGCCCAAGCATTTTCATAGTTTCTTGGAGATGGATCATCTACTAAAGCCGATGTATTATCTGCATAATCAAAGCCTAAGCTTTCGAACGAATTCCAGAACGTATAATTTACATCAACACCAACAGTAAAGTCTTTATTTGCTTTATAAGCAAAACCAACACCCGCCTCAGAAGGCAATGGCAATTCTGTCGTAAATGTGGTATTAGGAAATGTACTACTTAATGCGGTAGGAATATTAGAAAAAGTAGCCGAACCATTATCAACTTTCATATCTACACGCGAGTGATATACAACACCACCAGTCAATCTTTTATTTAGATTAAAATAAGCACCTAAGTTATAACCAAAACCAGCAGCCGAACCTTCAAGCTTAGCTGAACCTTCGCCTATGCTATTCTCTATTGGTAATTCTTTTTCCAATGTTACATGCCCTAAAGAGTAAACAAAACCTGCTCCAAAAGATAAAAAATCATTGACCTTGTAAGCAACTGTTGGCTGGATAAATACATTAGTCAAATTAATATTGGTCAATACATAACGACCCGTCCAATCGGTAGGATATTTAACCCCACTTCCAAATGGTGTATAAACACCAACACCTAAAGTTACAGGCGAGTTCTTGATATGATAATTAGCATACAAGCTAAAAGGGGTAAAGGTTTGATTTTCGGCAAAGGTGCTAATATTCGTATTGGTCTCTATGAACTGTACACGAGGTACAATAGCACTTACGCCAAAGTTTATTTGGTTCTCAATAAATGATAAAGCACCCGGGTTAAAGTATACGGAACTGGCATCCTGCGCCAACCCAATACCTACATGGCCCATGCCAATTTGTTTCTGTCCTTGTAGTCCAATCTTAAAACCGCCAGCATACACCAACGACACCATGGACATACTCAGAAGTAATAGTGATAGTTTTTTCATTCTCGGTATTATTTATTAATTGTTAAAGGTATGGTTTCAAATTTTCAATTCAAATAAAACGTTAAGGATTATTTGGGTTGTTTTTTAAATGAAAATAAACTAATATCAGGAGCAAATTATTTAACTTATCTAGTATTCTCTCGGTTCTTGATGAGTGCTTCTAATTCTTAGAATAATGATATCAGTGGCGGTTACCTCATAAGCTACTCGATATTTGTAAATTTCAAACGCTCTTATATTTCCCTGATTATTAGGCTTGTACTTGTCCAATGGATAACGCTCAGGAAATGATGTTAAACGATTAACAGAAGAAAGCACTTCCTCCTTGACTTTTTGACCATTCTGCGTTGAGTCTTTTTTTATATACTCAACAATACTTTTAAATTGTTGTTTAGCTGTCTTTGTCCAAACAACTCTTACCACTTTGCCGCATCCTTTTCTACATCTTCATGAGAAGTAAATTCTCCACGTTTATACTCTGCTCTTGCCTCTTCTAGCTCTTGATTATACTGCTCAGTACTTATACGTTCGTCAACTCCATTCTTTTTTAACTTGGTCAATAATTCTATAATAGAGAAACGAATGCTAGGGTTCTTAACCTTGTCTAGCATGGCTGTAATTATTTTTATATCAGCACTAATGTCCATATATTCAAAAATAAAGAATTTATGAATAATAATAAAGACTTAAAGTCAACACACCGTTTTTTTTAGCAATATATCAAATTAAAAGCCTGGATTTATGAATTTATTTTTCATTACAAATTTCATAGTATATCTCGGGCCACCACTGCATATCTTTAGGCATATGGGCACATTTATATACCAACAGATTATTTTTTTTTCTTTTAAAGACAGCACATTATTAAAAAAAGCTCGTTTAGCATTCTTCATTATTTCACACTCAAATAAAAAAACCACTAACGCCACATGAGGCTTAAGACCAAATAAGTCAATGACTTATAGAGGCTGGACAAAATATTAGTTTAGTACAAACTTTAAAATAGAATTACTTACCCCTGCGCTTTCAAAAAGTCATTATAGAACTTCTCACCATCATCGCTTAAAGCTTCAGTATCTATTTCAATTTGTGGCAAAATATCTAACATCGCTTGCACGCGCCCTTCGACTGGAAGAAACTTATTTATAACCGCCACATTGTGCTCTTTTATTAAACAATAACCACTTTGAAAGTTCCCTTTTTCAAAGCGCACACGAAATCCTACTTCTTCAAAAAGAGAACGTAATTTTTCTAGGTTTGTTTTCGTTAATTTTATAGCCATATCTTTACACTCAAATGAGAAATTCTAAAGTAAAACAATTGTTTATTTCAGGGCTTTTTGTACTGCTTAACTTATGCACACCAACAGCAAAAGCTCAATATTACAGTGATGAACCTACCTTTTTTGGTGGCTTCATCTTAGGAACAAACTTTGCCCAGGTTGATGGAGATAACTTTGCTGGCTTTCGTAAGATTGGATTAAACGGTGGAGCTATTGTGCATACTCGCATTGGCGAAGGCTTTACTGCCAGCATGGAATTGTTGTACTCACAAAAAGGAAGTATTGCTGGTAAGAACCAAGTACCTATTCGTTATGGTCCAAGCCGCTTTTTAATAGAGGAATATAATATTAGAATAACAAGCGCATCCGTTCCTTTAAGCATCAACTATTTTTTTCCGGACAAGAGAAGTATTGTGAGCGCAGGAGCGACTTATGCATATTTGGTTGATGCAACTGCTGTATTAAATGGCGTTGAAACCATTGAACAATTTCCCTTTAAAAAACATGAGGTAGCATTGCAACTCGGAGGTAGTTATCGTCTTTGGAAAAAATTCTATTTGAATATGCGCTTTCAAATGTCCATGTTGAATATTAGAAAAACCTATGATCCTCGTGCCGAACGTGCTGAACAATTTAATAGAATGGTAAGCCTACGATTAATGTACTTATTTAAGAACAACGATTAGTCATTGTGAATATTACGCTAAGCGACAAAGAACAATTTATATTAAGCCACATTGGACAAGCTGCCGATCAATTAGGTCTGGATGCCTATGCTATTGGAGGTTTTGTGCGAGACAAAATATTGGGGCGTCCTTGTATAGACTTTGATATTGTATGCTTAGGCAACGGTATGGAACTGGCTAAAAAAGCAGCAGAACAATTCGAAGAAAAACCAAATGTTCATTTATATGAAAATTTTGGTACTGCACAATTTAATGTACAAGGTTATGACATAGAATTTGTAGGAGCGCGCAAAGAAAGCTACCGTAAAGATTCACGAAAGCCTATTGTTGAAAATGGTTCGTTAGAAGATGATCAACGCCGCCGCGATTTTACAATCAACGCGCTATCATTATCAATTAATAATAAAGACTTTGGCGTTGTACATGACCCTTTTAACGGAATAGCGGATATTGAAAATAAAGTTATTAAAACACCTTTGGCTCCGACTAAAACTTATATTGATGATCCATTACGAATGATGCGTGCCATACGCTTTGCCACTCAACTAGAATTTACAATTGAGCAAGCAAGCTTGGATGCAATCAAAGAAAACGCTGAGCGTATCAACATCATTTCTCAAGAAAGAATAACGGATGAATTGAATAAGATTATCTTAAGCTCCAAGCCATCCATCGGCTTTATTCTCTTAAAAGAAACGGGACTGCTCCCCTATTTCTTCCCACAGATGTTAGACCTCTTAGGGACAGAAATAATTGATGGCCACGGTCATAAAGACAACTTTTATCACACCCTACAAGTACTAGATAACATTGCACCTAACACCAATGATTTATGGTTGCGTTGGGCAACCGTATTACATGATATAGCCAAGCCCGCTACCAAGAAGTATGAAGCAGGGCACGGCTGGACATTTCATGGGCATGAATGGCTGGGCGGGAAAATGGTGCCCAAAATTTTTAAGCAGCTTAAGCTACCCATGAATGACAAAATGAAGTTTGTACAAAAAATGGTACGCCTTCATTTAAGACCAATCTCACTCACCAAAGATGAAATTACAGATAGTGCGCTGCGCCGTTTGCTATTTGACGCTGGTGAAGATATTGATTCATTAATGACACTTTGCAATGCAGATATTACTTCTAAAAACGAGCGCAAGGTTGTGCGGTTTCGAAAGAATTTTGAACTAGTAAAAAAACGCTTAATTGAAGTTGAAGAAAGTGATAAGATACGCAATTGGCAACCACCTATCACAGGAGAAGTAATTATAAAGACCTTTGATCTAAAACCATCTAAGATTGTTGGTGACTTAAAGTTAGCCGTGCGCGAAGCCATTCTTGATGGAGACATCCCGAATGATTATGATGCAGCCTTTGAGTTCTTATTAGAAAAAGGCAAAGCGCTAAATTTAAAAAGAAAAGCCTAAGCCCAAGCAGGCGCGTTGGCTGGTCGATCATTGTTTAAGTGAGCGTGATGGTATCGGTTACTAAACTTTCCTATCACATGCACCTTCTTTTTAATCAAATGCCCTAGGCCTAAATCATTAATATCTTCTTGATATACTTTTCTAAATTTAGGATGCATAGTACCACCTGCTTCGCCCGCTTGCTTCGTTGGGTCGTACTGATATTCAGGATTAACTAATGTACCTCTTGGGTACATAATACCCGGTTGCCCATGACCTCTTAAGTCTAGATCAGAAGGGTGCGGCAAGCCTATGGTGTGTCCATATTCATGCGCTACGGTTGTGCTTCCTTTATATAAATTCTCAACTTTAAAATATCCAGTATTGGAATGCAAGCCATCTACAAAAGAAATATTTCCGTAGGCAAACTCTTCCACTCTTACATAATTATTTCTTGGGTTTTTATTAGCCAAAATATCGGCGGGTGTCAGATCTGGGAATAAAAACACTTTTGTATTAAAACATACGAGATAAGGATAATCATTTAACCATAATAATGCGCGTGGTGCATTCCACATATCATTAATTTCATCTTCTGCATTTTTTCTAATCTCTTCAGAAATTCCATTTCCATAGAAAAAAAGATTAGATACTATTGTAATGTGTGCCTTTTGCTGATCAATTTCTATAATACCCACAATATCGAATGTACAAAAAAAGCGCTCAACAAATGTTGAACGCTTCTTAATATGATTAATTTATTACAATTATTTTTTTGCGTAACGCTTTTTAAATTTATCAATACGTCCTGCAGTATCAACCATCATTTTCTTACCAGTGTAGAACGGATGCGATGAACTTGAAATATCTAATTTAATTAAAGGGTATTCGTTACCATCTTCCCACTTCGCCGTTTCAGTACTTTTAGCAGTAGACTTAGAAAGAAAGGTTGAATCATTTGTCATATCTTTAAATATCACAAAGCGATAATTTTCTGGATGAATGTCTTTTCTCATTATTTTACGTTTTTGCGCATGATACCAACCATGCAATTGAAGCGCGAAGTTAACTTCTTTTGATAAATAGACAAATTATTGTGTTATTTTAAAGCATTTTTGCGCCTAAGTATGAGCCATAAACAGCTAAAACTAGTATTTATACCTATTCTATTCATTTATTTGATCAATTTGTTCATTGCTCCCTTTGAAATAGATGCTGCTCAATATGCCGAAATGAGTAGAGAAATGCTCAAAAGTGATCATTGGCTGCACCTTTTTGATGGCGGATATGATTACTTAGACAAGCCCCCCTTTCTATTCTGGATATCTGCATTAAGCATGAAAATATTTGGGGTGAGTAATTTTGCTTACAAACTCCCTTCTACCCTTTTTGCCATTGGCTCTATTTATTGTTTGTATCGTTTTTCGAAATTATGGTATAATGAGAAAACGAGTTTGTACGCCGCTTTGATATTAGCCTGTTCTCAAGCCGTTTTTTTAATCATCAATGATATTCGTACCGATACTATTTTAATGAGTTTTGTTATTGCTTCATTTTGGCAAATGAGTAGCTGGTTGCAACAAAAAAATAATTGGGGTTGGCTTTGGGCTGCTGTATGTATTGGTGGTGGCATGATTACCAAAGGGCCTGTTGCGCTTATTGTATTTGGTATGGGTATGCTACCTCATTTTATTATTAAGAAACAATGGAACAATTTATTTCGGTGGCAATACTTAGGAATGCTAGTTGTCGTTGGGATTATCTTATTGCCGATGTCTTATGGTCTTTATACACAGTTTGATCTGCATCCAGAAAAATTAGTCAATCATGCGCAAGGCGTTTCAGGACTAAACTTTTATTATTGGACACAAAGCTTTGGACGCATTACCGGAGAAAGTGTTTGGGATAATAATGCGCCATTCTATTTTCTCTATATGAACTTGCTTTGGGGACTACTCCCCTTCACATTATTTTTTATAGCAGCAACGGTCAAAGGTTTTTTACGCCTAAAAGAAAACAACATACAAACAGAATGGATGAGCACAGCAGCCGTTGTACTCGCCTATCTTTCTTTGGGCATAAGCAAGTTTCAGCTACCGCATTACATCTATGTTATACTGCCATTTATATGCCTCTTAGTTGCTCGCTACATAAGAAGTATTGAAGACTACTTTACACATAAGTTTCGTATAATGCGCTTTATACATATTGGGTTGTTTTATGTTATTGCAGCTTGCTTTACAATAGGTTTATTGTATGTATTTCCCAACGCAAACCTCTTACAAAAAGCCGTTGTAATTCTTAGCAGTCTAGGCATAGTAGCATGTATTCAACTAAATAATAAAAAGAAGTTGCAAGTAGTGCCTATGCTAGTATTAATAGCCGTTTGTTATAACCTTTCGCTCTCCTTCTTCTTTTATCCTAATTTATTAAGCTATCAACAAGAAGATAAAATAGCCCAAGTGCTTCATGAGCAACATTTAGCTACTAAAGAAATAGTCACTTTTAAATATCCTGTTGGCAGAGCATTAGATTTTAACCTAAGGAAAGATGTTCAAAAATTTAAAACATTAGACAGTATTAGACATGGCCAAATAGTTATTACCGATAGCATAGGAAAGGCCAAACTTGCCCAAAATAATATGGATGCAAAAATAATTTATAGTGGTTTAAACTACCCTATTGCTTTAATACAGATAGGCTTTTTATCTCCAACCAGCAGAGCATCTTATTGCTCTAAGTATTATTTACTTGAAATGAATTAATCGACTACTTTTTCATCAGTAAGAGAATACAAATATTGAGCTACCAATAATACACTCAACACAATTAAACTAAAATAGTAATAACGGTAAGACAAAGGGCTAAAACTAAAGAATAGCAAAGTGGTCAAGTATAAAAAAGCAATACTGTTTTTCTCAAATTTATAGTTGATACTGCGTGCCGAAAATATTCCTAAGAAGCAAGTAATTAGCATCACCGCAGCTTGGCATGTTCTAATAATATAGCCTAATTGCTCCGGCGCCATTTCATTAAAAAACGTTCTAAAGTAAATTGCAAAGTGAATGCCGTAGGAGTAAGTCCAGCCCATAGGATGATCACCACTTGGTGTAAGCTCACCTATTGCACAGCCATTATGATAGTCCAAACCCGTTTTAAGAATAGTAGGATCAGCTATTAAAAATGGAACATATAATACCAATACGGCTAATACAACAGCGCCAAAAGCCATCATAGATTTTCTCCAGCCAAAAGCTTTAAAGGAATAAATAAATAATACGGGCAACCAAAACACAAAGGTATATCGTGACAGAATACACAGAATAACCCCAACTACTATCCATGAAATATTTTTCTTAATCAAAGCAGCTCCAAGTAATAAGTAGTAACCTCCTATCAAGTATTCTGGAGAGACCGCAATATCATCCTTCAAGTAAATAATATGCAACCACAAAACAAAGGCAGGCAGCACAGCAATAATGATATTATAGACTAGCGGCAAGCTCTTTTTTAATAAAAGTGCCATATAAATAGCACTGCATATAATGTAAATAATAATAGCCGACCAGCGTGTATCAATGCCCGTTTCTAAAGACAAGCCCATTGGCAGCCAATGCAAAGGCATGTATACCGGAAAGGGCGCATGATGATAAATAGTTACTTTAGAATAAGGAAAAACACCATCAGCCCAGCGTGTATAAAGCGTCTCTAATTGCCCTATAACATCCGAGTTAGGCGTGGGCAGCGGGAAATGCACAAAGATCTTCCTTAACTCTTCATAGGAGGACAAGAGGCACATTATACCTATAAAAAAAGCAAGTACTAATTGATTTTTAGTACTTGCTTTTTGAAAGTTTATTTTAATTCTTTTAGTAAAGAAAAAAATATGAAACAGAGAATATGAAACTAAGACAAATATTATTGGATTATATAAGTAGGTCAATTGCCTAGGTCCTTCGATATAAAGAAAGGATTGCAAACCTATAATAGCCAATAAAAAAAATAAGGTCTTATTCTCTTTACTCCACATGAAGTATTGATTAAATATCAACCGCTTCGCCATAAGCTGCAGCAGTTGCTTCTTTAACACCTTCACTCATTGTAGGGTGAGGATGCACAGAGTTTAATACTTCTTGGTATGTTGTTTCTAAGGTTCTTCCTAATACCGTTTCTGCAATCATATCAGTAACACCATTTCCAATCATGTGCGTTCCTAACCACTCTCCGTACTTAGCATCATATATTACTTTTACAAAACCAGTTGTATCTCCTGATGCAGCAGCTTTACCACTGGCAATAAACGGGAACTTACCAACTTTCAATTCGTAACCTGCTTCCTTCGCTTGCTTCTCAGTATAGCCTACTGAAGCAATTTCAGGATGGCAATAAGTACAACCTGGAATATTTCCGTAATCGATTGGCGTAGGCTTATGCTCTGATTTCTTTTCCATATAAGCAATGTACTCAGCACATAAGATAGCTTCTTTACTCGCTACGTGAGCCAATGCTTGTGTAGGTAATATATCACCAATGGCATAAACACCAGGAATATTTGTTTGGCAATACTCATCTGTAAGTACGCGTCCTTTTTCCATTTTTACGCCTACTGTTTCTAATCCAATATTTTCTAAATTAGCAACAACTCCTACCGCACTCAATACAACATCAGCTTCTAAAATTTCTTCACCCTTTGCCGTTTTAACTGTTGCCTTTACTCCATCTCCACTAATATCCACGCTTTCTACACTACTCTCAGTCATCACTTTAATTCCGCGCTTACGGAACTGCTTGCTTAACTCGCGAGAAATATCTTCATCTTCTATAGGAACTATACGTGGCAAAAATTCTACAATAGTAACTTCTGTTCCTACGCTATTATAAAAATCAGCAAACTCTACTCCAATAGCACCACTACCCACAACAATCATTTTCTTTGGCATGCTTGGCAAGGTCATTGCTTCACGGTAACCAATTACTTTTTGACCATCAATAGGCAAGCTTGGCAATTCGCGTGCGCGACCACCTGTCGCGATGATAATATGTTTAGCATCATACATTGTTGCTTTTCCTTCAGCATCCGTTACCTCAACTTGACCTTTGGCTTTAATCTTACCATAACCCATGATAACATCAATCTTGTTCTTTTTCATTAAGAATTGAACACCTTTACTCATGTTACCCGCTACGCCACGACTACGCTTAACCATACCGCTAAAATCAGCTTTCGGGTTTTCTACCATTACGCCGTAATCAGCTGCATGCTTGGCATATTCAAATACTTGGGCACTTTTTAATAAAGCCTTAGTAGGTATACAACCCCAATTTAAGCATACACCGCCTAAACTTTCCTTCTCAATAACTGCCGTTTTAAATCCTAGTTGAGAAGCTCTAATAGCAGCTACATATCCTCCAGGTCCACTCCCGATTACTATTACATCGTAATTCATAATATCGTATTCTTTTAAAATTTGAATGCAAAAGTAGGCATTAAATAAAGATTTAAGAAATACTCAAAATAGAAATAACACGGATTATTCCGCCTACTCCACAGTATCTTCTAATAGTTCCTCGGTTTGAAACATCTTATTGAGCTTCAACTCCAATTGAAAAGCCCCCATAAATACATAATAAGTTGATTTTGGCTTTAAAAAACCAACCCCCTTCTTGTTTAATGCCGCATTAGTAAAAACCAGCTTATTGCGCAATGGTTTAATGTTTTTATCTCTTAATACAATCCCATCTTCCGCTCTTGATTGCACATTGTCATTAACCCAAGACTTCCCATCAGCCGAGCGAGTGTACACTGGAGGTTTTATCCCAAAATTAGCAACTAAGTAATTTTCTGGTTTGTCAAACTCAACTTTTTGCCCCTGCTTACCCCAAAAAGAGATCTGAGACCAATCACCAGAAGTAAACTGCTTTAAATCTGATTCATTAAAAAAGTACACATCACAAAAAGTAAAGTTCTTCCTAAAATCAGAAATAATCGCATTTCTATACCCAAGTACTATCCTTTCTAAATTTTTAACTTCCTTATCTCGACCTTGCCTTTCTGCCCTAGAAATTTTACTCTGCATATCTGGCAATCTAAAAAAAATAACATCTGGCCGATCAATATTTTGAGCAACAACCGTTGAAGTAATTGAAGAGAGTAAAAACAAAATCAAAAATATATTTTTCATAAATAGAAACTAAAAGTAATTATTTCAACAAGGAGTTTTGTAGGAATTAAGTAAAAAACCGCTAAAGTTTCTCCAACACAATTTGGCGTTGAAGTGCAAATGTATTCTTTGAAATAGCCACTAATATTTTATCTATGGTATTAAAAAGATTAAGCATAATCATAGGCAGCTTTATTGTTTTAGTCTTAGCAGTTACACCACCTGATAGCGGAAAAATACTAAACTCACTATGACTTTGATGCAAGCTTTTAAAATTAAAATGTGCCTCAAACTGTTGCATATTATCGAACAATAAATTAGGTATCACATTATTTCCAGACCATAAATCCTCCGGATCGTTACAGATACATTCTTTATCAAATGGATTGACATCGTAATTATAACCTTCGTGATGCATTAGTTTTAAAACCAATCGAAGAAAAAAGGAACCATTCACTTCTTGGATTAATAACTTACCTCCCGGTTTTAAAACCCGCAAGCTCTCTGTTATAAATAAATGAGGCTTAGCCAAATGATGAATCATATTACTACTCACTATAAAATCTAAACTTTCATTTTCATACGGCATATTCAATGCGTCTACCTTGCGGTCTATCCAATCAAAATCGGCGAAGTCAGTTAGCTCATAATTGTCACATTTTATGTACAATTCGCTTACGCCATTTCCACAGCCCACCTCAATGCCTTTGTCGGTTTTTTCATTAATAAATTGATTCATCCACTCGTATCGTCGGCTCAATAGATATTCAAGATTACGGGGTCTATTGGCCATGAAATCTTTTCTCGAAGTAGCTACATCATCTACTTGGCTCATTTTATTAGCGCCAGTTTCTGATTGATACGGTTTAGAAAGAAATAAAGGTTTTTTAAACTTCATACTAATCTACAATTTCTTCAACGATGTAAAAGGGTCGTTTTTTGACCTCAAAATAAATGCGTCCGATATACTCGCCGATCACACCTAGAATAACCATAATCACGCCTCCTAAAAAGAAAACCCCTACAGCCAAAGTAGCCATACCAGGAGTATCCGTTGGTGAATATCCAAAAATCTTAAACCCAAGAATACGATGTATTACAAAAAACAAACCAATAAAGAATGACGGGATAGCAATGGTAAAACCAAGGTAAGTAGCCATGCGCAACGGGAAAGTAGAAAAATCTAACAAGCCATCAATGGCTAAATTTATCAATTTACTTAAAGTATATTTCACTTCACCGGCTGCTCTTTCGGAGCGTTCATATTCAACGCCTATCTGCTTAAAACCAGCATAAGCTCGCAAGCCTCGAACAAATCGACTACTCTCTAACATTTCAGTATTCAAGACCTTAACCACACGCTTATCCATCACACAGAAATCGCCTGAATCTAAAGGAATATCAATATTAGAAATTGCACGCAAAATGCGATAAAATAATTTGTAACTCGCTCGCTTAAAAAACGATTCTTTACGCTTC
The DNA here is from genome assembly GCA_938017685.1 of uncultured Chitinophagaceae bacterium. GTDB lineage: Bacteria > Bacteroidota > Bacteroidia > Chitinophagales > Chitinophagaceae > JAGNRR01. The sequence continues at coordinate 28,006 of CALIIL010000067.1, forward strand.
TTTCTTATCGCGTAAACTACATGATAACCTTCACGCCATTTATCTAAAAAACGTGGCAACTCTTCTGGAGGATCTTGCAAGTCGCCATCCATTATTATTACAGCATCTCCTTTGGCATGTTTTATCCCAGCACTAATGGCAGCTTGGTGACCAAAATTGCGCGATAGCTTCAAGCATTTAAAATGACTATCAGCATCACAATATTTTTTTATTTCTTCAAAGGTTCCGTCATAAGAACCATCATCAACAAAGAGCACTTCATAATCCTCTTTCCATAAAGGACTAGCAGAAGTTAATCGGCTAGTTAGCTCCTCAACATTTTCAATTTCATTAAATAATGGAATAACTATTGATATCATATTTAAAATCCAATTTTACCAGCCAACGATTGATTTGCAGGAACATAGTCCGTTTCAATACCCATTACTCTGCAAGCCTCGGCTGCAACTCGTATCGAGTTATTGGTGCTGCGCTCATCAGGGTATACATGGCTCATGCTGGCAAGATACATATTTTCTATTTCTGTTTTACAATTTGGAATTTTATTAGAAAAATTCATATCACAAACCGTAGCGGCTGTCATTGTTTTGAACAAATGAATATTCTTTAAATCTGCTTCGCTAAAAGCTGGATAAATGACCTTAAGCTTGCTAACCATATCTTTTTTTATTTCCTCTTCCGTCATCGTGGCTATAGCTTCTTCATGAGCAAAATATCTTGATAAATAAGCAATATGACTACCGGCATATTCACTCGCTGGTATAAAGTTAGTATGCTCTATTACACCACCAAACGGAAAACCTTCCGAGGCAATATTTAGCCAATAAATTTCACTTAATGGTTTTGTCATTTCTAAAATAACACACATCGCGCCAAAGTATTGCACCCTACTTATTTGCTGGCTCAAGGCAGGAAACCCCTTAGCTAACATGGGATACAAATAGTTACTAGGCAGCGTCATTAAATAGTCCTTTGCACTAATATGCGCTCCTTGAACTTTAAGCGATTGTATTTTATTGCCTTCAGTAATAATTTCATCTACACGAGCGTTATTGATTAACTGCACATTCATATCGGCCAATGCTTTTAGTAAGGCTTGCAATAAAGTATCCAAGCTACCCGTCAAATAACCTAAGCGTTCGTCACCACCTTTGCGCGAGCCCATGCGTTGGCGCATACGCCCCACCATCCATGCCAGTGGCACTTGATTGGCAAAGGGTCCAAACTTTACTTTTAACAAAGGTTCCCACAATGATTTTGCGGTGCTCTTGCCCGCCCATTTTCTCAACCATTCCATCGCGGAAACTCCTTCGTATTTTTCCCACTGTGCAACTTTTCCTAAGAAAATGGTGGACAAGCCAAACTTGAATTTATCTACCCAAGAGATAGGCTTAAACTTTAATAAATCTTTAGGCGAATTGAAATCATATATTTTACCTTCAGTATAAACGCCCATGCTTGTTTTCTTAAAAAACAATTGATCGGCAATACCTAAATCTTTAATCAACCAATTGAGCTCAGCATCATGCATAAAGAAATGATGATAGTAAAACTCTAACTTATTTCCTCCAATTTCGAAAGTATTTAGCAAGCCTCCAAATCGCTCACCTGCTTCTAAGACAGCTACTTTTTTACCAGCCTTAGCTGCTAAATAGGCCGATGCCAATCCTGTAATACCACCTCCAACAATAACTAAATCAGTATCTTCTCTTAACGCTTCCATTATACTCTCTCTTGAATTATATTATTTATTACTGCCCTATGAGATTATAAAATTTTCTCGCCTCAGCCTCGTTACCCAGTTTCATATAGGCATCGCCCATCGCTTTATAACAAGCTCCTCTTAACTGCTGCGATTGCGAGGCATTATTCAAGTTGCCTATGGCTGTTTGATATTGCCCTTGACCAATCTGTGCTAATCCTAAGAAATAATATCCTTGAATAAATTGAGGATTTGCTTGAATCAAGCCGGTAAATATTTGGCTTGCACCAGCAAAGTTTTGCTGCTCTATCATGAGCATGCCCATAAAATAATTGCTCTCCAGATCAGCAGGGTTTAGTGCCAATGCTTTTTTCAATGTCGCATCTGCTTCAGCCAAGTTTCCTTTTTGCATATAAGCGTCCGCTAGCTTATTCATAATAGGCGTATTCTTATCATCCGTTTCTAAATAAGTGGCAAAACTAATAATAGCACTATCCATATTACCTTGTTCATAATATTTAAGTCCAGCCATATCTGCGCTGCTTCCACGCTTTATCAATGCGCTTAATGTTTTACCCTCAACAGAAGCTTTGTACACCGTTGATTTTGGCAGCCATAATTCCTTCAACATATCTTCTCTTGGTATTAATGCAATATGGAATAATGCATAATCCCAATCTTGTAAGTTACGCTCACGATAACGGATGTATCTAAATCGCACTTTGGCATCCTTAGGAAAATACTTCGGTACAATATGCACCGCATTGGTCACTAAGGTTATACTATCTTTTTGCTTGGGTAAAATTTCTTTAATAAAATGGTCCGACGTTTCTTTTAAACTATTGTAATAAAAATCTACTTCATAATTACCATAAGCTCCAGCCACACCACCTACTAATTTATTGTAGTATGTATTGGTATTAGGAAAAGTGGTCACAATAAAATATAATGGCTCAAGCAGCATCAAAGCCAAAAATCCTAAAACAGCCAATTCTAATTTCACATTTTTACTTTTAAAGAAAGCTGCTAGTTTATCCCACCCAAAACTCGCCAGTACAATGGCTGATGGGAATATAAATAAGGTATGGCGCCAAGCATGAAACACATTAGATCCCGAATAAATAATATACGCAAACGGAAAGAATGCAGTAAACGCAACAAAGTATAATAGTGCTGCTCTTTTATCTTTTCTAAATGACCAAATAAAGACTGCAAACAATATCAAACCGGCTAAAAATGCGAAGGTATTTGTCAGCGTAAAGATCTTAGGTAAATAAGAGCTCGGCAGTTCAGTTGAAAACATTTCCACACCTTCATAAACTTGCTTCATGCCTACACTCAGGTTAGTCATTTCCTTTAGGGCAAATAATGGATTATTGATTGGATCAATGAGACCAAATGGCCAGAACAAACAACCCGCTAAATAACCTCCAATGGATACAATGGCCAAAGACTTCACCAGCTTAGAAATACTTGGCGCGCCCTCTTCATTTCTAAAATTAAAGAACCATAAAAAAGCTGCCAGCACAAACATTTCAGGAATAAGTAATATACCACCAACACGAGAAGCGATTGTAAAACCTATGGGTAAAATAGCAAACAGATAATCTTTCCAAGTAGCCTTCTCTAGATTGGTAAACAAGCGTATCATGCCATATAAGGCCATAACCCAAAAAGCGGCCATGGGTATATCCTTAGGATTATTCATAGCATGTCCTAAAAAGAAAGGAGATAAAAACATGAGCCAAATACCAAGAATAGCCGCTCGCGTTCCAATAATCTTCTTAATAATCTTAGAGGCAAAAAATATCGCTAAGAAACCCATCAGGGCATTCATAATATGACGAGTCGTAAATAATTCAAAGGGAGATATCTTCGTCACAACGGCACAAATCGTATCATAAAAACCACCATAATATTTAAGTATACTATCTCGGTCATACTCTTTGGGCATATTAAACACCGTTTCATCCGAACCAAATGAAGTGTAAAAATTTAGTATCGCATTACCATACTCATTCATATCAACCTCATCTCCACTTAAACCATACCAGAAGCTCATGCATACCATGAGCGCAAGCACTACCCAAAGGCTTATCTTATATATCCATACAAGTTTTTCATTCGATATAACAACCTCTTGAACTATGGGTTGTACTTCTTCTTGTATTTTCGAAGGTTTGGTCGTTATTTTTGTCTTAGCCACGGCAACATTGAATTGATTGTCAAATGTAGCGATAAATATTCAATGAGATAAGCCGTTTTTGCGCTTTAGACGAGCACCATCGCTGTTTATTACAGACACTATTTCTATATGTATAATTTAAGTGTATAACCTTTTAATTGACTTGTCAGTATTAAAGAAATCAAATCTATAAATTTGCACAAAATCAATGAAGGCATTTGCACTCATTAAGATTAAAACTGAATGTATGAATAAAATTAAAGTACAAAATACTGTTGTAGAAATAGACGGCGATGAAATGACCCGCATAATCTGGAAATTTATTAAGGATAAACTAATCCTTCCTTACGTTGAAGTGCCGATTGAATACTATGATTTAGGTATTGAAAAGCGCGACGAAACAAATGACCAAATTACCATTGACGCTGCCCATGCGATTAAGAAGCACGGAGTTGGTATTAAATGCGCAACCATCACACCTGATGAGAACCGTGTGGAAGAGTTTGGCTTAAAGCAAATGTGGCGTTCGCCTAATGGTACCATTCGTAACATCTTAGATGGTACGGTATTTCGTGAGCCCATCGTGATGGACAATGTACCTCGTTTAGTTTCTAATTGGACGGCTCCTATCATTATTGGACGTCATGCTTTTGGTGACCAATATAAAGCAACGGATACAATTATTAAAGGCAAAGGAAAATTAACCATGACCTTTGAGCCAGAACAAGGCGAAACACAAACCTTTGAAATTTATAATTTCGAAGGAGATGGTGTAGCCATGAGCATGTATAATACCGATAAGAGTATTTACGGCTTTGCTCGCTCTTGCTTCAATGTTGCTTTAAACAAAAAATGGCCATTATACCTTTCTACAAAAAACACCATCTTAAAACAATACGATGGTCGTTTTAAAGACATTTTTGAAGAAGTATATCAGAACGAATACAAAGCCAAATTTGATGCGGCAGACACAGTATACGAGCACCGCTTAATTGATGATATGGTAGCTGCGGCTTTAAAGTGGAATGGTAATTTTGTTTGGGCTTGTAAGAATTACGATGGCGATGTACAGAGCGATACTGTAGCACAAGGTTTTGGTTCATTAGGCTTAATGACTTCTGTATTAGTAACGCCAGATGGCAATACAATGGAAGCAGAAGCAGCGCATGGTACGGTTACACGTCACTATCGCGAGCACATGAAAGGTAATCCTACCAGTACAAATCCAATCGCCTCTATTTTTGCTTGGACACGTGGTTTAGCGTTTAGAGGGAAGTTAGATAACAACCAAGCACTAATTGATTTCTGTACAAGTTTAGAACAAGTATGTATCGATACTGTACAAAGCGGTATTATGACTAAAGATTTGGCCGTATGTATTAGCGGTAACAAAGTAGCACATGGCACAGACTATGTCTACACCGAAGAATTTTTAGACGCACTTGACAAAGGTCTCCAAGCTAAAATGGCTTAAACAACAATAACACTTATATCAACGTCCAAATGTTTTCATTTGGACGTTTTTTTTGTTTAGTATCCTTTGGGCGTTCCCCTCCTATGGTCGGGTCGGGCTATCCGTTGCAAGTCCTCGCGCGCCGCGGCGCACTGTGGGCTTTCCACTACTATCCCTAACGCAGATTAGTACTTGGTACTTATGTAGCCTTCCCTAAAAATTGGACAGTTTAAAAATCAGAAAATCTTTAATTTTAAACTGTAAAACATGAAAAGAAGTAAATTTAACGAGAGCCAGATCATCAAGGCTCTAAAAGAAAACGAACAAGGACGAAGCGTT